>CAWFUE010000052.1:0-34934 GCA_963818905.1 uncultured Acidobacteriaceae bacterium
GCGAGCACGTTGGTGAAGACGAAATGGGTATGCGGGCCGGCGGTGGAAGACAGAAAGATGGCCAGCACGATCAAGACGACCGACCGGAAGACTGCATGACCGAGCATCTGCGCGGTGTCGCCGGCCGCCCGTCTCCTGGCGTAGGAAAACGGCATCGCCGCGCCGACCAAGAACATGAATGACGGCTGGATCAAGTCCCAGAACGAGCAGCCTCGCCATTCGACATGATCGAACTGCTCGATCAGAGCTTGCAGCAGGAACGACCAGGCTGAATCACCGCAATCGCCCAGGCGGCCCAGCGTCGCGACGCCCCCCGAGGCCATCGCCAGCATCACGAAACCTCGATAGGCGTCGAGCGAGCGAAGCCGGCCTGTTTCTGAGTCGAGATGGGATCGACATCGCAGTCTGCCCGCCGGCCTTGCCCGGCGAACTGTGTGGTCCAGGAGCGTGGGCCAGTTGTTCGCACGACCGGCCGATTGTATGCGAACGATCACCCGAACGATAGGTGCCGGTTCGAGAACAACGTTTTCGCGTCGGCAATCATCGCGACAGGCCGAATCGGAGTTCCTTTTGCGTTCGGGCGGGCCGTGTCGTAGTCTGGTGACTCGACCGCCGCGTCAGATAGGACGCGCAACCGCCCGACCGATGCCGGCGGATTGATCGCCGAACCTTGAACTGGAAGGGGAACCTCCGGATGGGATTGCTTCCGTCCAGCTACTTTCGTCGCAAGGACGTCAAGCACTTGATCGGCGAGATGAATGACAGCGAGCGGCTCAATCGGCGGTTGGGCCCGGTGGCGCTCACGGGGCTGGGCGTCGGCGCCACGATCGGCGCCGGGCTCTACGTCCAGACGGGCAGGGTGGCCAACGAGCTCGCCGGCCCGTCGGTCATGGTCTCGTTTCTGCTCGCCGCCTTCGGCTGCGCGTTCGCGGCCCTGTGCTATTCAGAGCTGGCCAGCATGGTGCCCGTCGCCGGCAGCGCCTACACCTACGCCTACGCGACCTTGGGCGAGCTCCTGGCGTGGATCATCGGCTGGGACCTGATCCTCGAATACGCGATCGGCTCGAGTGCCGTCGCCGCCGGTTGGTCCAATTATCTCAATGAGTTCATGCGAAACGTCTTCCACGTCCAGCTCGACCCACGACTGCGGTCGGCGCCCTGGGACTATGACGTCGGCGCCGCCCGGTTCTTCTTGAAAACCGTGACGCTGGCCGACGGTCAAACCTGTGTCGCCTGGTTCAACCTGCCCGCCGTGCTCATCACGGCGGCCGTGACCGTGATCCTGGTGATCGGCATCAAGGAAAGTGCGGGGTTCAACGCGGCGATGGTGCTCTTGAACGTCGCCGTCATCCTCACCTTGGTCGGCGTGGGGGCGGCCTATGTCGATCCGCGGAACTGGCGGCCGTTCCTCCACGAAAAGGAGCAGTGGGGGGGAGTCTTCAAGGGTGCGGGCCGAATTTTTTTTGCGTACGTCGGGTTCGACTCGATCTCGACGCACGCCGAAGAGGCTCGCCGGCCGCAGCGCGACCTGGCGATCGGCATCATGGGGGCGCTTGTGATCTGCACCGTCCTGTACGTCGCGGCCGCCGCCGTGTTGACCGGGATGGTCTCTTATCGCGAGATCGACGTGAAAGCACCGCTGGCCGCGGCCTTGCAATCGCGGGGGCTGACCTTCGCCGGCGGACTCGTGACGCTGGGAATTCTGGCCGGCATGACCAGCTCGCTCTTGGTCGGCAACTTGAGCCAGCCGCGGATCCTGCTGGCCATGGCCCGCGACGGCTTGCTTCCAGCCCGGATCTTCGCGGCGGTCCATCCGCGGTTCAAGACGCCGTGGATCGGCACGATCGTCGTCGGCGTGTTCGTGGGTGCGGCGGCTGCATCGCGCCCTTGGAGTTCCTCGCCGACCTGGTCAGCATTGGCACCCTCTTCGCATTCGTGGTTGTGTCCGCCGCCGTGTGGGTCCTGCGCATCACCGACCCCGAATGCGCCTCGCCCCTTCCGCACACCCTTGATGCCGGTGGTCTGCACCATGGGCATTGTGGTCAATGGCGGAATGATGTTCTCGCTCGGCCCGGATAACTGGATCCGCCTCGTGGTCTGGCTCGTGCTGGGCCTCTTGATCTACTTCGGCTACAGCCGGCGCCACTCGTTATTGCAGGCACACGGAAGCGCCGAACAATTGAATTGAGCCGATTTACTTCCCCCCCTTTGAAAGGAGGGGTTCGGGGGTAGGCAGCGATCAAGCAACCACCTCGTTGTTGAGCGGTTTGGTGCTGGGCAGGGATCAACCAGCCACCTGGGAGCCTCGCCCATGCCCACTGCCGAGAGCGAGCCACGCTGGTTTGATGGTCTATCGGCCAGTCACTGGCTGGTGCTGGCCGTCGCCTCAGCCGGCTGGGTGTTCGACGTCTACGAGGGGCAGTTGTTCACGGTCTTCAAGACGCCGATGCTCAAGGAGCTGACAGCGGGCAATCCCGCGGTGATCGAGCAGCAGGCGAATCTCGGCCTGGCTGCGTTCTTGCTCGGGGGCGCAGTGGGAGGGCTCGGATTCGGGATGCTCGGCGACCGTTTCGGCCGGGCGCGAATTCTCGCGCTGACGATTCTGGTTTATTCCGTTTTTTCGGCGCTCACGGCGTTCGCTCGAGACAACCGTGCAGGTGCACGCACTACGGTTCCTGGTGGCGCTTGGGAGCGGGTGGCGAATGGGCGATTGCGGCGGCGCTGGTGGCCGAGACGTTCCCGACCCGTGCCCGTGCGCCGGCCGCGGGAATATTTCACGCCTCGAGCGTTCTGGGCACCGCATTGGCCGCCGGGACTGGGATGATCTTCGTGAGGACCAGGCGCATGGCGCTTGGGGTTTCTCGTGGGCCTGGCGCCCGCGCTTCTGGTCTTATGGATCCGGCTCGGCATCCGCGAGCCGCAACGCTGGGTCGCCGCGCACGGCGCAGACCCCGGCACGGTCGACCCCGAGATTCGGCGAGCTGCGCGAGTTGGCCGGCCGGCCCTGGCGTGCGCAGGCCCTGCTCGGTCTTGCCCTGGCGACGGTCGGCCTGGCGACATTCTGGGGAATCTTCGCCTGGTCTCCCGAGCTGGTCGGCCTCGTGCTCGGCGAGGGCGTCTCGTCCGACGTGCGGCAGGCCTCAGGCAGCCGCGCCTACCTGATCATGAACGTCACGGGCGGCCTCTTGGGTCTCTTGACATTTCGCGCCTCTGGCTTCCTGGCGCGGTCGCCGGTTCGCATTCGCTCTTTATCATCTGGGAGCGGCGATCACGGCCCCCGCCGCATTCCTCGGCGCCGCCACGGGAACGCAGGCCGTGTGGCTCCTGTCCGTGATGGCCTTTTTCGTACTGGGGATGCACGCGGGTTACGCCATCTACTTCCCCGAGCTCTTTCCCACGAGGCTGCGCCCACCGGTTCGAGCGTGTGCTTCAACCTCGGCCGCGTCCTGGGTGCGGCGACCTTGATCGTGCGCGGCACTCTGGGCTCGGCGCTCGGCCTGCGCTGGGCCGTCGTCGCTCTTCGGGCCTGTTCTGGGTCGGACTCTTGATCCTGCTCTTCGTTCCCGAAACCCGCGGCAGCGAGCTTCCGGAGTGACAGCTTGACGGCGTCAGCCCTGGCCCCGGAGGTGATGAAAAGCTGGAAAGGACGCCCAGACGTGCTTACCACTCAATAACGAGGTGGTTGCTTGATCGCTGCCTACCCCCCCGAACCCCCCCTTTGAAAGGGGGGAAGGCTGCGGCGCATCTGCCCGTCGGCGCGTCCTATTGCGTTTCGCTGTCCTCCGGAGCAAACCCTCGCCGCATCGTGTTCTCGGTCACGCACCGGGTCAAAAGGAATTCGAGCAGGTAGTCCGATCCACCGGCCTTGGTGCCGATGCCCGAGAGCTTGAACCCGCCGAACGGCTGACGATCAACCAGTGCTCCGGTGATTCCGCGGTTGATATACAGGTTGCCGACAATAAACTCGCGCGTCACGCGCTCGATGTTGGCCGGGCTACGTGAATAGAGCCCTCCGGTCAAGGCGTAGTCGGTGCCGTTGGCGATGCGCAAGGCGTCGTCCAGGTCCTTTGCCTTGAGGACGGCCAGCACGGGCCCGAAGATCTCCTCCTGGGCGAGGCGTGCGTCGCGGGTCGATATCGGCGACGATCAGCGGGCCGACGAAGAAGCCTCGGTCGGCGAGGTCGCCGACGTCGCCGTGGAAGACGATTCTGCCTTCGAGAGCGGCGATCCGCTGGTACTCGAGGATTCTACGCCGCGCATCGGCATCGATCACCGGCCCGACGAGCGTTTCGGGATCGTCGGCCGCGTCCGACTTTCATGGCTCGGGCCGCCTCGACCAGGCGAGCCAGGAATGCGTCGTGAATTCCCTCCAGCACGATGACTCGCGAACACGCCGAGCACTTCTGGCCGGCATAGCCGAACGCGCTGTGAATGACGCCGACGACGGCCTCGTCGAGGTCGGCGTCGTCGTCGACGATGATCGCGTTCTTGCCCCCCATCTCGGCGATCACCCGCTTGACATGCGTTTGCCCCGGTTTGGTGTCGGCGGCCTGGCGGTTGATCAAGAGCCCGACGTCGCGCGAGCCGGTGAATGCGACCAGGTGCACGCCCGGGTCATTGACCAGCGCCTGGCCGACTTCCTCGCCCAGCCCGGGCAGATAGTTGAGGGCACCGGCGGGCAGACCGGCTTCGCTCAGGACTTCGGCGAGCTGCCAGGCGATCACGGGCGACTGCTCGGCCGGCTTCAAGATGACGGTGTTGCCGGCGACCAGTGCGGCCACGGTCATGCCCGTGGGGATCGCCAGCGGGAAATTCCAGGGGGGAATCACCACGGCCACGCCGCGGGGAAGATGCTCGGTGAAGTTGGTCTCGCCCGGGACGTCGCGGTGCTTGGGCTCGGCCAGGCGGATCATTTCGCGGCCGTAGAATTCGCAGAAATCGATCGCCTCGGCGACATCGGCGTCTGCCTCGGCCCACGGCTTGCCGCATTCAAAGATCTCCCACGCGGCCAGCTCGAACCGGCGCTGCCGCATGATCGCGGCCGCGCGGAACAGGACGTCGGCGCGAGTGCGGGCCGGCGTCGCGGCCCATGCGGGCAGCGCCGGTTCGGGCGGCCCCAATCGCCGCTCGAGCATCGAGCGGCGGTCGCCATCGCCGCCTGGCCCACGATTCGCGACGATTGACTCGGATCAAGCGAATCCAGCCAGCGCGCCCCGCCGTCGACGGCCTGCCCGCCGATCCAGAGAGGGTACCGCCTGCCCAGCCGCGACCGCACCGATTCGAGCGCCTGACGCATCGATTCGCGGTTTTCCGCACGGGCGAAGTCGGTCGGCGGCTCGTTCTTGAAGGGCGCTGGCTCCGCGCCAAGCTCAGGTCGTGGTGAGTCGGTCTTGGGCCGCCGCGTCCGGGTCAACATGGCACCGATCTCCTCGGGATCGCGCAAGAGCTCGTCGATCCGCGCTTTCTCGGTAAAGCTCGCTTTCAAGAATGATTCATTCGAGGTGTTCTCGAGCAGGCGCCGGACCAGGTACGCCTTCCTTCAGCGCAGCGTAGGCGTAGACCATCGAGGGCGCGATATTCTCGTCGTTGGCGTGCATGGCTTTTTCCAGCGCCTCGATCGACTTATGCGCTGAACCGGCCTCAATGAACGTCTCGGTCGAGCCGCACCAGATCATGACCAGCCGGTCGGCGCCACTGGACTGCTTGAAGTCGCGGATGTCGTCGCGCACCTGCTCGGCCAGATCCATCCGATTCTTGCCTTTCTTGACATTAGGCCCGTCGAGGTTCTTGACGTAGTTGTGATCGAAGACCGCCTTGCGAGGCTTGATCGATGAGAGGAACGGCTTGACCTGCTCCAGCAGAGAGCGATCGAGCACCCCCGCTTTGCCGGCGGCGGCGTACATGTCGTCCTCGAAGATGTCCCAGCCAGTGAAGACGAGATCGTTCAATCCGGCGAGTGGAACGAAGTCTTTGATCTTGGGTGAGCGGCCTTCCGTGCGCTTGCCCAGGCGGATGGTTCCCATCTGGGTCAGCGATCCAATCGGGCTGGAAATGCCTTTGCGTACCGCTTCGACGCCGGCGACAAAGGTAGTCGCAACGGCTCCCATGCCGGGAATCATGATTCCCAGCTTTCCTGTGGCGGGCGCGATTTCGCTCGGGCCCGGCTTAGCTTTATCGATTGGCATATTTTATTAATCCATTTCGTGAAGGATATACAAAGGTGCTCTAATCATGTGGCAATGATCGTGGGTTTTAAGAGCCCGATTTGTATCAGGGCACGACTTTAGTCGGGCCGAAGAGGATGTATAAAGGGCGGGGCTTCAGCCCTGCAACATGCGCGACAGGGGCTAAAGCCCAGATGCATGTCACGCTACCGGCACGGCTGAAGGCCGTACCCTGATACAAAGCAATTTCTGGAACAAGTTCTATCTTCTCGCATCGGTCTGGCGCGCGGCAATCGTTGGGCTGCGAACGGGCTTGTTTACGGCCTGTGCGGCGATTTGAGGGATTGGGCAGATAGTCATGAACACGGAAAAAATTGCGGTTGTGACCGGAAGCTCGAGCGGCATCGGATTGGTAACGGCAGTGGAGCTGGCGGCGAGCGGATATCGCGTGGCTGCCACGATGCGCGACCTGGCACGCGGCGGCAAGTTGGAAGGCGCAGCGCAACAGGCTGGCTTGCGCGATCGGCTGGATCTGCGGCGCATCGACATTACTGAGATGGAAACGATCGCGAATGCAGTCGAGGGAATTATTCGCGACTACGGACGCATCGATCTTCTGGTAAACAATGCCGGATTCAGTAGCGGCGGATTTGCTGAGGACATGACGCTGGCTGAGCTTCGCCAGCAGATGGAAACCAACTTCTTCGGCAACGTTGCGATGACGAAAGCTGTGCTGCCGGCTATGCGCAAGCAGCGCTCGGGACATATTGTTCAGATCAGTTCGGTCGCCGGGCGAATGGCCGCGCCCCTTGTGAGCAGCTATGCAGCGTCGAAATTCGCGCTGGAAGGCTGGAGCGAGGCATTGCGCATTGAAGTCCATTCGCTTGGTATTCGCGTAGTGCTGATCGAGCCGGGCGATTACGACACCGATATCTGGGAGCGCAACCTTCGCATCGGCAAGCAAGCGCTGGATCCCAACTCGCCCAATAAGGAGCGCAGCCAGCGCTTCGCCGAGTTCGTCAAGTCGCGCGCACCGAAGCGGCGGGATCCTCGGGAAGTGGCACGCTTGATCGCGAGCGTGGCCAACGATCCCAACCCAAAACTGCGCTATCTGATCGGCCCGGACGTGAAGATGCAGACGTGGTTTCGCGCGCTGGCTCCGTGGCGACGCTATGAGCGCATGGTGGCCAGGATGACCAGAATTGACTAAAGCAGTTGTCAGTTGCCAGCGGCCTAAACAAGCTCTCCGCTACACTCTGCTAAGCGCTCATGTCTCAAACAGCCGACACTGCACCTCGGTCCGCACTTTCTCGCGACCTTGGCATAAGCCATGCCAGCGCCATTGTCGTCGGAACGATCATCGGCAGCGGAATCTTTCTTGTTCCTGCGGAGATGATGCAGGCGGTCGGCTCGGCGTGGCTGGTCTATGTGGCATGGATTGTCGGCGGCGCGCTCTCGCTGGCTGGCGCAATCACCTATGCCGAGCTGGGCGCGATGAAGCCGCAAGCCGGCGGCGAGTACGTCTACATTCGCGATGCCTACGGACCGCTGCCCGCATTCTTGTATGGCTGGACCTGGTTCGCCATTGCCAAGCCGGCTTCAGTAGCCACGCTCACAACCGGCCTGGTTCGCATACTGGGAACGTTCTCGGCGCTCGCATTCTTCAACCACACGGCGATCAGCGCTCCGTTCGCTGTCAGCTACGGACAACTTGCTGCCATCGTCGCAACGGTTTTCATAACCGCGTTGAATTACATCGGCATAAGGCGAGCCGGCGATTTCCAAGTGATCTTTACGCTTTTGAAGATTGCCATCATTGTTGCTGTTTCGGTCGTAGCTTTCACCGCTTCCAGCGGAACGTGGCAGAATTTTGCGACCACATTCAAGGGCGCCACAGGCGGTGTCGCTGGATTTATGGCTGCGCTGATCGCCGCGCTGTGGGCCTATGACGGATGGAACGACCTGAACATGGTCAGCGGCGAAATTCGCGATCCGGGACGCATCATTCCAATTGCATTAATTGTTGGAGTCGCTGTGGTCGCCGCGCTCTATATGCTCACCAACGCAGCGGTGCAATACGTTGTTCCCGCGGCAAGGATCGCGGCTTCGCAACGGCCGGCATCGGAGGCAACCGCCATTGCGATTGGTGCATGGGGCGCGGCAATCGTTTCATCGGGGATGGCGCTGTCGATCCTGGTATCGCTGAATGGCACGATTATGAGCGGCGCCCGCGTGCCGTTCGCCATGGCGCGGGATGGGTACTTCTTCAAGGCATTGGCGGACGTGCATCCCCAATTCCACACTCCGTCGGTCGCGCTGATTGTGCAGCTTCTGTTATCCGTGGTCTTGCTGCTGTTTGCCAGCAGTTTCCGCCAGTTGTTCTCCCTGGCGATTTTTGCGGAGTGGCTGTTCTATATGGTCTCCGCGAGCACGGTGTTTGTTCTCCGCCGCAAAGAGCCGAATGCGCCGCGCCCGTATCGGACTTGGGGATATCCGCTGGTGCCCGCAATCTTCATCATGGCTGCCGCCCTGCTGTTGTATTACAGCTTCACCGAAAACATTCGCAACTCTGCTTCGGGCATCCTGGTGATCGCTGCGGGAGTGCCAGTATATGTGTGGTTTGCCAGGAGGCGATTAGCAGCCGGTTTAGCGGCCAAGGGGGAGCAGTGAGGATCAGTATGGCTAGCGCTCAAGTCGACGGGAAATTTTCCGATGATTTCTGCTAGGCGCGCTTTGCCCCGGCGGCCGGGAATGCCTCCTCTGTTCTGCGGAATGGCCGAGTTCGCGGGTTCCACGTGCTGCACTCGAAGCTGTTAAGGCGAGAAAACGACTTATGTCAGAAACCGAAGCAGTCGAGCAAGCTATGACTTGCGCAATCTGTCAAGATCAGTTGCTCAAGGTGGTGGACGAGATATTCAGTTCTATGGCAGGCATGAAGCTAAGCCCCAGCGCCGATAGACTGGAGCCTGACAAGCACAACGGCTACATTGTCTCCGCGGTCCAAATTGTCGGCGACTGGCAAGGAGCTGTGCAGCTGGACATTGACATGCAATTGGCGCGCCAGATCTGCGGAAGTTTCCTGGGACTTGATCCATCTGAGCTTTCTCCCGAGGACGTTCGCGACGCGGCCGGTGAGCTGGCCAATATGACCGGCGGCGGCATTAAAGCGCTGATTGCTCCCACTTGCAGCTTGTCTCTACCCTCTGTTGTCGTCGGGCAGGATTATGAGTTTTGCGTGCTGCAAGGGAAGGTCATGCGGGAAGCATCGTTTTCTCACGAATCGGGGAGGCTGATGGTCAGCATTCTGGAGAAGTATTCGAGCTGAGTAGTTTTCAGCTAAACACGGAAAAGCGCGCCCCTGTACGGAGAACGCGCCGGCAATCGCCAAATAAAACAGTTACTACTTGGCGATGTTTTTTCCCCAACTGAACTTCGTTCCCACCACCACTCGAACGCTGTTGCGGCCTCCGTCGAGTAGATTCGAGAAATAATTGTAGTGAACGAAATCGGAGGCTACGCGCAGGCCGAAGTGCGGCGTGATCTCATAGGTGACTCCGCCTCCAAAGCCGTAGAACACAACCGTGTCAGATTTGCCCAAACTCGGCCCCACCAGACCCGTAACGATCTGGGTGAGTATTGCGCTGCAGTCCAGTTGGGGCTGAGTGCAATTGCCCGGCTTGGCGCTGAAGGTCGCGTGCAGTGCTCCGAGTGCCGGACGAGCGAACAAGGTCACGTGCTGAAAATGGCGGTAGTTGAATTGCGGTCCCGCCTCGTACGTATAGGTCGTAGAGTTGTAAGGGACTGCCAACACGAAGCCCGGTGGCAGCAGCGGCAGAATCGGCGCCAAGGCAGCTTTTGCTGAAGACGAAAGAGCCGTGGGATATAGCGAAGAGTGACCGCTTGCGTAGCTGAAATCGCCGCCAACCGTCAGCCAACTGAAGACGTTGACGCCAAAGTCGCCGTCGAATCCGCGCTGGGTCAGATTCAACGAGGGCGTGCTGAGATAAGAAAACGCGCCGAAAGCTGAGTAACGCGGGATATCGGTTTGCTGAGAGAAAGTAGTGAGAGAAGTCAGAACGATAAATAGAATTACGACGGAGAGCGTCTTAGGCCGCATAAAAACCTCCTTGCCACTCGCCCAAGGTTCGGGAAGTCGGCCAAAACTAGAGTGTCAGCAGGTCTTGGAACCCGCACACGGGAACGTGACGATCCCGCACGCCAAGCCAAGCGCAGCTGTGTTTCGATCAGTGTCCACTTTTTGGAACGCGGAATCACCAACAATCAGCAATGTTTGCGCAACGTTCCCAAATTGGCACCAGCGATTGAGAAGCTTGAGTCCCCGCCAGCCTACCGCACTCAAATGCGAGTCGCAACACAGAATTCAATTTGCGGATACTACTTCCGTAGTATTTCGGGCGGGTCGCGCAGAAATTCGCGCAGCGGTTAATCGCACGGGCGCGCCAGGGCAAGGCGCTTGGCGATGATGCTATATACGGCGGCATTGAAGGCCAAGCCGATGTGAGTGCCTGCCACTTCAAAATCGCAGTCGCGATCACCGGTGGTGCAATATCGCCAGTCGGCGATGCCGTCGTGCCGAGTGTAGATGGCTGTCTCGACAACCGATTTTGGAAGCTTCCGGCGTAAGGACGAAAGGAAATCACAAGTGCAGCGGCCGGTATAACAGGTGGGCAGCACTCCTTGTCCATGTTCCTCGAGGATGTGCTTACGCACCGATTCGGCCATTCGCAAGATTGTGCGGTGAACCACGGTGCCACGGAAAGGTGATGCCAGCGTGATGACCGAGGCAACATCGTCGGGCCGCTGGCTGGCAACCGCTCGGGCAATGATTCCGCCGAGACTGTGTCCAATCAAGTGAATCTTGCCGCGCGTGTCGTGAATCGCTCTTTCGATATTGTCAGTCAGACGTGCCTGGATGAGGAGGTTTGGACATTCAGCGTTGATGCCAATGCCCGAAAAATAAGGACGATATCCGATCCGGCCCAGCCAGGAATGAAGTTGCGTCAGGTAGCTGTCCGTCCCAAGAAACCCCGGAACCAGAACAACTGCGGAGCCATCGCCACGTGGTATACCGAGACCGTAGTAAACCGGAGAGGCATGAAGCAGGAGAAGGTCGGCTGCGAATAAAGCTTCCTTCCAGATGGTTATGTCGGCTTCGGCGATTTCTTGTTGAAAGCTACCGGCGGGCGGTGGTGCCATTATGAAGTGCCTGATCTTTCCCTTCGTTCACTTGGAAATGCCGACCCCACAAGGCTTCCTGCAAACCCGCCAAGAGTTCCCCACCGGAGACAGCTTCCGGGTGATTAGTGTAGATATACAACCCACAGGTTGCCAACAAAATTTTTCGAGGGGGCAAGTACGTGTTTTTCTACTTCAGTTCATATGGGAGGCAGGTGGCAAATCGTTTTCTTGACTGCAATCTACGATGCAATGCCTCGTTTCTTGGCGAGTAAAAGCCTGTCATAATCTTCCGAAAGGCCTTGCCTTCCACCGCGCCTCGCGGACATCTGTTTTGCAGTCTTCAATAGCCAATTCGCGGCTCGAAAGCGCTAACGACTGCCCCAAACCTCACTCGTTGCCTGTCAGCCGCAAGCGGTGTAAGCTATCCCAACTCGATCCGATCACATGCTGGCCAATATCCTCATCGTTATCGCTTGTGTTGGTGCGGCGGTTATTTTTCTGTTTGCCGTGGTCCGCGCTTCCCCGTCGCACACGCGCAAGGACTCGAACGACTTTACCGGCGCGGTGGTTGCCGTGATCGGCACGACTTATGCAGTTCTGCTCGCTTTCATGCTTTCCGGCGTCTGGACGATGTTTCAGCAGGCCCAGGTGAATGCCGAGCAGGAAGCCAACGATCTGGTTGACATCTTTCGCATCAGTGCGTCATTGCAGGAACCGGCTCGGAAAAACATTCGCGACCTTGCCCGCCAGTACGCGCGACATGCTGTCGACACCGAGTTTCCGGCCATGACCAATCGGGATTTGCCGCCGGAAGGTGGCCGGATGGTCAACCAGATGTGGAATCTGTCTGCAGCCGTCCAGCCCCATTCCAACGACGAGGCGCAAGCCGTAGGAGAGCTCGTAACCACGCTGCGAGCGTTAACCGAACATCGCCGAATTCGAATTATGCAAAGTCAGGAGGCGCTGCCTGGAATCTTGTGGGCAGTGCTCATCGCGGGCGGGGTTATCACCGTAGCCGCCGCATGCTTCTTCGGGGTTGCCAACTTCCGCTTCCACCTCATGCAGGTGGTGGTGCTAAGTTTTCTGATTTCGCTGATTCTGGTTGCCATTGCTGATATCGACAGTCCATACCAGGGCGACGTCAAGGTAAGTCCGGCGGGATTTCAATACGCGATGCACACCTTCTCCGAGGATGGGCAACAGTAAGTCTGCTTATAGCGTCCGCTTGCCATTCACGCCGCCTCCACCCTTTCCTCCTCATCCTGAGCGGAGCGCCCGGTTGTTTCCTCCGACCAGCAACAATTCTTCAACTCCGACTAGAGCCATTGCCGTCACCATTTCCTCTGCGGAGCTGGCGTACCATACCGCGCAGTTCAATGGGTTTTGTCCGATGTAGCCGGCGCCCGCGTCTGATCCGTGATCCAGTTGACTTCCCAAGTCTTGCCGCCATCATCCGAGAACGACTGTTCAAAGTGCGGCTTGTCGGTATTCGTTTTTGACCAGATGAAGC
Source organism: uncultured Acidobacteriaceae bacterium (assembly GCA_963818905.1). Lineage (GTDB taxonomy): Bacteria > Acidobacteriota > Terriglobia > Terriglobales > Acidobacteriaceae > Bog-257. Next base: position 12,874 of record CAWFUE010000052.1, read on the forward strand.
GGACGAAGATGGCTCTGCCGTGAATTCTTCCTGGTCGTAAAACTCGCCGACGCCGTTCTTGAATTCGCCGATCATGGGCTGACCCAGAATGCCGTCCTTGCCGTTGGCCCAATATAGGTACCACTGATGAGCTTCGGGACGATAGAGACGCAGGGTGAGGCCTTCTACGCGGCCGCCAACGCCGGTGGTTTCGAACTCCTCGATCTGCGAGCGCCCATCCCAGATCTTGCGGGTAACCGAAGTCCCGTCGAATTCGACCCAGGTATTGGAGCCGGTCAATGGATGCAGGCGGCGCTTCAAATGAATGTTCCAGCTGCCGATTTCGAAATCGAAATCGTGCTGGCCGTCGGGTTCCGCCGAAGTCTGCGGAGAGGTTGATTGGGATGCGCCTGAATTCTGTTGCGTCACTCCTTTGGCGCATAACAGAATAACAACCACACCGCACACCGCAAGATTAGCCCAGAGCCGCTTGAGTCTCATCAACATTGTTGGCCTCCCAATTCGTCTGCCTGTACAAATATCCACTTCGCGAAGGTATTTTGCGATAGCAGTCTTCAAGAAGGGGGACGAAGCGCGCTGGCGGCAGGCTTACTTGCGGATGCGTATGGCCGTTTATGTGCTGAAAAACGTTGAGCCGGCAATCAGCTGCCGGCTCGATTATTCAAACGCTCGCTTTGTGTGGTGATCTCTTATGCCGCCAGCGGATCATCCTTGCTTTTGTTCTGGTTTTCTTTCTGACGGAATCCCGGATCCTGATCCTGGTTCAGCCCTTCCGGATTGACCTCCGTGTCGCGATTCAGTTCATTGTTCCCGTGCGGCTCGCCGGTATGTTCTTCGTTTTGTCCCGGTTCCGGGAAGTCGCTGTTCGCGGACTTCAGGAGCGAATCCTGATCGCGATGCCCGTTCTGCCCGGTTATTGAAACGTTGGTCTTCTGTTCCCGCCGATCCTGTTCCACTGCGCCTTTGCCGGCGTCTTCATCATGCGCTTCGGTTGACATAGAATTTCTCCGCTTGGTAAAGATGGATGCCATGTTGCCGACGTTGCCAGCAGATGGAAGTTAATTGTTTGCACTTCGGCTGAGCGTTGTAAGCTATCTTCACCGATCGGCTCACCATGGTGGCTAATCTAGTTATCGTTTTTGCCTGCGTAGGTGCGGCAGTTGGCTTTTTGTTCGCCGTCACCCGCACCTCGCCGACGCATTCCCGCAAGGAATCGAACGACTTTACTGGAGCGGTAGTTGCGGTGATCGGCACCACCTACGCTGTGCTTCTTGCCTTCATGCTCTCCGGCGTGTGGACCATGTTTCAGCAGGCGGAGGTGAATGCCGACCAGGAAGCCAACGACCTGGTGAACGTTTATCGCATCAGTTCGCAGTTGGGAGGACCAGGCCGTGGAACGCTTCAGGACCTTGCTCGCACTTACGCAGAAACTGTGCTGAACTCCGAATTTCCTGCCATGAACAACGACCAGGAGCCGTCGCACACCGGAGGCGAGATCGTCGAGCAGATGTGGGGTGTAGTTGGGCAGCTTAAATCACAGCCGGACGATCAGCAACTGCTGGGAGAGTCGATGTCCACCTTGCGGAACCTGACCGAACATCGGCGCATTCGCCTTACCCAGGGTCGTGAAAAGTTGCCCGCAATCTTATGGGCAGTGCTGATAGCCGGCGGCGTCATTACTATCACGGCAGCTTGTTTCTTCGGAGTCTCGAACTTCCGCTTTCACTTATTGCAGGTAATCGTCCTCAGCTTTCTGATCTCGCTGATCCTGGTGGCCATTGCCGATATCGATCGGCCCTACCAGGGAGATGTGAAAGTAAGTTCAGCGAGCTTTGAGTCCGCACTGAGCAGCTTCAACCGGCAAGCGAAATAATTTCCTGGCAACGCTTTGGACTCAGTTTTCCAACGCCGCCACTGCGACCTGCGATTCCTGCTTCACGATAATTTCGCTCAGCTCTTTTGTTCCGTAATCGAAGCCGCGATCGAAGGCTTTCAGGTTCAGCTCGCGATAGGCTTCGGGCACGGACGCGGCTACCGCTTTCCGCAAGGCATCCGGATCGATGGCCTGCGAGACTGCGCCAAAGAATCCGACCATTACGATATTCAACACCATCTTCTTGCCCAGCTCTTCGGCAATGCGCGTCGCCGGAATGCTGTAAACGCGCACTCCCGCCGGCAAATCGCCGATTCGCACCAGGTCTTCCTCAATAACCAGGATGCCGTTGTCCTTGAGCTGCGGACTGAACAGTGTGTAAGCCTCCTGCGACATTACCACCAGGACGTCGGGGCGGGTGACGTAGGGATAGAGCACTGGTTGGTCGGACAGAATGACTTGCGCGCTGCAAGCGCCGCCGCGCGCTTCCGGCCCGAAGCTCTGCGTCATGGTCGAGTAGCCATTCTGATAAATGCAGGCCGCCTTGCCGATGACGACTGCCGACAGGATCACGCCCTGCCCGCCGAACCCTGCGATACGGATCTCTGTTACTGGCATGAACACGCCTCCGTCTCTACATATTCTTCGCCCAATGCGTCAACCAGGCTGTCGTGCATCAGGCCGCCGTAGTCGCTGCGCTCGCGATCCACAAATTTGCCGACGATGATTTCGCCGCTCTTGGTCAGCCCGACCTCGCTGGTGGGCGCGCCGTTGCGAACCTTACTGACCTGCTTATAGAACTTCATGGTGTCGAGGCCATCGCCCATTTTGTTGCGGCGCTGGTAGAGCGTCGGACACGGCGACAGCACCTCGATGAAGCTGAAACCTTTCTTGGCGAACATTTCTTCCATGGAGCGAGCCAGCTGCTTCACGTGAAACGCGGTCCAGCGCGCCACGTAAACCGCTCCCGACGCTTCGACAAGATAAGGCAGATTGAACGCGGGATCGTAGGTCCCATAAGGATTGGTCGAGGTAATGACCGCTCCCGGCGTCGTCGGCGCTGTTTGCCCGCCGGTCATGGCGTAAATCAGGTTGTTCACACAGACGACTTTGATGTCCACATTGCGACGTGCGGCGTGGATCAGGTGATTGCCGCCAATCGCGAACAGGTCACCGTCACCCGAGTACACAACCACGTTCAGCTTGGGATTCGCCAGCTTCAGACCGGTCGCGAACGGAATCGCGCGGCCATGCGTGGTATGGAACGAATCCAGGTTGACGTAGCCGGCAACGCGTCCGGTGCAGCCGATGCCGGAGACGATCGCCACATTCTTCATGTCGATGTTGGCATCCGTGAGGGCGTGCGCGAAGGAGTTGACACTTGTGCCGATACCGCATCCCGGACACCAGATGTGGGGAATGCGGTCCATGCGCAAAAACTGCTCGACCGGGTTTTGCGGGATTACCAGACTCGCGTCGCTCATCGTGCCACCTCCATGATCGCCTTCAAAATGTCTTCCGGCTTGTGGACGCTACCGCCGGCGTGTCCTACCAGCCGGACCTTGGTCTTGCCTGCGGCGGCGCGCTCCACTTCGCGCACCATCTGTCCGAGGTTCAACTCTGGAACAACCAGCGCCTTCACCTTCTCTGCGATCGCGGCAACTCGTTTTTCCGGGAACGGCCACGCGGTAATCAGGCGGAACTTGCCGACCTTGACGCCCTTTTGCCGGGCCATGTCGATGGCGCGCTGCGCCACGCGCGAGGTGATGCCGTAAGAAACTACGACTACTTCTGCGCCTTCGGTTTGCTCCTCTTCGTACAGGATGATCTTGTCGGCATTCTTCGTGATCTTCTCTTGCAGTCGCTTCACCAGTTTGTCCTGGGTAGCGGTCGTCATGTCCGGATAACCGCGCTCGTCGTGGGTCAAGCCGGTGACATGCACGTTATAGCCTTCGCCGACGCGCGGCATGTCAGGTACCAGGTCATCGCCCGCCTTGAATGCGAGAAAATCTTCTGGAGAAAGCTCGGTGTAGCGCCGCGGCTCAATCTCGATCTGCTCCGGCGGAGGGATCACGACTTTCTCGGTCATGTGCCCGACCACTTCATCCATCATCACGAACACCGGACAGCGGTATTTCTCGGCGTAATTGAAGGCAGTGATGGTCAGGTCGAAGCATTCCTGGGGCGAGTTGGGACAGAGGGCAATGATCTCGTAATCGCCGTGCGAGCCCCAGCGCACCTGCATCATGTCGGCTTGCGCCGGGAGCGTCGGCAAGCCGGTCGAAGGTCCGCCGCGTTGCACATCGACGAAGACGCACGGCGTCTCTGTCATGGCGGCGTAACCAATGTGCTCCATCATCAGCGAAAAGCCTGGCCCGGAGGTCACCGTGAAGGCTTTAGCTCCGCCCCACACAGCGCCTTGCAGCGCGATCGAGGCGGCGAGTTCGTCTTCCATCTGAATGAATGTTCCACCGACGGTGGGAATGCGCTGGGCGAAGCGCTCCACGACTTCAGTCGAAGGGGTGATGGGATAGCCGGATGAGAAGCGCGCGCCGGCAGCCAGCGCTCCTTCGCAGCAGGCGTGATCGCCATCGAGAAAATGTGTGCCGGTGAGTACTCCGGCCGGATCAGCGTGCATCTTGCGCCTCCTTGGTCTCGATCGCAGCCGCGGGAGTTTTTGCGGGCGCCGTATCCTGGGTTTGTTCGGCGTTTTCTTTTGCGGCGGCAGCTTGCTTGAATCCGAAGATCGCGAAGTCCGGGCAGTACATGCCGCACAAATCGCAACCGCTGCACTTTTCGGGATGGGCCATGTAGGGTGTGTGATATCCCTTGGCGTTGAAGGCGGAGGAGAGCGCCAGTACGTGCGTGGGACAAAACTCCACGCAGAAACCGCAGGCTTTGCATCGTTCGACTACGATCTGCACCGAACCTTTGGCCATTGCTGCCCTTTCTGTTTGCGGGACCATCGGAAGGAACTTGGTTCAACCCAGCTGCCTAGCGATTCGCCATCCCACCTGGAATTCCGTTGCGGTTTGGAGATCACCCCGTTACCGAACGATGGTTCGATTCTTGACCAGCGACAGCCCAAGGCGAAGTGATGTGGGTCACAAGGCGGTGTGAGGATTGAACGACCCCTTTCAGCTGTCAGCTTTCAGCCATCAGCGAAGTCGCTTTTTCGCTCTTCGGACTCGCCCGTGCTGTCATCCTTACAAAGACGTTGAAGAGGGGCGTAGCACTTGATAAGCATTCACCGCCACGGGCTTCCAATCGGGGTGTCTAGTGCAGGCAGAGAAACCGCGAAGCGGATCATCAGGGAAAATGAAAAGCGGGCGAAACAAGCACAGAATGCATCCGGGAAACCGGAAGACCCTCCAAGGTAAGCTTGTGCTGCGACAGGAATCTCGTTCAGGCTAAAGGCGTTCCCGCCTCTTTGACCTAGGCACCACTTGTAGTTGCAGAGCTTCAAAGTAGTCGGGTCGTTCTGGTCGGATGGGAGTCGTGCCCGGGCAAAGGCCGTTCGATAAAAGGCCTACTGTTATCACACTGCCGGGAGTCACACGACACAGACAAACAACAACTACTGGCCTAATATTCGTGTGTCAGGCTTCTGTAGCAGCGAGACCCTTGGTCTTGTGCGCCCAATCCAGCCGATCCCGGCTTAGAAGCAAGACCCCTCCACGTTGCTAAATCCTCCGCTCTGGTCGCCTGGCGTAATCATTCCGTTTGGCGCCCCTAACCGATAAGACCCGAATAAGTGGTCAGAAAAGGGGGACCATGAAACGCATTATTGTTGCCATAATGGCTCTCGCCTTGATGGTCGCAACCGGGTTCGCGACCGTCACCGCATCACCGGCCGGAACGACTCAGATTGCCCCCGCAATTTTCGTTCAGCCGCCGCTTCCTCCGAGGCCCAATCCACCGGTGCCTCCGAAGCCCAATCCGCCACCACTGCCCAATCCGCCTCGAGTGAGTCAGATTGCCCCGGCAATTTTCGTTCAGCCGCCGATTCCTTCGAGGCCCAATCCACCGATGCCTCCGAAGCCGAATCCGCCACCACTGCCCAATCCGCCTCGAGTGACTCAGATTGCCCCCGCGATTTTCGTTCGACCGCCGATTCCTCCGAGGCCCAATCCACCGATGCCTCCGAAGCCCAATCCGCCACCACTGCCCAATCCGCCTCGAGTGAGTCAGATTGCCCCGGCAATTTTCGTTCAGCCGCCGATTCCTTCGAGGCCCAATCCACCGATGCCTCCGAAGCCGAATCCGCCACCACTGCCTAACCCACATCTCGGGTAGTTGAGATTTCATGACCATTACGATCTCAAGTCATGTGGAATCTCACTTACCAAATCTGAAGGGCCCAAGCGGAATGACATACAGCGGCGTCTACCAGGCGCCGCTGGGCTGTTTTGCGCCAAGCGACTCTGGCGGCTCTGAGCCGTGTGGGATCTGAGCGTCCGCGGCGCCCGGCGAAATGAAACACTCGTAATTACGAATGACTGCATCGGAATCCTATGTCTCACGCCTCCGTGACCGCCCTCACTGCGCGCTTTTCCTTCTTTGTTTCATCATGTGCAGAGAGGAGAAAAGTGTCCCCACATTATGGGTCTAATGACGCTTTCATCGCGCTATGCAACGGGTCCTCATCCTTGGAGCTGCAGGACGAGATTTTCATGATTTCAACGTAGTCTTTCGCAACCACCCCGAATTCCAAGTCGTAGCGTTTACCGCAACTCAAATTCCCGACATCGCTGGACGCCGTTATCCCGCAGAATTGGCGGGCGATCTCTATCCCGACGGCATTCCCATTCTGGAAGAAGACAGAATGGAGGAGATCATCCGCGACCAGCACGTGGATACGGTGGTCTTTGCCTACAGCGATGTCGCTTATCCGACGTTGATGCACCTGGCATCGCGAGCCGTGGCCGCCGGCGCCGACTTCTGGCTGCTGGCCACCGAGCGTACTCAGCTCAAGGCGAAAGTGCCGGTGGTCTCGGTATGCGCGGTGCGCACCGGTTGCGGCAAGAGTCCGGTGTCGCGGCGCATCGCGGCTGAGCTGCGCGATCAGGGCTGGCACCCGGTTGTGGTTCGTCATCCCATGCCATACGGCGATTTGATCGAGCAGCGTGCCCAGCGATTCGCAACCCTCGCCGACCTTGATCGCTACAAGTGCACCATCGAAGAGCGCGAGGAGTACGAGCCGCATATCGTCGCCGGCACCACGGTCTACGCCGGGGTCGACTATCACGACATCCTGCGCCAGGCGGAGCAGGAAGGCGATGTGATCTTGTGGGACGGCGGTAACAACGATACGTCGTTCTATCGTCCCGATCTTGCGATTGTGGTGCTAGATCCGCATCGTGCCGGCCATGAGCTGGGCTACTATCCCGGCGAGGTTAACTTCCGCAGTGCCGATGTTCTGATTATCAACAAGGTCGATACCGCCGATCCTGACGGCATCAAGACAGTGCGGCGCAACATTGCTCTGCACAATCCCAAAGCAAAGGTCATCGAGACCGCCTGCCGGGTGAAGGTCGACGATCCCGATGCCATCAACGGAAAAACCGTTCTGGTCGTGGAAGATGGTCCTACGCTTACCCATGGCGAGATGCCATACGGCGCGGGTGTCGTTGCCGCCAATCGCTATCACGCCTCGGCATTAATTGATCCACGGCCCTATGCCGTCGGCTCCATCCAGAAGACCTTTGACAAGTTCCCGCACCTCTGGCGAGTGCTGCCGGCGATGGGCTATAGCGACACGCAGCGGCATGAGCTGGAAGAAACCATCCGTCGGGTGCCTTGTGAAATAGTCGTGGTTGCGACGCCCATCGATCTCGCCCGCACCATCCATCTGGATAAGCCGAATGTTTCGGTGCGCTATGAAGTCGAGGAAATTGGCAAGCCGGCAATCTCTGAGCTGATCGAGGAGTTCAGCCACGCACACCAACCCGCCGTTGCCGGCGCAGGGAGGTAGCAATGGCGATCAAAGATTTTCTTTCGATTCGCGACTTCACGCCGCAAGAGATTCGGCATTTCCTGCACATCGCAACCCAGTTGAAGGCTTATCCCAACGTCTACCGCACAGCGCTAAAAGGTAAGACGCTGGCCATGATCTTCGAGAAGCCATCACTGCGCACCCGCGTCAGCTTCGACGTCGGCATTGAGGAACTCGGCGGTCACCCACTTTATCTTTCGCCGGCTGAGATCAGTCTCGGCAAGCGCGAGTCGGTGTATGACGTGGCCAAGAATCTGGAGCGCATGGTTCACGGAATTATGATTCGCACCTTTGCCCATGAAGTCGTCATCGACATGGCGCAATATGCGAGCATTCCGGTCATCAACGGCCTGACGGATTACAGCCATCCCTGCCAGGCGATGGCCGATTATCTAACCATGCTCGAAGTGAAAGGCCACATTGCAGGTCTGAAGATCGCTTACTTCGGCGATGGCAACAATGTGGCTCGCTCACTGATGTTCCTGGGAGCGCAGCTGGGGGCGGACGTGTGGATTGCGACGGCGCCGGGGTACGAGCCCGATGGCGCCGCCATCAGCTGGACACGAAAGCGCTGTGCCGAAAGCAATGGGGATATCACCATCACTCAGGATCCGGAGATCGCCGCCGTGGATGCGGATGTGATCTATACGGACGTTTGGGCAAGCATGGGTCAGGAATCCGAAGCAGAAGCGCGGAAGAAGATTTTCGCGCCGTATCAAGTCAATGCCGATTTGTTTGCCTGCGCCAAGCCAGACGCGATCTTCCTGCACTGTTTGCCGGCGCATCGCGGCGACGAAGTTACGGACCATGTGATCGACTCGCCGCGCTCTTTTGTCTTCCAGCAGGCCGAGAACCGCCTGCATGTGCAGAAAGCGATCATGCTCGAGTTGATGAAGTGGCAGCGCAAGCCCGAGCGCGAGCGTGTCGCCACGCGCGAGCCGATGCTGGAATTGGTGAGGTAGGGTAGAGCCGGCCTTTAGGCCGGCGTCAGCTGCGCCTTCTGACATGGCCGAGGTGGTCATTGGGACAATGACCACCCCAGCCCTAACGATTTTCTGCTGGCGGACGCGGCGCTGAAGCGCCACTCTACCTGGCGAAAAGCGAAGAGCGTCTTGAAGGATCTTATGTCGAAAACTGCGCTAGTCGCGGTTGGAGGCAACTCTCTCATCCGAGCCGGAGAGAAGGGAACCGTCGTCGAGCAACTGGCGAACGCCCGCCGCACGGCACGTTCGCTGGTCGGCCTCATACGTCTCGGCTATCGCCTGGTGATCACCCATGGGAACGGGCCACAGGTCGGCGCGCAGTTGTTGCGCTCCGAACGCGCTTCGGACGTTGTCTACGGCCAGACGCTGGATGTTTGCGGCGCGGCCAGCCAGGGCGAGGTGGGATACCTGCTGGAGCAGTCTCTGCGGAATGAGTTAACCGCCGCCGGCCTCGACGTTCCCGTCGTCAGCCTGGTAACCCAAACCGTCGTGTCGCCGGACGATCCCGCAATGCAGCAGCCCTCCAAACCTATCGGCCCGTTCTACTCGCGTGCGGACGCCGAGGAGCGCAAGCGCCAGCTCGGTTGGCACATTGTGGAGGACGCGGCGCGTGGCTATCGTCGCGTCGTGCCGTCGCCGGAGCCGCTGGAGATTGTGGAACTCGACGTTATCCGGTCGCTCGTCGCTCGCAACGTTCTGGTAGTTTCGACCGGCGGCGGCGGTATTCCGGTGATGCGCGTCGCCGGGCGGCTGCGAGGCCTGGAAGCGGTCATTGACAAGGATCGCGCATCAGCGCTGCTGGCTTGTCAGCTTCGCGTGCACTTGCTTGCCATTTCCACCGACACGGACTACGTCTATCTGAACTACAAGAAACCAGACCAAACTCCTTTGACCTTGGTCACCGTCTCGCAGTTGGAGGAATACCATCGTGCAGGACATTTTCCGCCAGGAAACATGGGGCCAAAGGTCGAGTCGGTGATTCATTTTCTGCGCCGCGGCGGCAAGGAAGCCGTGATCACGTCATTCGAACTTCTTTGCGAAGCAGTCGCCGGGCGCGCCGGCACTCGCTTCGTTGCTGATGTGCAAGCCGCATCGGAGACCGCATCGCAGGAATTGGAGGAGCCGGTTCTCCGGTAGGCCATGCCCATACTGCATACCCCGTCGAGATTGCGAGAAGACAAGCTGGGACGCTCCCGCACGACGTTAAGGCACGTTGTCGAATCGCAGCAGTTTACCGTTCCCTTGCTGATGGAACTGTTCGATCGCTCGCGCGGGATGGAGCGCATCGTGGCGCGCGGCGGCACGCTCGACTATCAGAACCGCATCCTCGCCAGCTTGTTCTATCAGCCGTCGACGCGCACGCGCTTTTCATTCGAGGCGGCCATGCATCGGCTGGGCGGGCGCGTGCTCTCCACCGAGCATGCTCGGTCATTCTCCTCGGAGATCGAGGCAGAACAAGTCGAAGATTCCATCCGCATCATTGGCACCTACTGCGACGTGATTGTCATTCGTCATCATGAGACGGGCGGCGCGGCGCGCGCGGCGCGGGTTTCGCCGGTGCCAATCATTAATGCGGGAGACGGCGATGGCGGCCAGCATCCGACCCAGGCGCTGCTTGACCTGTACACGATCTATCGCGAGCGTCCGCTGGACGGCCTGAGCGTGGCCTTCATCGGCGAACTCGACCGCGGCCGCACCGCGCGCTCGTTGGCATATCTGCTGGCGAAATTCGAGCGGGTAAAGATCTTTTTCGTCAGCCCGCCTGAGCTGCAGATGAAGAACGACATCCTGCAATATCTGGACCGGCACGGCGTTCGCTACGAACTGGAGTCGGACATCGAACGCGTGCTGGGCAAAGTTGATGTGATCTACCAGACGCGCATCCAGACGGAACGGCTGCCGCGAGTGGGCGGATCACAGCGCTACGCCATCAATTCGTCGATGTTGCAGCGGATGAAGCCGGACGCGATGATCATGCATCCGCTGCCGCGAACGGTTGAGCTGGATAAAACGGTGGACGACGATCCCCGCGCACTTTATTTCCGGCAGGCCGCGAATGGATTGTACGTGCGGATGGCGTTGTTAACGATGTTGTTGGAATGAGGCAGCACTTAGCAACCAGCAGTCAGCAGTCAGCAACGAGCAGTCAGCAACCAGGGAACCGAATGTAGACTCGCCGCTGCGATAACTGAGCAGTCAAACCATAGCCCTGAGTGCTGAGTGCTGATTGCTACACGAGGACCTATGCCCGTAATCGATCATCTGCAGACCAGCGACTTCATCGAACTCGAAGAAACTTATGGCGCTCACAACTATCATCCCCTCGACGTCGTTATCGAGCGTGCCGAAGGAGTGTGGGTGTATGACGTGGAGGGAAATCGTTACCTGGATTGTCTCGCGTCCTATTCCGCGGTCAATCAGGGACACTGCCATCCCAAAATCATGCAGGCGATGTTCGAGCAGGCGCACAAAGTCACGCTGACTTCGCGCGCCTTTCGTAACGATCAACTGCCGCTGCTCTATGAGCAACTGCACGAGCTCACTGGCTACGATATGGCGCTGCCGATGAATTCCGGCGCCGAAGCCGTCGAGACTGCCATCAAAGCCGCGCGCAAATGGGGCTACCAGGTTAAAGGCATTCCCGACGGGCAGGCCGAGATTATCGTCTGCGCGAACAACTTCCACGGCCGCACGGTTACGGTGATCAGCTTCTCCACCGACCAGCAGTACCGCGAGGGCTTCGGTCCGTTCACGCCAGGCTTCAAGGTCATTCCGTTCGGCGACGCCGCGGCATTGCGAGACGCCATCACGCCCAATACTTGCGCATTCCTGGCGGAGCCGATTCAAGGCGAAGCCGGCATCGTGATCCCGCCCGACGGCTTCTTGCGCGAGGCGGCTGACATCTGCCGCCGCAAGCGGGTGCTGTTTGTCGCTGACGAAATTCAATGCGGCCTGGGACGCACGGGCAAGCTGTTCGCCTACATGCATGAAGGGGTGCGGCCCGACATGCTGATCATCGGCAAAGCCCTCGCCGGCGGATTCTATCCCGTTTCCGCCGTGCTGGCGTCTAAGGAGATTCTTGGCGTCTTCCAGCCCGGCGATCACGGCAGCACCTTCGGCGGTAATCCGCTGGCCTGTGCCGTCGCGCGCGCCGCATTGCAAGTTCTGGTCGACGAAAAACTGGTCCAGCGCTCTGCCGAACTCGGCGAGTATTTCCTCAACCGGCTGCAGAGGTTGCGCAGTCCTCACCTGCGCGAAGTTCGCGGCAAAGGACTGTGGATCGGCATTGAGCTGGACGTTCCCGCGCGGCCATATTGCGAAGCGCTGAAGGAGTTGCGCGTCCTCTGCAAGGAGACGCACGATTATGTGATCCGCATCGCGCCGCCGCTGGTTATCCGGCGCGAGGAGATCGACTGGGCCTGCGAGCGGGTCGAGCAGGTCATCGAAGAGGCGAGATGATGCCTGCAGAAGAGGAGCTTGGCGCAATGCACACTGGCCAGTTGCGAATCCCTCCTCACTTCCTGTAACGTTCGGCACGTGGAACATCCTTGTTATCGATGCGGGGCAGAGATCCAGGAGGGCGTCGCCTTCTGTCCGCATTGCGGCGCGCCGCAAATTCGGGTGGCATCGCCGGATACCGCCGAGCAGAGTGCGCCCGGAATGTCTGATCCCACGGGGACCACTGCGCCGCAGTACATACCTCCACCGCAATCGCCGTGGATGCAGAGCGGGGCGCCCTATGCCTTCCAGCCGGGTGCGATTCGCTGGGACATTGCCTGGCGAGGCGCGCTGGTCTGCGGTGTGGGCGCTGCTATTCTCACGTCGATTCCCATAGTCTCGTTCGGTTGCTGCCTATGGATGCTGGGCGCCGGCGCGCTTTCCGTCTCGCTTTACCAGAAGCGAGTGCCAGGTGCGCTGATCACGCCGGGCATGGGAATGAAGCTGGGCGCGCTCGCCGGTGTCTTTGGATTTCTGGTCAATGGCGTAGTGTCGCTCATCTCGCTCGTAGCCCTGCGTTCCAGCGGCGATTTTCGTCTTGCCATGGAAGAGCAGATGAAGAAGCAGATGTCGGGCAATCCCGACCCCAAGGTGCACGAGATGATGCAGCGGATGCTCGACTGGATGAACACGCCGCAAGGTGCAGCCACCATGATCGGGCTGGTTCTGATAGTGATGGCAGCGGTGTTCGTGATTTTCACCGCAGCCGGGGGCGCCTTGGGAGCCTCGATCTTTCGCCGACGGCGCGAGTTTTGATGGCCTTACCGCGTAACGACGCAGGCCAGAACTTGCCCGGATTTCCACAACTGATTTCCGCCCTGCTTTTCGAAAGCGCGCCTATAATGGGCAGATTCGGCGCGCTTTCAAAAATTTCGCCTCAGCTTTGCGGGCGGCTGAGGCCGTGCCCTTTCAAAGATGCTCGACTTATGTAATGCGCTTGCGGAACGCTACACAGTCGCTAATTGCTATTGCTGGTTGCGGAAATGACCACCGATAAACGCAAAGTCCTCGGTCGCGGATTGGAAACCTTGCTTCCCTCGCGGCAAGTTCCGCACGCACCGGTTGGCGTGCCCGCGACTCACAAATCCGAGGCCGACGAAATTCACCACATCGCGGTCGATCAGCTCGATCACAATCCTTATCAGACGCGCACCGCCTCACTCGATCCGGCGGCGATTGCGGAACTGGCCGCATCGATCAAGTCTGCCGGCGTCCTGCAGCCCATCGTAGTGCGTCCCCTCGGCGGTAGCCGCTATCAGGTCATCGCCGGCGAGCGCCGTTGGCAAGCCTCGGCCAGCATTGGTCTCCCAACCATCCCCGCCATCGTCCGCCACGTTTCCAACGAGCAGGCGATGGAGATGACCATCATCGAGAATCTACAGCGCGAGGATTTGAACGCGATTGAGCAAGCCCGCGCCTTTGAACGCCTCGGCCGCGAGTTTGGTCTGACCCAGGAACAGATGTCGCTGCGTACCGGTACCGAGCGCTCCTCGATCGCCAATTTCCTGCGACTGCTCAAACTTCCGCCCCTGGTGCAAACCTTCATGGAGACGGATCAGGTTAGCTTCGGTCACGCCAAGGCGATGATGGCGTTGGAGTCGCCGAGTGAAATTGAGCGGGTGGCGAAACATATCGTAGAGCATGGACTTTCGGTGCGGCAAACCGAGGATCTGGTTGAGGGCCTAGCCCATCCTCATCCGAAGGTCAAGAAAGAACGGGTGGTTGATCCCAATGTGCGCGATGCGGAAAACATGTTGCAACGCGCATTAGGCGTCCGCGTCACCATCGACGACCGCAAAGGCAAAGGCAAGATCCTCATCGAATATTCTTCTCTGGAAGACTTCGACCGCATTGTCGAATCGCTGGGCAAAAGCGGCGCGAATTAAATCTGGGTCAATCACGTACCTTCATTCACCGCTTCGACCGGGGGAACCATACTGTCAACGGGACCGCAACGGGCTGTCTGCAGCTAAGATGAGTCTGTGGAGAAGACGGTTTATCTGTCGCTGGGGTCCAACGTGGGCGACCGCGAGAGCAATCTTCGCACTGCAATCGCGAAGCTAGGCGATCTGGGCGAAGTGGTCGCAGTGTCGTCGTTCTACGAAACTGAGCCGGTGGACGTTACGAACCAGCCGTGGTTCCTGAACTGCGCCGTCGCTTTATGCACCCAGCTGATGCCGAAACTCTTTCTCGGAAAGATGCTGGCGATCGAGCAGCAGATGGGACGCCGCCGCACGCAAGCCAAAGGCCCGCGCAACATTGATATCGACATCTTGCTATTCGGAAATTCGGTGATCAGCGCTCCGCAGCTCGACGTGCCACATCCCGCGATGCATCAGCGGCGCTTTGTGCTGGAGCCACTCGCCGAGATCGCCGCCGAGGTGCGCCATCCCGTCTTCAAGCGCAGCGTGCGGGAGCTGCTGCAGGCACTGCCGCATAACGGCGAGCAGGTGAAGAAGCTAGCAAAGATCTAAGCCAGCTTGGAATTGTCGTACGCAGTGAGAGCACAGTACAGTGGCTGAGCAGTCGTTGGCTTCCTTGTTGATTACTTTCCCGCGCTCTCGTCGACTTCAAAGATCCCGAAGGTATTGCCTTCCGTATCGATGAAGTACCCTTGCCAACATCGCCCGGGCACTGCGAATTTTCCCAGCGCGACGATTCCTCCCAGCTCCAGAATCTGCTTCGCGGTCATGTCGAATCTCTCTACCTTAAACGAGCACACGAACGCATTCGTACCCGACGGTCCTTGCGGCTTCGGTGCCGGTCTGTTCAGCAATCCGCCTTCCGCTCCATCGGCCGCTATACGCCAGTAGGCGATGGGGAGACCTTTCGCTTCGGAAAACTGCCATCCAAAAACCTTTGCGTAGAAATTGATTGCGCGCGCCGGGTCGTCAACCTGGATCTCGAAATAGATGTTTGCCATGGATCTCCTAAATCCTTTGCAGCTCCGGTTGCGTGCGCTCGTTTTTCACCTTGCCGGTGTTGAGCGTGGTCTTGGGTTCCAGCAACATGACGTGCGTCTCTTCGTCGGTGGTCGGGAAGTGCTCGACCCCGTGCGGAATAATGATGAACTCGCCGGGCTGAACGATGATTTCACGCTCTTTGCCGTCTTCGCGCAGCCTCATGCGCAGCGTGCCCTTGACGACGAAGAACAGTTCGTCTTCCTGATCATGATGATGCCACATGAAGTCGCCCGAGAACTTCACCAGCTTTACATATGTGTCGTTGATCTCGCCGACGATCTTCGGCTTGTACTCTTCGGTGAAAAGGGAAAACTTCTGCGCAAGATTGACCTTGTCCAAGCGAACCTCCAGCTAAACTGTATTTCGCTCTAATCAGATTTCTGCCCGCAGCAAAACGATCCAGAATCCCGCACTGCGCAGAAATTCTAATTGACTGTCAAAATGGATGCGGACGACAATCATCCGGCAACGGAGAAGGCTTGGCGGCGACCAATCAACCGACACTTTCCAGCGATGCTGCAATCGCGTCGAGCGGCGCGGCGGATCGCTCCGAACTCCTCGCTGTCGGTGTTGCCTTCGTTCTGACGGCATTCTATTTCGTCACCAGCCTCTACATTGCGTCGCACCGGCTCTTCTGGTTCGATGAGATTCTGACCGTCCGCATTGCCGCCCTACCGAATTTTGCGACTATTTGGGATGCCCTGGCCCATGGGGCGGACGGCACGCCTCCCGGCTATTACCTGCTGGCGAGGCTCTCGGAAAAGCTGTTCGGTTCGGGCGAAATGGCTGCGCGATTAACTTCCGCACTGGCGATGGCGGCGGCTCTGCTTATAACTTTCGATTGCGCACGTCGATTGACGAATGCCTTGCACGGCCTGATCGCGCTGGCGGTTCTTTCCTGTTCCGTGCTCCCGTACTACGGATACGAGGCACGCTCCTATGCCATCTATTGCATGCTGGGCGCGATGTCGCTGTGGGTATGGACGCGCTTCCCTGATCGCAACCGACGCGCCGTGCTCACGTTTGGCATGGTGCTCTTCCTCGCGGTTACAGTGCATTACTACGCAGTTCTATTGCTGGCGCCTTACGGCTTATGGGAGCTTCATCGATGGCGGCCGCGACAGATGCCGTCAACCAAACTGCTCGCCGGAATAGCCGGGGTTCTGCTTGCGGGCGCTTTGCTGTCGAGCCTCATGCTGTCCTACTCGCGCCAATTCGTGAATGCATTTTCCTCTACACCGTGGACCCCATCGCTGCCCGCGTTACGCGCGCTCTGGGGCGAACTGTTTCCCGACGGCCTGTTTCTGCTAGCGCTGATCATGATTTGGATCGTGCTGATTCTGATACACGGCGAACGCAAGGAGGCAATATCACCCGCTACGGAAGGAGAATGCATAGGATGGCTATTTCTTTCCATCCCCCTCGCGGGATTTATTTTGGCCGAGTGGAAAACCAATGCGTTCCTGCCACGCTATTTCATTGCGATGTTACCCGGCGTCGCGGTTGCTTTCTCCTGCTGCTTGTGGCGCAACTTTCGCTACGCGCGCGGAGTAGCGACGGGAATCCTTTTGTTGCTCGCCACCTTTGGTATCGTCCAAGAAATGCAAGCTGCACTCCATCCGGAGGACGTAGGCCCGTACGAGCAGCAAACGAAGATCAGGCACTATCTTTCGCTCGAGCCTGTGCTCCATAGCGAAGGCAAGAAGTATCTCGTATTCTCCAGCAGCATGCTTCATCTGGAATTTCTGCAGTATACCGAAGCTCCCAACGATTGCATCTTGTTACTCGCCTCCGATCCCAAACATCGAAACCTGCAGAACGTGATGGAGCTCAATTTCGCGCGGCATAATCCGCTGAAGGTTTGGGACATTTATGAAGTTGAGCAGCACGCCGCGCAGGTTGCTTTAGTCGAGCCGAGGGAGGATTTTCTGCAAGAGCTACGACGGGACGGATTCAAGCCTTCAGTTCGCTTCCCGGAGCCACTGGACATCGTTTATCTGCAATAGCTTGCCGGATTAACGACTCCCTTGAATTCTTTTTCCCCGGCCACAGTTACTTTCGCCTTATCTTCGTGTTATTCTAAGCGAATGCCGCTGCTGCGGCAGGAGTTCTTTATGGCTATCCGCGATATGCTGCTACCAGAGTTCGACCAGGAGATGGCGAACACCCGCAAACTGCTCGAACGCCTTCCAGAGAAGCTGACCGATTACAAACCGCACGCCAAGTCGATGGCGTTCAACCGCCTCGCCGGCCATGTTGCCGAGCTGCCGGGCTGGGCGAAGGAGACCTTCACCAAGGAGGTTTTAGAACTCGACATGGAACACTTCGTGCCCTTCGAGCCCAAGACGCGGCAGGAGGTGCTCGATGCGTTTGACAAAAATTCCAAGGCCGGTCGCGAGGCCCTGGCCGCAGCTAAGGACGAAGACTTCGGCGTAACTTGGAGCCTGAAAAATACCAAGGGTGACACAATCTTCTCGATGCCGCGGGCGGTTTGCTATCGCGGCATGGTGATGAGTCACATGATCCATCACCGGGCGCAGCTCGGGGTCTACCTGCGGCTGAATGAAATCGAGATTCCCGGAATGTACGGCCCCTCCGCCGACGAGATGAAGTTCTGGCAGGAAGCCCACGCCTAGGTTCAGTTGTTGAGAAGGGCGCAGCTTCAGTTGCGCCCTTCCCACTTTTCGGCCTGGTGTCGCAGCGGCTTCTACGCGACCGCCTGCGAATGTTTCGACCGCAGCATCTCTTCGAGTTGATCGTAACTGTAAGCCACGCCCCGCTCCACGCGGCTCTTCAGCATGCCATCGCGGATTTCTTTTGAGCCACATTCGATCCTCAGGGTTACCGTGGTCTTGCCAGCGGTCTCAACGAAGGTCGTGGTGTTGACGTTTTCTCCCGCGTACCAGGACGGCTCGAAGCGTTCGGTCGCAACCACCCGCTCCGGCGGCGCAATTTCGCGGAAGCGTCCCATGCTGCTCATTTCCTTGCCGTCCGGACCACGCCAGACATAGCGATAGGCGCCGCCCACTCGCAGATCGATCTCGCAGATGGGCATGGTGTGATCCGGGCAGCCGGTGAGCCACTGCGGCACCAGGCCGGGATTGGTGAAAGCGTCGAAAAGCATTTCGCGCGGGGCGTCGAAGACGCGAGTCATCACGATCTCGCGATCACCCGGTGTGTCGACGGTGAGTTTGAAAGCTTCGCTCATGACTTATTCTCCTTGACTTGTGTGGCTAGCGGGTTTTCGTTTGGGCTTCATCTGTTCCAGGAGGCGATCGAGGCGCTGGAAATTGCTTTCCCAGATCTCGCGATAGCGCTCCAGCCAACGATTGGCTTCGACGAGCGGTCGCGTCTCCAGACGGCAGGGTCGGCGCTGCGCCTCGCGGCTGCGCGAGATGAGCCCGGCTTTTTCCAGCACTCTCAGGTGCTTGGAAATGGCAGGCTGGCTCATGTCAAACGGCTCGGCCAGTTCCATGACGGATGCCTCACCCGAAGCCAGCCGGGTGAGAATAGCCCGTCGCGTTGGATCGGCCAGGGCGGCGAAGGTCGCGTCAAGATGTTCTGGGGCTTCCATAAAATACTAGTTATATAATCGATTGGTTATATGATGTCAAGTCTAAAATGCCGGAATCCCGAAGCACTGCCCTTCACAGAAGAACACGCAAAGATCACAGGCAGTCTGGTTGCTCTAACGCGGCCGCTTGGCTTGTCGTTGGGAGATCGCGCCTGTATCGCCCTGGGAGTGGCCTTGAAGGCTCCGATCTACACGGCGGAAAAAATCCGGAGCAGGCTAAGGTTGGGGATACGCGTGCACGTGATCCGCTGAAATGGAGAATCTCGGGTCGAAGCGCAGACTGGAAATAACTACCGCGTCCGGAATTGAGTTGCCGCGCCGCCGAGAATCGAACGAAATCCCCACCCAAGCCAGCAGGCCTGAGCAGGGAAGCGACTTAATTATCCGATCCTATTGCACCAGCGTTCCCGTCTCGCCGTTGCCGTTCTCTGCCACGTCTTCCGGCGGGATGACCGAGGCCGCCGCCAAACGATCGCCTTCTTCCAGATGCAGCAGGCGCACGCCTTGCGCCGAGCGTCCCGATTCGCGAACCGTAGCTGTATCGATGCGGATGATCTTGCCGTACTGGCTGATCACCATCACCTCCGACAGCTCATTCACCAGCATGATAGAGACGACCTTGCCATTGCGGGCTGTCGTCTTCACGTTAATGACGCCCTTGCCGCCGCGCGATTGCAGGCGATATTCATCGACGTCGGTGCGCTTGCCGTAGCCTTGCTCGGTGACCGACAAGATCAGGCTCGATTCGGTCTCCCCGTGCTTCGACTTCTTGCGCTCCTTGGGAGTGATTGCCATGCCTACGAGGTAGTCGCCCTTGTCGAGGTCCATGCCCCAGACGCCGTAGGCGGCGCGCCCCATGGGGCGCACATTTTCCTCGTCAAAGCGAATGGCCATGCCATCATGGCTGGCCAGAAAGACAATCTGATTGCCGTCGGTGCAGCGCACCGCTACCAGTTCGTCGTCTTTCTCGATATTAATGGCGTTGATCCCGTTCGAGCGGACGTTACTGAAGTCCCTCAGCGGCGTCTTCTTCACCAGGCCGTTGCGCGTCGCGAAAAAGACGTAGCGGCTTTCTTCTTCGAGATCGCGAATGGTGAGCATGGCGCGCATGCTCTCGCCCGGTTGTAACGCGACGAGGTTAGCGATGGCTTTGCCCTTGCCCGCCGCGCTCAGCTCGGGAATCTCGTAAACCTTCAGCCAGTACACGCGCCCGGTGTTGGTGAACACCAGAATGTAGTCGTGCGTGGAGGCGACGAACATGTGCTCGACGAAATCTTCCTCGCGCGTGCTCATGCCTTTGCGGCCGGTGCCGCCGCGACGCTGCTGACGATAAGTCGAGATCGGCGTGCGCTTCAGATAGCCGGAGTGGCTGACCGTCACCGCAACCTGTTCGTCGCTGATCAAGTCTTCCAGGCTGATCTCGGCCGCTTCGTCCTGAATCTCGGTGCGCCGCGCGTCGCCATACTTCTTTTTGATCTCCTCCAGCTCTTTAACGATCACGTTGCGCAGCTTCTTCTCGCTGGCCAGGATGGATTCGTACTCGGCAATACGTCCACGAACTTCGGCCAGT
Source organism: uncultured Acidobacteriaceae bacterium (assembly GCA_963818905.1). Lineage (GTDB taxonomy): Bacteria > Acidobacteriota > Terriglobia > Terriglobales > Acidobacteriaceae > Bog-257. Next base: position 33,330 of record CAWFUE010000052.1, read on the forward strand.
TCTTTCAGAATTTCGTCGATCGACAAGCGAGTGAGCCGATGCAATTGCAACTCGAGAATGGCGTCGGCTTGCAGGGCATCGAACGGCTTAGTCAGCGTAGTCGGCACCACTCCCTTTAGCGAAGCGGCCTTGGCCGACTTTCCTTCCGAAACGCTCACCGTCTTACCGGTGAAGTAATCGACGAGGTTGGTGCGCGCGTCGGCGCGATTTTGGCTGCCGCGAATGATGCGGATGACATCGTCGACGCGATCCAGCGCAACCTGATAGCCCTCGAGGACGTGCTCGCGCTCACGCGCCTTCATCAGCAGGTAGGCAGTGCGGCGGCGCACTACGTCGATGCGGTGATCGACGAAGTACTGGATGGCCTGCACCAGGCCCATTTCCTTCGGCTGGCCGTTGACCACGGCCAGGAAGATCATGCTGAAGCTCTCCTGCATGGAGGTGTGCTTGAAGAGCTGATTTAGGACGATCTGCGCCTCCGAGCCGCGCTTGAGCTCGATCACGACGCGCATGCCATCACGATCACTCTCGTCGCGCACGTCGCTGATCTCATCGATGACCTTGTTGTTTACCAGTTCGGCGATATGTTTGATCATGTTCGCCTTGTTGACCTGGTAGGGGATCTCGGTGACGACAATGGCGTCTTTGTCCTTGGTGATGTGCTCGATCGCCGCTTTGGCGCGCATGATGAAGCGGCCGCGGCCCGTGCGATAGGCCTCCATTATGCCGCTGCGGCCATGAATGAAGCCGCCGGTCGGGAAGTCCGGACCTTGCACGAATTTCAAGATATCGGTCAGCGTGGCGCGGGGATTGTTTACCAGCGTAATGGCGGCATCGACGATCTCAGTCAGATTGTGCGGCGGAATCTTGGTCGCCATGCCGACGGCGATGCCGTCCGAGCCATTGATGATGAGGTTGGGAATTCGCGTCGGCAGCACCATTGGCTCGACCGACATGCCATCAAAGTTGTCGACGAAGTCGACCGTGTCCTTGTCAATGTCGGCCAGCAGTTCCTCGGCGATCTCCGTCATGCGGCATTCGGTATATCGATAGGCGGCCGGAGGATCGCCGTCGACCGATCCAAAGTTGCCTTGCCCATCGATCAGCGGGTAACGCAAGCTCCACGGCTGCGCCAGACGCACCAGCGCGTCATAGACGGCACTGTCGCCGTGGGGGTGATACTTCTTCAAACACTCGCCGACGACACCGGCGCACTTCATATATTTGCGATTGTGAAACACGCCCATGTCGTGCATCGCATAAAGAATGCGGCGATGCACCGGCTTCAGGCCGTCGCGAATGTCGGGCAGCGCTCGGCCGATGATCACCGACATCGAGTAATCGAGATACGAGCGCCGCATCTCGTCTTCAATGTTGACGGGCTGAATGTTGGCCGCGCCGGGGCCGATGTTGTCGAGCGGTAGTTGCTGGTTTGGATCGTCTGGCATGGTAGCTATCAGCCGTCAGCTATCAGCTAGCGGCTTGTTCCTTCCTACTCAAATTAGCGACGCAAAGAACGTCAACTCATGAAATTGTCATGACGAGCGAGGTTTAGCTCGCTTGGGGTCGGCTTTTCTGTGGGTGCCCAGTTCTAGCCTTCTTTTG
>CAWFUE010000053.1:0-19222 GCA_963818905.1 uncultured Acidobacteriaceae bacterium
GCCTTGTTGAAGATTCCGCCGGGCAGCAGATCGAACTGCTCGTCTTCCAGGGCGGTCAACAGACGCCGCCCAATCTTGGTTGTGGCAACGATCTCGTCGAGCGAGATGCCGCGCATCTCCCGTTCGCGACGCAGACGTTCGCCAAAGGATCCCAACCTTCACCTCTACCCGATTGTAAAGCTAACCCGAGTCAGCCGAATGATAAGAAGCCCATATTGGCATGTCAAACCGCGCTTGCCGCCATCGATAAGAGGCAGAATGAGTTGTGGTGGGAAACCCGAATTCCGTTTGCGGGAACGCAGAAGGCGGTAAAGTTTGTTTGGCTCTGCCGACGAAGAACTTTTCCAGTAAGATACTGTTTTTACCGTCGTCCCCATATTTGCTGTTGGCTGTCCTGCTGATCGTCCAGGGCGCGGCTTTTCTCGACCACGCCTAAATCCCACGCGGTTATGGGTCAGGGTATGTCGTCTGCGAGCATCGACAACGATCGACAATCCTACGAGCTGCAGATCTTTCACGATGTTGCCAAGGCGCTGACTTCGTCGCTCGACCTTGACACCGTGCTGCAGACCATACTGGAGAAAATCGCGGCTCACTTTAAGCCCACCTCCTGGGCCCTGTTGATGCTGGATGAGAGCAGCCATGAACTCTACTACACCGTGGCAGTTGGCTCCGCATGCGAGAGCGTGAATGCGCTGCGCTTCACGACCGGTAAGAGCCTCGCGAGCTGGGTCATCGAACACGGCGAGCCACTGGTTTTCGGCGACATCAGCCAGGATCCGAGAATCGATGCCAGCAGCAAGGACGACTTTTTTGCCAAGCCGTGTTCCGTGGTCTGCATGCCGGTTCGCACCGGCGGTAAGGTTTTGGGTGTGATGGAATTAATGCACAGCGACATGCAGACCTATCTTCGCGGACAGATGCTGCTGCAGGCGCTGGCCGATTACGCCGCTATTGCCATCGAAAACGCGCGCGCCGTGCAACGCATCCAGGAGCTCAGCATTACCGACGATTGCACCGGGCTCTACAACGCTCGCCATCTATCCACGGTTCTGGCGGAAGAAGTGCAGCGCTCGCAGCGATTTGGCTATGAATTCAGCGTGCTGTTCCTTGATATCGACAACTTCAAGCGCGTGAACGACGAATATGGTCACCTGACCGGCAGCAAACTACTGGGTCGAATTGGACAGTGCTTGCACGAAAACCTGCGCCTGGTGGATTCGGCCTTTCGCTATGGCGGCGACGAATTCATTATCCTGCTGCCGCAGACGGACAAAGACGGTGCTCTTCTTGTGGCACGGCGCTTGATGGGTATATTCAGCAGCGCGCCTCGCCTTGCTGACCTGGGAGTATCGCTCACCTTATCCGCCAGTATCGGAATCGCCAGTTATCCCTTGGACGGCACGACGTCGCAGTCTGTAGTGCAGCGTGCGGATGAGATGATGTATCAGGTGAAAGAAGGCGGTCGCTGTAACATCGCTGTTGCAGGCATTGGTATCGTGGGGCTATCGGGGGACGGCGAAAATCACAGCTAGTAATCGGCGATTTCTGAATTCGCCGCGCTACTTTGCCGGAACGGGTTGCCACTGATTGGGATTGATCGGCGCGCCAGGATTGACTCCGAAGTCCCACACGTAGAGGTTCATTTCCTGTGGTGTCAGCATCTCGACAACCGCGTACTCGCCGGCAGGCAAGTCTTGCGTCGGCGTGAGTTTTACCCAGGCCCCAGTTCCCAGCTTAGCGACATCGGCCGGTATAAAGCTGAGTTGTTCGGAGGTCTTGCCGCCCATGCTGACCTTCACCTTGGCTAATACTCGGAAGTCTTTTTTCACAACGGTCCGCACCAGGCGGAAACGATCTCCAAGCGCCGCGTTGTTCGGCAGCCCTTCATCAATATCGATGTAAATCGTCGGGCGCGGAATGTGCGATTGAATCTGCGCGTGCTCGCCCTTGATCTCGAAAGCCTGCTGATTACTGGCCAGCGGATTGATAGCGGCGCGAAGCACACTCTTCTTCTTGTTGCCCTTGTTCAACTCGCTGCCATTCTGCACAATCTCGGCCAACTCTGGTTTGCCTTGAAATTGGTCCAGGAGGAAAACGCCGCCGCTGCCCGGAAGCTTCAATCCGGGAGCGACTTCAGGCGAGTTGGCTTCTTCTTTTTCGCGCTCTTCCTTCTCTTCTGGTGTCTCTACGATTCTCGTGCGTAGCTTGCCTCCGGTGAGAGCGTCATTGTATTTCTTTGTGGCGTCCCAATCGATAAGGCTCGCCGGGATGTCTTCCCACTCGTACCTTTCCGCACTGAGATAGTGGACGCGGTCGCCCTGCACCTCATACTTCACCACCGACTGATACGAGCCATCCTTGAGAATGAGTCGCTGCGTTAGTTGCTGGCCGGCGACGGGATGTTGCAGGTAAAAAAGAACAGGGATTAGGAGCAGAATGGCGAACCAAGCGGCACTTGGCCACGTACGACACATTGGAAATAGTTTAGACGCTTACCGCTCCCGCGTGAGAAGCATAGGCTTCTGTCCTGCCTTGGTAAGTGTCATGGTGCCACCGCCAGGCGAAACGACATAGTGTAACTTTCCCGCAGTTATCGTCGCCTTGCACACGAAATCGCCATTGCGTTCGTCATGAGAAGCGGAATCGAGGATGGTGATCTCGTCCTTGGTGATGGTGATCTCCGAATCGACTTGCGACAGCAGCGAATCGTTTCCCTTCGTGCAACTGACGATCTGGCGAACCGTGCCGCGGTCGCTATCGGCACTGTTGTAGAACACCAGCCGGATCGCGATTTTCGAGTCTTTGGTTGTCTCGGACGGTAGCAGCCAGCTTCCGTAAATGTTTGCCGACAACATCGCCGCGGTCGCCGCGTTCTGTCGTGCCAGTTCCAATAAGTCGGGACTGCCGCCGGGGTTCGTGATCGTAATCCGATTACCGTCGTCGGATGCCGTGTAGTTCAGGACGGCGGCTTCGATATATACCTGGCAAACGGACTTGCCGGCACCCTCCTCAGTATCGCTGGCGGCCTTCAGAACTCGAATCGTGCTGTCGGAGATCTCGATGGGGGATACGGCTTTCGCGACGACTGTGCCATTATCCCCAGGGCAGATCCGGCTGACAATCATCTCGTCCTTACCGGTAACGGAATTGTGCCGGAACTCATGCCGTATTGGATCGGTATTCGGATTACCAACCGGGTAGCTGTACCACGTTCCGTAAAATTGCCGTGCGGGCGAAGTTGTCTGCGCCCGCGCAACGCCGAGTAGCAATCCGCCAGTAATTAGCCAACGTCCGACGGCAACCATCCATTTCGTCACACCTGTCCTCCAGCAAACTTAACCTATAACACAAGTGTGGCGCAGAAAGATGTGCGGCAAAGCAAAAGCCGGAGCAGCAGCTCCGGCTTTGGGCCTTATGGGGAAGGACTTCGTCTTTAGAGGTTCAGCTTGCGACGTGCAAATCCGAGAATTGCGGCCGAGCCCAGTCCCAGCATGCCCAACGTGCCCGGCTCTGGAACGGTGGTGCCGCTCTCCGAGAACTGGTCGGTGATGATCGAGACCTCGGCGCTGCCATCCGTACCGGCGCTGACCGACAGATCCTTCTCGACCGAGATCTCGTTGACACCCGCGAAGTTCACCTGGTTGTAGAGCTGCTGTCCCGCACTGCTATCGCCAACCGATAGAGTGACGATGGTGCCACCGGTGCAGGCAGGCAGAACCGCTCCCAGGCAAGCTGTTTCGTCAAGACTAATGGCGCCAGTTCCGGTAAAGCCCACGCCTCCGATCGAAAGGCTGAGATCGGTCATTGGCGTAACACTATTCACGGTGAAGAAAAACGACGAGTCTTGCGACAGTATGCCCAGAGCTTGCCCGACTTGCCAACTTCCGGTAAACATAAACCCCGGGTTACCTTGAGTCGTGATCGGCGAAACGGTCACGCTACCGGGACCAACTGCGAAACCCGGAGGATTCGACTCATCCGTATAGCTCCAGGCGGAGTAGGTCTGGTCGTTAATCGTGCATGAGAATCCAGAGGTTAGGTAATTGCTCAGGGCTTCCGTTGTGCAAGTCTGGGCGTAGGCCGCCGCCGAGATTGCCAGTACCACAATCAGCGCAAGTCCAATCTTCCTCATAGTTGCCTCACCAGTGACGTTTGGTATGGCTAGGCCGGCTGCTATCACAGGGGACAGCGCAAGCAGCAGACGAAGTGCAATATAACCGTGCAATTCTCATTCCATAGCTTCTGCGGCTAAGTGCTTGCATTACAAAGAGCGCGAAATTACAAAAACGGGAATAGTGCAAAATCCTTGCACATACTGGTAAACCACTTACTGTGTGCCACTTAGGTGCATTGGCATCAAGGTGTTATGAAGGGCTCTTCAAACAGGCCGCTCACTTGGCCGGTTCATGATCGCGCGTATTAAGGCGCTCGCATTAGCGGCAGCAGCAGACCGAGCGAACTGTTTGATGCGGATTTAGAGTGATGGTTGTGGGGTGGCGCCGACGGCCACGACATTGCCTGCGGCACTTCGTGCGGCTCGTTTTGCGATGTACATGGCGCGATCTGCGGCCGCACGAAGCTCGTCCGGATCGCTGCCATCATCGGGATAAAGAGCCAAACCGATGCTCAGGCCGATATTGACTTGCTTGCCATGGACCGAAACCGGCTCGGAAAGCGACGACTCCAGTGCCGAAACCAGCACGGCTGCTCCCTGGCTATCCGCTACCTGGCTGACGACGGTGAACTCGTCACCTCCAGAGCGGGCCAATGTGTCACTCGCGCGTATACGGCTCGCCAGCTTTGTCACAACCTCCTGCAAAGCGCTATCGCCTACGCGATGACCAAAGTTGTCGTTCACTTCCTTGAAATGATCCAGGTCGAGTACCAGCACCGCTACTTTGCTTCGCGCGCGATCTGCCTGGGCCAAAGCCTGGTCCAGACGGTCCTCGAGCAGGCGACGGTTCGGCAACTCTGTCAACTCATCATGGTAGGCGAGGTAGGTGCTTCTTTCGATCTGGTCCTCCAGAAGCGTAAGAATCATGCCCACAGCCACCAGATACTTGGGGATGTTCCATACCTCAGATTCGACATGGGCATGAGAAGCAAAATCCAGCAGCAAAATCGATACAGGGAAGACCGCTCCCCAGAGAACGAATCCACTAACTGCGGTCAGAACCCCTGCAGTTGCCCGCCGATGGTGATTCCAATAGAGAAAAGCAGCAGCAAAGTTCAGGGCAGCAAACAATACGGTAATACCCAGTTCCGGTTGCCCGACCGCTATCACCCAAATCAGCACGGCAGCCACAAACAGACTTCCTACCGTGACCCCGGCGGTATCGACGTTGCCGTGCACATTCCGACGCCAAAGTAGCAGCAGTGGCGCGACTGTACCCACGACAACCAAGCCGTAATACCAGCTTCTACCGCCCACTCCCCAGATCACGGCGTTAATAAAAGCCAGCGCAGGAATACCGATAGCAGACGCCAGACCGATTCGGCTTAGCCGATCGCAGGCAATTGCCGAAACGGAAATCAGGAACGCAATGCTCGCCAAAGCCAGCGCGTCAAGGCTGACCGTGGTTGTCACCAGACTCCACGTGCCTCCAACGGCAGTCGCAAATTCGGCGGCGAAGTGCAGCAGGACGAGAACCCAACCCACTAGCCATAGCTGTACCCGCTCGCCGGTGGCTTTGCGCGAGATCGCCCAGAACACTACCACCAGGACCGACAGGGCGACCAGGTTAGGTAAAGTTCGAAAATCCATAAGTGGCGCAATGGTGCTGCCAGAAGAGTATGACAGCAATTGCGTGAATTGTTTACAGAAATTCTGTTCTAAATGCGGGAGATATGCCCATTTTGAGATCGCCGATCATTCCGCGAAAATAGCTACTACTTGTCGCGAGCGGGGGAGGAGCTGGCGCGGGTATCTATATATCAGCAGTATTAGCTGGCACGATTGCACGCCTCGCCGGCGTCCTTGCTATTTGCCGTCTTTGCAAGGCGCGGCGACTCTGACGTCCGGTTCGACCGACATGCCTGGCCGGAGTAAACCGTCCTTGTTGAAGTCGGGTTTGCCGTAGCCGTCAAAGTCGACGCGAACCGGTAAGCGCTGCACGACTTTAACGTAGTTGCCGGTGGCGTTTTCCGGCGGCAGCAGGCTGAACTTGGCACCGGTCGCCCCGCCCAAATTGGAGACGTGACCGTCCCACTTCCTGCCACCGTAGGTATCGACCTTAATCTTGACTGGCTGTCCCGGACACATATGAGAGAGTTGTGTCTCCTTGAAGTTCGCCGTAACCCAGACATCGCTCAAAGGTACGATGGCTAACAGGTCCTGTCCGATAGCGACGTTCGATCCCACCTCCACGGACCGCTTGCCGACCACGCCGTCAACGGGCGCGACAATCGTGGTGTACGACAGGTTGAGCTGCGCCTGATCCAGCGCAGCTTTATAGCGCAAAACTTGCGCATCCGCCGATTCCGCCTTGGCTTGCGTTGCCGCGACTGTCTTGGGGGTGATTTGAGCGTTGCGTATCTCGGCATTGGCCTGCTCAACTCGTGCCTGAGCTTGCTTTACCTGCGCCTGCGCCGCCAGCAGATCAGCCTTGTTCGCTTCCACGGTAGCGTTGGCAGCCGTTGCTGCGGCGATTGCGGCATCGAATTGCTGTTGCGAGATCTCGCGCTTGCCGAGTAGTTGACGGTAGCGTTCCACGTCCGTGTTGAGCTTTAGCGCGTTGGCTTGCGCCTCGACGATCTGTGACTGCGCCGCCTCAGCTTGTTTCTGCGCGGCTGCCACCCCGGCTTGAGCCGAAGCCATGTCGGCACTGGCAGAACGGATTTGGCTGAACGATCCCACGCTCGAGACCGGCACTCCAAGGCGGGCGGCCTGCGCTTGTGCCTGGGAGTCCTGATAGTCGGCCCGCGCCCGCTCCAAAGCTACCGTGTAGTCGGTCGGATCGATGACCACCAGCACATCGCCCTTGCGTACCAAGTCTCCATCGTTGTAGTTGACCTTGATCACCTGACCGCTGACTCGTGCGCTGATGGGATAGATATAGCCGTCCACCTCTGCGTCATCGGTGTCCTCCCACTGCCGGCTCTCCCACCAGAACCAGCCAACCAGCACCAGCGCAACGATTGCCACCAGAAACACGATGGGCTTTGCCGCAGGATGTCTCTGAAATAAGCCGCGACGGTCTTCCTCTCGCGAACGGATTTCCGTGTCGCGGCCCTCTTCGTGGTTCTCGCCCTGAGGCTCGGAGCGTTCAATTTCGTTGGGCTCTGTTGTGGTCGGACTCATCTGTTCTCCACTCTTCGGCAATTATTGCTGATGGCCGGCAGCGGTCGAAGCGCTGCTATTTTCTTGGATTCCTGGCTCGACTGTCGAATTCATATTTGAGGGGCCGGTTTTTTGCGCCGGCGAAACCTCGCCCATGATTCCCGAAGACGTCGGCGAAGTGTTAGGCGCTGGCCCCGGGGTTGGAGTCGGCGCGCCCGGATTTGCCGGTGGCGTTCCCGGACTCGTCGGTACAACGCTGCCTGGCTCCGACAGATACTGCTTCACCGCTTGCTCGGCATTACCAATCGCGCGGGCCAGCAGGACTTTCGCGATGTTGTATTCGTACAAGCTGGCAATGTACTGTTCGTTCGCCGATGCCAGTTGCTGCTGTGCCTGGATCACTTCCACGTTATTGGTTACTCCGGCAGCAAAGCGATCCTGCGACTGCGACAGCGTCTGCTGCGCATAATCCAATCCGGTCTTCGCCACTTCCACTTGCTTGGCCGCCGCCTTCAAATCCAGCAATGCGTCTTCGATATCCTGCTCGATGCTCCCCCGTAAGTTATCGACCTGCGCTTGTCGCTCTTTCAGAATCGAATCATCCCGCTGGATGTCAGCCTCAATTTTTCCACCTTCGAAAATCGGAATGTTCAGCGTGGCGGCGGCGGTCCAGTTCGGTGCCAGCGAACCAGGAGTGAAGCCCAGCACCCCGTAATCCACGGACAGTCCGATCGAGGGCAGGCGCTGCTGCCAGGCAGCCTCCCGGCTGTACTGCGCTGCCCGCAGCGATGCTAAAGCCGCCTGATAATCGGGCCGGGTCTGCAGCGCTCGCTGGAACGCGTCTTGCACCTCTGACTCCGGCAGAGGTCGATAGGGAACGCGATTTACCAAACGGAATTTCTGCTGTACCGGCAATCCGATGACTCGCGCCAGCGCGATACGTTGCTTCTCAAGATCATTCTGCGCCTGGATGAGCAGCGACTGTTGCGTCTGGAGCTGTACGCGAGCGCGTAAAGTGTCGATCTGTGGCGCTAACCCCGCGTTCTCCTGATCGACGGCCAATTGGTAAAGTGCCTGCGCAGCATTTAATTCGGCTTCTGCCGCGGTTACGCGTGATTCGTTCGCGATGGTAAGCAGGTAATTTGCCCCCACCGCCAGCACTACCGTGTCGCGCGCATCACGGTAGCTGAACTGCGACGCCTTCACATCCTGCGAGGCGGCATGAAGATTGTTAATGGCATGCAAATCGAGCGGGGTCCACGAGCCCGTGGCTTGCAACTCCGTCAGTCCAAAAGGGCCTATCGAAGTGGGAAAGCCGGGAAAATTTGAGAATCCGAAAGCCTTCAGGTTGAGGCGCTCGGCTTCTTCCGTGAAGGCGCCGTTGACCACCGGCATCAGATTGCTGAGCGTGCGCAGCCGGGCGGCCCGCGTCTGCTCGGTCGCGCGATCACTCAAATACAGTCCGAGGCTGTATTTCAGCCCTCGGTCCAACGCGTCTTCGACGCTGAGGTCGATGACTTCGCCTGTAGCCTTGCCCTGCGGAATCGAACCGCTGTATGGATCCTGCGATCGCTGGATGATCTGCTCGGCCGACGGCAGCGTGGTAAGCCCGGGACTTTGAGTTTGCGCTCGCGCCGGCCAGCAGCACAAAAGAATCGTCGCGGCGGCCCCAAACGCGGCGAAACTTATCTGGTGTCCGCGGCTCCGCAACTTGCTTTCCGTTCTTTCCATGTTGTACTTAGTACATACATGCATGTATGAGATATTAGCAACTAATTCGAGTCTATTAGATGTGAACCATGGCAGCCGCGTTGCGCAAGTTGGCATCCAAGGCTATCGCGCGGAGAGCGAAAAATGAAACTGTCTTCCTCGACATCGCGTCCGGCGGAACGGTTGAATGCCACACCGCGCCATCGTGAGCGTTCTGATGCGACACGAGCCCGTCTGATTCGAGCCGCGGAAAAGATTTTCGCTCGTGACGGTTTTGAGGCGGCGAAACTCGAGGAGATCGCTGCCGAAGCCGGCTACACGCGTGGCGCCTTCTACGCCAATTTCAAGAGCAAGGAAGATCTGTTTTTCGCGCTCCTGGAAGGTGAAATCGCTTCCCGCATTGACAATATCGAACGACTGATGAAAAGTGTTCGCGATCCAGCCGACAAGCTTAAGGTCTTTCGCGAATTTCTCTTCACCATCGCTCAAGACCGCCGCTGGAGCCTCATTTCCCTCGAGTTCAAATTGTTTGCGGTGCGTCATCCGGAAGTCAAAGCCAGGCTTGCCGCAATGAATCGCCGGCTGGTGCGGCCGCGAGTGAACATCTTGCGCGAGATCACCGCAGGATCAACCCGGAAGCTTCCGTTGTCTCCCAGTGCGGTCGCCATTTCTATGTCTGCGGCGATCAATGCGCTGGCGCTGGAGCACATGCTCGACCGCGGTGTCATCCCTGAGATGGCGTTGCAGACGGTCCTGACAAGCTTTCTGGAGAGTCTTATCGGCAGCCCTGGGCCACGAAATAGCTCACCACGCAAATAATCAACGGCACCGCTTTGCGTAATCAAGCCTGAGCTCGTATATCTCGCGCAGCACCACTAGCCACTAATCCTGACCTCGCTCGTCGACGGCCGTCCCATCAAGTCGCGGATTGCGTCTTCGATGCTCTTGCCTTGCTGCAGCACCGCGTGCATCTGCTCGGTGATCGGCATTTCGACGCCCTTCTTGCGCGCCAATCCCACGGCAGCGTTGGTGGTGAGCACGCCCTCCGCGACCATGCCGTGCATTCCTTCGATGATGCTGGGCAGCTTGCGTCCCCGTCCAAGTTCGACGCCGACGCTGCGATTGCGCGACAGTCCACCCGTGCAGGTCAGCACCAGGTCGCCCAATCCTGCCAGACCGGCCATCGTGCTTTCCCTTCCGCCGCAAGCCACCACCAGTCGTGTCATCTCCGCGAGCCCGCGCGTTATCAGAGCGGCTACCGTATTGTGTCCCAACTCCTGGCCAAACAGGACTCCGGCCGCGATGGCGATGACATTTTTTAGCGCCCCTCCCAGTTCAACCCCGACGACATCATCGTTGGTGTAAACGCGGAAGCGCGGGTCGCTGAACTCCCGCTGCACCGTCGCCGCAAGGTCTTTGTCAGTTGAGGCAATAGTAATCGCAGTTGGATCGCCTTTGGCTACTTCCTTGGCAAAGCTCGGTCCACTCAAGGCGCCGATCCGCGGCTGGAGCCCGCCCATACCACCGCCTAGAACTTCCGTTATCACCTCCGTCATGCGCAGCAGCGAATCGTTCTCGATGCCTTTGGTCGCGCTGACGAACAGCATCTCCGCGCGAAGGTGTGGCGCCATTGCCTGAAATACACGCCGGGTGTGATGCGACGGCATAACACTGACCACGACCTCTGCGTCCTGCAGGGCTTCTTCGAAGCTGTTGGTGCACGTAACGGATTCGGGTATGGAAATGCCCGGCAGAAAGAGGTGATTGATCCGGGCTGCAGCGATGCTCTGGCGGACCTCCGGCTCGTGGGCCCAGAGCCGCACGTTGTGCGTCCTCGTGCGACCCAAAACGACCGAGATAGCCGTGCCCCACGCTCCTGCGCCAATGACCGCAATCTCGCTCACGAGCGTCTCATCCTAGCGAAACCGATTTTCCGTTCCTGTCAGCAGCCGCCGAATATTATCTTTGTGTCGCACGATGATCAGCAAAGACGAAGCGGCAATGATCAGCAAAATGGGAGCAGTGGTACGCTCCGCGGGATTCAGCCACCAGACACACAGCGGAAATACTGCGCCTGCGATGATGCTGCCGAGCGAAACGTACCGCGTCAGTGCAACGATCAAAACGAAGACGACCAAAACCACCAGCATAGCTCGCGGCGCCAAAGCTACGAACGAGCCGGCTGCAACTGCTACTCCTTTGCCGCCCTTGAAACGCAGCCAGATCGTGAACATGTGTCCCAGGATCGCGACGAAGGCAGCCAGTGCCGCTAACAAAAAAATCGTGTGACTGCTCAAGCCCGCGGTAGTTTGATCGTAGACACTGCCCGGAATGGGCGCCTCCAGACGCTGTCGGCTCGCCAGCCAGAAAGCGAATGCCACGGCTGCGTAACCCTTCAGCGCGTCGAGGAATAGCGTGGCAAGTGCCAAACCTTTCGAGCCGGTGCGCGCGACATTGGTCGCCCCGATATTGCCGCTGCCCACGGTGCGAACATCCTCCCGGCGAAAGACACGCACCAGGACGTATCCGAACGGGATCGATCCCAGCAGGTAGGAGACGGCAACGATGATGAGGACAAGTTTAATCAAGCTGCTGTTTAGCGAGTCGCTAGAATGATAAACGATGCATTCAGCACGTCCCCGCTCCTGGATTCGAGACGGGTGCGAAAGCTACGCGAGCCGAAAATCAGTGTTGTGGCGACAAACGCACGAGCTCGCAGGTCCGGAAGCGCAGTTAGCTCAGAGCGTAAGCCTTCGGTACGGTGATCAATTCAGTTTTTACGCGGAGCGGCCACGCCCGCGATCTCCCACACCACGCCGCAGCCGGCGCCACGGCAGTTCCCCGTACCTCCGGCAACCGTTGTGCCGTACAGATTGCCGTTTGCATCCAGCGCCGGGGTGCCCCAAGGCCCCGCGCCGTCGCTACCGCCGAAGCTGTGGAGATTGATCACGGTGCAGGTTTCGCTGCAATTCGTCAGCTCGTATACCCAGCCATCATAGTCATCAACACCGGGCCCATTCTGGCATACGCCATAAAGATTACCGGCCGCGTCCATAACCAAGGCACTCTGGTAGCCACAAATCGAGTTGAAGGTGTAAATCGCTGAGTAGGTGAACCCTCCGCCTGAGGGCGACAGTTTGTAAACGACGTTAGCCGTGCCATAGACATTGCCGGAAGCATCGAGGATTGGGCTGGCTAGCGGGGATTTTCCATTCGTCCCGTCGAAGTTAACCAGGACATTCTCCGTCCACCCTCCGCTTGAAGGCGTGAGCTGGAAAACCGTTCCGCAATAGTACATGCATTCTGTTCCGGTTCCTCCGTAGGTTGTGGTTCCGTACACATTCCCGGCGGTATCCAGGACCACACCCGCCTGTGGCATTGTCCCGCCCGTGGGGTAGTTGAAGCTATGAATGTTGCTCCCCGTGTATCCACCGCCTGAGGGAGTCAGTTCGAATACCGTCCCGTAACCATACGTGCCTCCGCCATATGTCGTGCCATAGATATCTCCCGCTTGATCGAAGGCTAAATTCTCGAGTTGCGGCAAGTCCCCATCCGGGGATCCGGTGAAGCTGTGGAGTACGGTTTCGCTCCAATAGCACGTTACCGATCTGCAAACCGTAGCCGGAGGTCTCAATGCGAAGACTACTCCGAGGTTGTCACCACCGCCGAACTGCGTGGTGCCATATAAAGCATCATTTGGGCCGATCACTACCCCGCCATTTGGAATGTCTCCGTCGCTGAACCCGGTAAATTCGTACAAGGGGCTGAAAACCCAACTTGAATTAACGTGGGCCAGCTTGAAAACTGTGCCGGCGTCGTGAGCTCCGCCGGACGCCGCGGTTCCGTACAGAATCCCTGGGGGCGCGATGGTGACTCCGGCATCAGGAGTGGAGCCGTCGGCCCCTCCGGTGAAGTTGTAAAGAACGCTGAACGTCTGCGCCTGCATGGCGTGGCTTGTGAAGAGTGTCAGCGCGAACATCATCGCGACGGCCATCACGAACCTGCTCACGCACGACTTGACGTTAAAGCGGAATTTGTCAAGAGATGCTAATTGCCCGTTCATAGCGTTCTCCTTGCTCGGAACGGTCCCGGTGCGGCGCATTATACCCCGCATGACATCGCTGGTACTTACCTCACTCCAGCGCATATCGCGCCAACTTCGTGTACTGCGCCCCGGTGGGCGACAGCTTGCTCTCGTAGAGACAGAACTCGCGCGCCGTCATTGTACCGAAGTCGAACGGTTGCAGAGTCTCGAGCTTCACTCTCACGGCCAGCAATCCAGGTACCGAGTGCTCTGCTCGAACCGGCTTCGGTCGCCCACTGCCCGCGCGCGCCAGGGTCAGGTGCGGCTTGTATGGGCCGGCGTCGGCCGCGAAGCCGAGCGGCTTCAGCGCTTCACCAATGGATTTTGCCAGTTCTTGCAGATGCTCGTCCGACCCAATCCCCACCCAAAACACTCGCGGCGATTTTGGATTAGGAAAAAACCCTGTGCCACGAAACGCCAACGGCACCCCTGCGCCCTTGACTTGCTGCAATGCACTGCGAATTTCTTCAACCTTGTTCGTTTCACCGAGGAACTGTAGCGTTATGTGAAACGTTTCTGGACTGACCCAGCGTACATCCGGTGCCAGGCTTCGCATCTGGTTGCGAAACTCACCGATTCGTTTGCGAATCTCAGGTTCGATATCGAGGGCTACAAAGAGACGCATAAGTCAGCCGAGGCTGGGGCGAAGCATCGCCCTTCGGCAAGTTCAGGGGGTCGCAGTCGCTACCTGCTAGTTGCTAGTTACTCCTTTCCTCACATCAACATCCGACGAACCATGTCCAGCGCCAACTGGCTGCTCCATCGCCGCACCCGTTCACGATCCCCGAAAAACCGCCGCTGCACGACCTCGTTCTTGTGCCCATTCGTCACTGCGACATAAACCAGCCCAACCGGCTTCTCTTCCGTGCCGCCACCGGGCCCGGCAATGCCGGTCACGCCTACGCCAATGTCCGCGTTGCAAAGCTCGCGAATATTTTCCGCCAGCGCCACCGCGACTTCCTTGCTCACGGCACCATGCGCTTCGATCATCAGCGGCGGAACGTCGGCAAACAGCGTCTTCAGTTCGTTGGAATAAACCACGGCGCCGCCGAGGAACGAACGCGAGCTTCCAGGCACGGAGGTAATTCGCTCCGCAACCATGCCTCCTGTGCAGGACTCCGCGACCGCCAGCTTAAGATTTCGCATCTGCAGGTAGTAGCTGACAATCTCTTCCAGCGACTCGCCCTGCGCTGAGAAGACCGCATCGTCGAATTCGTCTTCCAACTCGCCCGCGAGCCGGTCGACCTCGGCTTGCGCTTCATCCTTTGTTGCCGCTGTGGCGCGCAGCTGAAACTCAACCTGACCCTGTCCCGCCAGCACGGTAGTTTCAACATGCGGATACTTCTTATAGATAGGAGCGGCGCGCAGGTCGACCGCCGATTCTCCCATCATGGCAACCTTCAAAACGCGGCTGGCCATTGCCGCCGGAGGCACTTTGTCGCGCAATCGCGGCGCGCATTCCGTATCCCACATCGTCTGCAGCTCATGCGGTGGCCCCGGCACCAGAGCGATGATTCGCGTCTTGCTCTCGAGCGTGGTCTCCAGCCATTGTCCCGGAGCCGTGCCTTTGGAATTCGGCAGCACGGTAGCGCCTTGCAAAATGTCTGCCTGTTGCGCGTTGTTCTCAGGCATCGAGATGCGGCGCTCGGCAAAGCGTTTGTACATTTCAGCGACCAGGTTGTGATCGCGTTTGAGTTCGATGCCGAGCGCCGCAGCCACGGCCTCGCGAGTCAGGTCGTCTTGCGTAGGACCAAGCCCGCCCATGAAAATCGCAATGTCAGCACGGCCGATTGCGGTTCGAGCCGCTGAGGTCAGGTGATCCAGATTGTCACCCACGATGGTCTTAAAGGCGACACTGATTCCTAATTGATTGAGCCGTTCGGTGAGAAAGAGGGAATTGGTGTCCTGGCGATACGGAGTCAGCATCTCCGAGCCGATGGCGATGATTTCCGCAATCACGAATTCAGTCTAGCAAAAGCAGCAGTTAGCATTTAGCACTTTCTGGCGTTACTAATTGGCTGTAACGCCACCGCCAAATACTAACTGCGATAAGATCTAACTGCTGTTTCCCTAGCTCGCAGGCAGCAAAGAGCGGCCCTGAATGTCCCACGCCAGGTGGTGCACCCCGCTGGTGGTAGCTAGCACAGCCGAGCGGCCGGGCGCAAACGCCAGCCCGACCAGGTTATGCCCGGAGACCACGAGGGATGCCTTGCGATCGGGCGTGATTTTCACGATGCCGCGTCTTCCATTGTGCGAAGCGGCGACGTAAATATTGTCATCGACATCGACGGCCAATCCTTGCGGACGTCCCAATCCGCGATAGAACACGCTGACTTCGCCATGCGGGTCCACTTGGTGAACCGCGTCGAAGCTCGAGGTCGTGGGACCGGTGACGTATAAATTGCCATTGTTGCCGAACGCCAGGTGATACGCCGCGATGCTGGGTTCAATCGTGGCGAAGACAAAGATCTGCCGGTCCTGCCCAATCTTGAAGATCGTCCCGCTCCGATCGCCGACGTAGAGGTTACCGTCGCGGTCGAAAGCGATGCCCGTCGCCACTCCCATGCCCTCGGCGTAAGAGGTCATTGTGCCGTTTTGCGCGACGCGATAGACCGTACCGTCGTAGCGCGACGATACGTACAGATTGCCCACGCGATCAAAGGCCAGACCAGACGCGTTCATCATCTCGTGCAGAAACGGCTTCAAGTGATAGTTGGTGTCGATGCGGTAAATGGCGACCGGAACCTTCTGCCCCCGCGAGCCCGAGAATGTCACGTAGATGTTGCCTTGCGCGTCGACCGCGGGATTGGCGACTGGATGCAGATTCTCGGCGATCGGCACCGCGACCCGGACCTCGCTGGAATTGCTCGAAGAGCCGTTCGCCGAAACCAGGACTTGCCCCGAAGCTGCGCCCTCGGGCACACGCGCCACTATGAACTGCTCGGAGCTGATGATGACGGAGCCGTCAACCTCGCCAAAGCTGACTCGCGGACGCCGCAACCCGCGCGGCCCGAGCCCACTGCCAAGGATGCGAATTTCCCCTCCGGGCAGAGCGCAAACGGGATCGATCGCCTCGATGTGCGGTTTGCCGTTTACGTTCTTTGATCCCGTCTTGCGTTCCATGATCAAACCTAAACAGCACGCCTTCAGGCGTGCCGGGTAAGGCCGTCGGAGAACCCGGCTTTAGCGGCTGAGGGAGGTGCCCTCAGGGCCTAAAGGCCAATGCCTCCTCACACCATCGGCACGGCTGAAGCCGTGCCCCTTCAGAGCCTGGCAGAGCCACATCAACGACGCTCTAGCCGCTCCTAATGGAGCATTCGAAAGTGCAGCAGAAGCTGCAAAACGATCAATCCATATATGCCTGCGCCGAGGTCGTCGAACATGATGCCCGCGCCCTCAGGCAGTTTTTCCAGCCTCCGCAACGGCGGCGGCTTCAAGATGTCGAACACTCGGAAAAGTATAAAGCTCGCGAGCAGCGCTTGCCACACGATGGGACACGCGACGAGCGTTACCAGTTGCCCGGCAACCTCATCGATCACGACATGCGAAGGGTCGGTTTTGCCGCAGCCGCGCTCTTCCAGCGTTGCTGCAGGTACACCGATCGCAGTTACGATCACGATCAGCCCAAGAATCACAGGAATCCGCAACGAGCCTGCCAGATGCGACGCCAGCAGCCACCATAGCAGCGCAGTTGCCAGCGATGCCCACGTACCCGGTCCGGGGCGCAATCTCCCTATGCCAAAAAATGTCGCAACGAGCGTGGCCCAGGCCGGCGCTGGCGACCTGCTCATAGCGGGCTCAGTTTGGCTTCTTGGCATGGTCATCGGGATGATTGAAATCTCCGCTCTCCGGATCGTTCAGAGGACTGGAAATGACGTAGCCGCCGCTGGCCCACTTGCCGAGATCGATCAACCGGCAGCGCTCGCTGCAGAAAGGAAACTCCGGTTCCGACTTCAGAACGATCTTCCTGCAGGTGGGACAGCGGAGACTAGAGGTGCGTTTCTTCGGCATAGCAATGAATAGTCAGCAATCAGGATTCGGCATCGCGAGGCTCGGGTTAATGCCAGTAAAGAGTCAGCGGGTTCCTTCTTGCATCCGGTTACAGCCATTCTCGATCTAATCAGCGTCACTTACTGTCAATGACTGAGTACTGACTGCTGAGTGCTGATCGCTTAGCTGCTTAGACGATTTTCGCCACCAGATCGTAGTCATGCGCTTCCGTAATCTCGCAGCGACAGAACTGGCCTTCCTTAACATTTTCGTGCTCGCCAAAATCGTTGACGTACACTGTGCCGTCAATTTCCGGAGCGTGCATCGCCGTGCGTCCTTCCCACAGCAAATCGGTCTCGGCCGATGGGCCTTCCAGCAGTAAATCAAATTGCCGCCCGATAAGAGCGCGCTTCTTCTTGCGGCTGATCTGCTTTTGGATCGACATCAGCTTCGTGCGCCGTCGCTCGATCTCTCTCGCCGGAACCTTGTCTTGCAAACCGAACGCCTTCGCGCCTTCTTCATCCGAATATCCGAAAACTCCCAGCCAGTCGAACTGCGCCTGGCGCACGAAATCGCACAGCAACTGGAAATCCTCTTCAGTCTCGCCAGGGAATCCCACAATGAAAGAGGTCCGGAGCGTGAGATCGGAGATCTCACGTCGCATTTTCTCAATGGACCGCAGAAAGATCTCCGCTCCCGCGCCGCGTTTCATGCGCTTCAGAACATCCGGCGAGGCATGCTGCAGCGGGACATCGATGTACGAGCAAATCTTCTTGTGCCCGGCAATAGTTTGCAGCAACTTGCCGGTGATCTTATTCGGATATGCGTAGAGGAACCTGATCCAGCGCAAGTCATCAATTTGCGCCAGCCGTTCCAGCAGCAATGCAAGCCCATCCTTTAGTCCCAGGTCTTCGCCATAGCAAGTTGTGTCCTGCCCGATAAGCGTAATCTCGCGAACGCCGCGCTGGGCCAGCTGTTGCGCTTCGGCGATCACAGATTCGAAGCGGCGCGAACGAAATTTTCCCCGCAGCTGTGGAATTATGCAGAACGAGCAGGGATGATCGCACCCCTCCGCGATCTTGATGTAGGCGGAATGTCCGGGCGTCGCCAACACGCGCGGCGTCGTTTCGTCGTAGAGATAGTTCGGCAGATCGGCGATAGCGCCGTCCCATGCGTCTTTCGCGAATCTTCCCGCAGCCTCGCGAGCCTCGCCTTCGGAGCGGCTGCTCAGAATTACAAACGGCGAAGCCTCCCGATCTGCTTGCGGTTCGATCCCGGCAGCATTCAATATCTGCTCCAGCTCTCCAGTTCCGACGACAGCATCGACTTCAGGAATGTTCTTCTGAATCTCGTTGCGATAACGCTCGACCAGGCAGCCGGCCACGATCAGTTTTTGCGCCCGGCCCGCAGCTTTGTGCTGCGCCATCTCCAAAATGGTGTCCACCGATTCCTGCTTCGCTGAGTCGATGAACGAGCAGGTGTTCACCACGATGATGTCAGCCTCTTCAGCACGCGAAGTAATCTGCGCTCCGCCCTGCGAAAGCAGGCCCATCATCACCTCGCTGTCCACGAGATTCTTGGGACAGCCCAGGCTCACAAATCCTATTTTCTTGGGAGTAGGGGAAACGGAACGCTCCTCAGCGGCGTCCAGTAAACCCACAGAATCGGTTTTCGGCTGCATGCGATCTCTCAATTTTATCATCGCCGGTAGGCTGTTTCGCGCCTGAAACCAGAGCCGCCGAAGTCGCGCTTGGGGTGAGATTGTCATTACGAG
The DNA here is from genome assembly GCA_963818905.1 of uncultured Acidobacteriaceae bacterium. Classification (GTDB taxonomy): domain Bacteria; phylum Acidobacteriota; class Terriglobia; order Terriglobales; family Acidobacteriaceae; genus Bog-257. Next base: position 18,841 of record CAWFUE010000053.1, read on the forward strand.
CGCCCGGGTTTTTGGGCGGAAGGAATCTGTTTTCTTGAACGGCCAAAAGCAGATCCCTCGCTTCGCTTGTGATAACAATGTGGTCGCTCTATCCCGCAATGGCCGTAATTTACATGCAATTCGTAGTCTGGTTTGCACCGAGGGTATATGCTCGACTAACGGATGCAGCCGGCAATGGCGCAATCAGCGCTTCTCGAAGACTTCACCAAGGCGGCGGAAATTTGCGCTGTCGCTTCGGTGCAGATTATTGACCGCTCAGCTACGGCTCTGCGTGACGCGATCCTGAAGGTTGTCGGCGATGTGCCGCGCATTCTCTACGCTCCACCGCATGAGCTTCCCGCAAGTCTGTTTGCCGAATTTGCTGCCGATCCGCGAGTGCGGG
>CAWFUE010000054.1:0-185935 GCA_963818905.1 uncultured Acidobacteriaceae bacterium
CTTCTTTGGGATAGAAATCTGGCTTCCAGATGGTATACGCCCAGCCCGAGGTCCCGACGTAGAGAGGAATTGACTGGCCGTTGGGTACGTTGGCAGAAGCATCGGTCGCGTGCAAAGTCTTCCTCGCGCAAACAACAAACTTGCAGCACGATTGTATCGGTTTTACAAATCAATGGTAGCTTAGCAGCGGATCAGGCGGTTAGGCGTCACTGGATACGGGCGAGTTCGGTTACGTAGAGTTGGTTGCCGGGAAATTCCTTCGCCAAGCCGGCCAGCAGCATGCGGGCGGTTTGCCTGTCTTGTCGCGCAGCGCAGCTACAGCCAGCAGCAATCGCGCAAATGGCGCCAGGTACTGTCCTTTTTCGGCCGTGAGACGAAGTCTATCGATTCCCTGCTGCTTATCGGTTTCCGATCCCGTCATACGCAGGATCCAGCGCACCGGTGCAGAATTAACACCAAGCAGATAATTCTCAACCCCCACAGCGAGGTAGGCGTCGTAGCAGGTGGGATCAACCGCCAGCAGTTTTTCGGCAGTCACTCGCGAAGTCTTCATGTACGTCAGGCTCGCTAAATTGCGCTTTTCGATCAGAGCCGTGTAGTCGCCTCGCAACCCGTTCGCCAGGACTACCGAGAACAAAGCATTCTTATCGTTACGATTTTGCGCCAGAATTTTTCACCCTCGATGTTTTCGCGCCTGGCTATTCTGCCATCCTCAACCTAAGCGCAATCCTTGCTCACAATCTAACAGATTGACGCTTCCGGGCCATAAAGGCCATGTGTTTCAACACGGTCAAGAGAATGTTTCAACTCGTGACAACCGCGTTCTTAGTGCCACAAAGCACAGTAATTACCGCGGGGCTGCCGTACTTTAATGCCGCTTGAAATACTGCACGGCCCGCTCGTGAGCCTCAGCTTTTTCCCGCGTGGCGAACGTTCCCAAGTTACGTCGCTTGCCTGTCTTTGGATCCTTCTTGCGCGAGTAGAGCCGGTATTGGCCGGACGATAGTTTGCGAATCATCTCGCAAACTTAGATGAAAGAATGGCGGTGGCGAGAGGCCTGATTAATCACGGTTCGACCAAGCGCGCCGGTTCTTGGCGGCTGAGATCAAACCTTGAGCAGCCCTGAATAAATTGCCATTCCCACGACTGCATCGATACCAAGCTCATCCAGCTCAGCTATCTCCTCCTGGCTGTGTATGCCGCCGGCCGCGATAAGGCGTCGCGAGGTCTGGTCGCGCAGTCGGCGAACGACCTCCATCGGAATACCTTGCATCAGCCCTTCGGTGTCAATGTGGGTATATAAAAATGCGGAGCAGTACGGTTCGAGCTGCTGCATCATAACTTCCGGCTCGATTGTGGTGACCGTTTTCCAGCCATGAATGGCAACGCGCCCACCGCGAGAGTCCACCGCAAATACAAGCCGTTCGCCGCCAAACCGCGCGTGCAGTTCCCGTGCGAATGCGATGTTTACGCTCGCCTGCGACGCTTGTCCGCCATCCTTCGCGGTTTTCGGAATTCCGATCAGCGAGGAGCCGAGAATCACCTTTCTGGCTCCGCCGTCGAGCAGGCCTTGAACATCGGCCGCTGAGCGAATTCCACCTCCGACCTGGCAAGGCAACTTGCTACAAAACTCCGCGATGAGCTCGCGATTCGTCCCTCTGTACATGGCTGCATCGAGGTCCACAAGTTGCACCACAGGATACTCCGAGAATCGCTCCACCCATTCGCCGAAGTCGGCAAACTCCAGCGCCTTCTTTTCTCCCTGCACCAGCTGCACGATCTTGCCGTCCATCAGGTCAATCGAGGGTATCAGCATGTCAGCCTCGCTGGCACGCCTGCGGCGCGCAGCTCGCTCTTGATCGCATGCACCGTTTCCAAGCCGAAATGAAAGACGGAAGCCGCCAGTGCAGCGTCGGCAGCACCTTCTTGGAACACCTCGACAAAGTGCTTTGGTTCACCTGCGCCGCCCGAGGCGATCACAGGGATTCGAACGCTGGTGGCGATGGTTCGCGTCAGCTCACAATCAAATCCCGACTTGGTGCCGTCGCGGTCCATCGAGGTCAGCATGATTTCTCCCGCGCCCAGTTGTTCGGCTTCAATCGCCCACTGCTGGGTGTCACGCCCTGCCGGCTTGCGTCCGCCGTAAATATAGACTTCCCAGGCGTTGCCGTTGCACCGCGCGTCGATCGCCACCATGACCGCCTGCGATCCATAGCGCGCAGCGATTTTCGTGATGAGGGTTGGATCGGCGACCGCAGCGGAGTTGATGGCGACCTTGTCAGCGCCGCAATCCAGCACTGCAGCGGCATCCTCGAGCGAGCGAATCCCCCCGCCTACAGTGAAAGGGATGAAGAGCTGACTGGCGGTGCGCCGCACCGTGTCCAGCAGCGTGTTGCGCTCCTCGGCGGTCGCAGTAATGTCGAGCAGGACGATTTCGTCCGCGCCCGCGGCACTGTGGGCAGCGGCCAACTCAGCCGGATCGCCGGCATCGCGCAACTGCACAAATTGCACGCCCTTCAGCACTCGTCCAGCGTGGCAGTCGAGGCAAGCGATGATGCGCTTGGCAAGCGATTCAGAGGGCACAGAAGTTCTCCAGGATGTGCAGGCCGGCGTCACCCGATTTTTCGGGATGAAATTGCAGGCCAAACAGATTGTCGCGCTCCACCGCAGCGGTGAACGGAGCTTCGTAGGTACACGTTGCCACCGTCGCATCGCATAGGGGTGCGCGATAGGAATGCGTGAAATAAACGTAGCAACCGGATGCAATGCCGCGCAGCAGCCGCGAGCGAGGCGCTATCTCAATCTGATTCCAGCCCACATGCGGTGACTTCACACTGGCGGAAAACTGCTGGCAACCACCGGCGAAGGCGCCGAGCCCGCGCAGCTCAGGCGCTTCGTCGCTGCCGTCGAACATCCATTGCAAGCCAAGACAAATTCCCAGTAGCGGCTTGTTCGCCATGATCACCTTCCGCAGAGCGTCGCCAAGCGCACCGTTTGCCAAAGGCAGCGTCGCCCGAAAATTGCCGACGCCAGGAATGATCAACTTGTCAGCGCGCAGCACATCGGCCGCGCCGGCGGTGATCGCACACTCGTGTCCCAGATGATTGATCGCCTTCAGCACCGAAGCCAAATTCCCCGCTCCATAATCGATGATGGCAATCACGATGAGATCCTCGACAGCGCTCGCGAAGAGTGCGAACACGCGCAAATCTTTTATAGAAGTCCTTTGGTGCTCGGCAGCATGCGGCCGAGCTGGCGATCTTTCGAACAGGCCACGCGCAAAGCGCGCCCAAATGCCTTGAATAGCGCCTCGATCTTGTGGTGGCTGGAGCGCCCGTACATCACCTTCACGTGCACGTTGCACTTGGCGCCGCGGGCGAACCCGTCGAAGAAATCCGTCACCAGTTCGGCCTGCAGATCGCCCACCAGGCGTGCGGTAACTCTGCTCTCGATCACTGCGGCGCTGCGACCACCGAAATCAACCGCCGCAACGCCGAGAGTTTCGTCCATCGGCATCACAAAATATCCGGCGCGCCAGGTGCCGCGCTTGTCGCCCAGCGCCTGCGCGAAGCCTTCGCCGAGTGCGATGCCAACGTCTTCTACCGTGTGGTGCTGGTCGATATCAAGATCGCCCGTGGCAGTTAACTTCAGATCGAAGGCGCCGTGCCGCGCAACCAACTCCAGCATGTGATCGAGAAAGCGAATGCCGGTGCGAACCTGGCCGCGTCCATGACCTTCGATGGTGAGGGCGACGCGAATATCGGTCTCGTTGGTCTTACGATGAATCCGAGCACGTCTCACGCTGTCACCTCGCTGCGCAGCTTCAGCTCAGCCGCGACTTCCCTGAGCGCGGTAATCAGCCGTTCGGTCTGCGCAGTGGTTCCCAAGGTGATGCGTACGCAGCCGTCGCAACCCGTATCGGACGAGCGGTCGCGAACCAGTATCCCACGTTGTCGCATAGCTGCAACGAAGTCGCGATGGCGTTCGCCAATGCGCAGCAGCAGAAAGTTCGCCTGGCTCGGCCACGCGTGAATTCCCAGATCGCGCACCTCATTCGCGAGCCGCGCCCGGCCTTCCCTTACCTGCACAGCGTAGCGGCGGAGATACTCCTGGTCTTCCAGAGCCGCCGGCAGCATTGCTAATGCGACCGCATTGACGCTATACGGCGAGCCGACGCGACGCACCATCGGCATCTGTTCCGCCGGGCCGGCAAGCGCGCCGATCCGCAAACCTGCCAAGCCGTAAGCCTTTGAGAACGTGCGTAAGACGAAAAGATTCGGCGTGCTCTCGACGTCGCCGATCACGGTCAGGCCGTGAAACTCGAAATAGGCCTCGTCGATCAGCAACGCCGCGCTTGGCGCGGCATGCGCGAGGCAGAGGATCTCTTCACGCGTGGCAACCGTACCGGTGGGATTGTTGGGACTGGCGATGGCGATCAGGCGCGTCGCCGGCGAGATCGATGTCAAGATCTGTTTTAAAGGAAATTCGAAATCTGCCTCGCACTGCACCCGAAGCACTCGTGCGCCGGTTGCGCCAACGTAGATTTCATACATGCTGAACGTGGGTGTTACCACGATCGCTTCATCCCGTGGCTCGAGATAAGTTTCGCAAAGCAGGTGAATTGCCTCATCGACGCCATTGGTCAGCAGCAACTGTTGCGGCGACAGGCGAAGAAAGTTCGCGACGATCTCCTCCACCGGCTCACGTTCGGGATAGCGCGTCAGGTCCTCAGCGGTAATTTTCTGCAGCGCCGCGATCACGCGGGACGAGCAGCCGTCGGTGTTCTCGTTGAAGTCGAGGCGCAATCCGTCGCGCCGTGCCAGCGGTGGATGATACTGCTGCAGGTTGCGCACCGCCTCCCTTGCTTCAAGCATGTGCGTACCTCCTCGACTTCCCATCCTGCGTCGCCATTGTCGGGGTCCCCGACGAGCGCTGCTTTTCCGCTTGTTGGGGTGGATGGGCGCACCTTACACGCACCGACTCAGCATGGGCACGCAAGCCCTCGGTTTCGGCCAAAGTGGTGATGATCGGCGCGATTTGTCCCAGACCTCGCCTGTTGAACTGCTGCACGGTGATGATCTTCACGAAATCGAGAACGCTCAAGCCGCCACGAAATCGCGCTGCGCCGCCCGTCGGCAGCACGTGATTCGGACCAGCAGCGTAGTCTCCTGCCGACTGCGGCGAATAATCACCGACAAAGATTGAACCAGCATTGTGGATGAGTGGAAGGATGAGATCGTCATCAACCGTCAAGTGCTCGGGCGCTATTCGATTGATCCATTCCACCGCCGCATCACGCGAAGGAGCCAACAGCACGTGAGCGTTCGATCGAATCGCCCGCCGCGCGATCGCGTTGTCTGCTGATGCGACTCGCAGGGCGTCTCGTAGTTTTTCGGCCAGTTGGGCCTTGGTGCTAATGAACACGACGACTGCCTCGGGATCGTGTTCGGCCTGTGCAACCATATCGGAAGCAAGAAATGCCGGATTTCCGCGATCACTGTAAAACACTGCTTCGGTGGGACCCGCCAGCATATCGATGGAACAATCGAAGCCGACCAGTTTCTTCGCTGCGGTGACGAAGGTGTTGCCGGGCCCGACAATTTTGTCCACCGGCGCGATTGTCCTGGTCCCATAGGCAAGAGCAGCGATCGCCTGCGCGCCGCCACACCGATACACCTCGGGCACACCAAGCATTGCCGCAGCCGCCAGCGTCGCCGGTTGGGGACGTGGCGACACTATGCAGATGCGTTGTACTCCGGCCATCTGCGCCGGGATTACGGTCATCAGCAACGTCGATGGGAGCGGGTAACGTCCTCCCGGCACATAACAGCCAACGGAATCAAGCGGGCGAACGATCTGGCTCAGCTCGCCACCGGATACTTTCTTTCTCCACTCGCGTGGCATTTGCCAGGTGCAGAAGCGGCGTATATTGGCGGCCGCTTCACGCAAAGCATTGCGAGTCTCCAGAGAAATGGAGCGCCGCGCTTGGACAATCTCCGTTTGCGAGACCAGTATCGGCTGGCCTTCTTGCAACCCATCCCACAATGTGGCATAACTAGCGAGGGCTGTATCTCCGTCGCGCCGCACATCGCGAACGATGTTGTGCACGCGCTGCTCAGCTTCATCCAGACGCGAGCTCCGGCTCTCCAGCCTTGCTACTGCCCTGGCGGCTGCAGCGCCGCTCAGAATCCGCATCACAGCACCACCTTGTTCAGCGGATATTCGACGATTCCTTGCGCATTTGCGGCCTTTAAGCGTGGAATCACCACCCAACATGCCGCTTCTTCCAGAATCGTGTTCACCGCGACCCACGTGCTGTCGCTCAATTGCGAGATGGTCGGACTGTTCAGAGCGGGTAACACGCTGAGCACGGCTTTGAGATCCTCGGTTTTCACATTGAGCATCAGCCCAACTCTGCCTTGTGCTTCGATAGCTCCTCGCAACATGAGTGAAAAATTATCGATCTTCTGTCGCTTGCATGCGTCATCCCACGCTGTGGGATTAGCGATAATCTGGGTGTTCGACTCCAGAACTGTGTCGATAATCCGTAGGCGATTCGTTTTCAGTGAGCTGCCGGTCTCGGTTACTTCGACGATTGCGTCGGCGAGCGTGGGCGGCTTCACCTCAGTTGCTCCCCAGGAAAATTCGACCTTCACGTCGATGCCCCGCCGGTTGAAATAAGCCGTCGTCACCTTTACCAATTCTGTGGCGATGGTTGCACCACGAAGATCCTCGGCGCACTGTACGGGAGAATCCTCCGGCACCGCGAGAACCCAGCGAACTTTGCCGCGGCTCTGCTTGGCGTAGATAAGATCGGCCACACTCACTACGCTCAAGCCACTCTCCAACACCCAGTCACGGCCGGTGAGTCCGGCATCGAGCGCGCCATGGTCGACGTAACGCGCCATCTCCTGCGCGCGAATCAACATACATTCAATTTCGGGATCGTTGGTGGCGGCAAAGTAAGATCGCGGGCTGACGTAAACCTGAAGGCCGGCGCGGGCCAGCAGCGCCAGCGTTGCCTCTTGCAGGCTGCCCTTGGGAATGCCGAGACGCAGCTTCATGACAAGCCTTCCCATCCGGCGCGGACCGGCAGCGCAGTGGTGAAGCAGCTGCGCGTCCCGGTGTGGCAAACGACGCCTTCACCCTCAACCTCAACCCGGCACAGGATCGTGTCGAGATCACAATCCGTCGCCGCAGAGATCAGCTTCAGCCGGTTGCCCGAGGTCTCCCCCTTCATCCACAGCTGATTACGTGTGCGACTGAAGAAGGTTACGTAGCCGGTCTCTAGCGTCTGCAGAAACGCTGTTTCGTTCATGAAGCCGAGCATCAGAACTTCGCCTGTTCCGGCGTCCTGCACTACCGCGGGCGTCAGTCCACCCATCTTGTCGAAATCGATTTTCACTGCCATTCCGTCATTCCTTTCGCCAAACAGAAACCCCGCTGATTCGTTTCAGCGGGGCCACGAGATCACAGATGATGAAAACTATCCGATGAGCTCCGCTGACACGTTCGCCACGTGATGATGGTGATGATGGCGATGGATCAACGAAGTCATCTTGTAATTGACGTTATAGAAGAAGTCGCGTAGCTGTCAATGCCACGATTTGGTGATGCGGCATTCCATGGCGTAAGTTGCTTCTCTATCGCGCGCGCAGCACGCCGCCTAATCCTTCGAGCTGTGCCATGATCTGCGCCGACCACTGCGCAACTTCGTCATCGCGCAGCGTACGCTCTTGCGATTGAAATTCAGCATGAAGCAGCGCGGAGTACTTGCCGGCGGGAACTTTGTAGCCGCGATAGACCTCCGCCGGAACAAAGCTCCACAGTTCGGCAATGGCTAGCTGCGCGACCGCCGACTGGATCTGGTCGAAGGAGACGGAGTCATCGAAGACAAATGAGAAATCGCGCTCCACTGCTGGGAACTTCGAGATGGGGCAGTATCGCGGCTCACGCAGCGGATGCCGGTACAAGCGATCGAGCATTACTTCCGCAAGGTAAACCTCTTGCCGAAGTTTGCGCGCGGTTGCTTGCTCGGGATGCAGTTGCCCGAACACTGCGACGGACACGCCGTCCATGATAGCGCGCGCTGCGCGGCCGGGGTGAAGATACGGGGGGACATTCGTGTCGAAGTGCAGCGTTTGGTGGTCGAAGGCCGCCAGAAGCGTTTCGATGTCGCCTTTCATGTGGAAAAAGCTGTAAGGCTGCGCCGGAGTGTGCACGCTCCTGGCAATGGCGTCGCCCGTGGCAGCAAAGCCGACATGTCGATACTCGTTGCGATCGTCCCCCGATTTTTCGAAAACCTGACCGGCCTCGAAGAGACGCACAGTGGTTGTTCCTCGATTCAGGTTGTAGCCGACAATATTGATGAGGCCGGGCAGCAGCGAAGTTCGCATGTACGCGGATTCTTCGCTCAGCGGATTCGCGACCGCCAGCGGCTCGGGTGTGGGTGCCCCACTCAAGCTGGTTTTGCTTGAGTGGGAGTCTTTCTCGGAAAGTAGGAAAGTCTTCGCCTCTTCTTCCGAGATGAAGGTGATGGAGATCGCCTCGTTGTAGCCGAGGGCGAGCAGAGTCTCACGCAGCTTCGCGTTCTTTGGTTCCTCCGGCAATTCGACGACGGCGCCGGAGAAAACGGGCAGGGTGTTGGGAAAATTGTTGTAGCCGTGAATTCGCGCCAGCTCTTCCAGCACGTCGATCTCGCGCTCGACGTCCAGCCGCCAGGTCGGGACCTGCACACTGAAGCCGGCGTCTGCATCGCGCCTTACGGTGAATCCCAGCCGTCGCAAAATCCGTTCAATCTCGCTTTCGGCAATATCAATGCCAAGGTTGCGCTTAATCTCGGAATGGGCCAATGGAATGGAGGGCATCTGGAGCTTGCGCGCGACAGCATCAATGCGCGCCCCGTGCAGTTCTCCACCGGCACTTTCCAGGATCAACTCGGCGACGCGATCGCAAGCCAGCGGCGTGATGCCGTAATCGGCTCCGCGCTCGAACCGATGCGAGGCGTCGGTGTGCATGCCGTGACGCTTGGCCATCGAGCGCACTGTCCACGGCTCAAACCACGCTGATTCGATGAGCACGTTCTTGGTGCTCTCGGTAATCATGGTGTCGAAGCCGCCCATGACGCCAGCTAGCGCGACCGGCTTCGTGGCGTCGGCGATCACGAGATCTTCGGTTGTGAGCTTGTGGTCGACGCCGTCCAGCGTCTTCAGGACTTCGCCTTCGCGCGCGCGACGCACGATGATCGTGCCGCCGTCCAGCAGGTCGAGATCGAAAGCATGCGTGGGATGGCCGAGCTCATTCAACGCGTAGTTGGTGGCGTCGGCAACATTGTTGATGGGCCGCGAGCCCAGGAGTTCGAGCCGCTTGACCACGTGCTCAGGGGATGGCCCGATTTGCACATTGCGAATGACGCGTGCGGTATAACGTGCGCAGCCTTGCGCATCCTCGATGACGATAGGAAAATTTACATCTGACATCCCAAGTGGCTGGCCCATCCTTTCGCCTGCATTTGGCGAAAGGGTGGGAAGCTTCGGTTCAATCCGCCTTAGCTCCACGTCGTAGATAGCCGACGCTTCGCGCGCCACGCCATAATGGTTCATGGCGTCCACGCGGTTGGTAGTCAGGTCCATCTCGTAAACGGTTGCGCCGTTCTCTTCCTGGACTGACTCCACCGCGATGCCGGCGGAAGTGAGATCTTCGGCGAGTTGACGGTCGGCGGCGGCGACGTCAACAAATTCACGCGACCATGCGGGGATAATTCTCATTCGTGTCTCGCGGCGGCTTGCAACTCTCCTGAATCATGTCTCGTCCCCAAAAGGGACTCTGATCATGTATTACCGCCGACCCAGCGCTGAAGCGCTGGGCTATCATCTTTCGCGCCTACGGCGCTGGTTCGCAGCCTGTCGCACATTCTTGCCCCATCACGTGACCACGCAACCATGCATGCTCCCAGCTATGCGAACTGCTCCAAAAATCTCACGTCGCCCTCGTAGAACAACTGAATTCCCTCGACGCCATACTTCAGCAGCGCGATGCGCTCGACGCCCATGCCGAAGGCGAAGCCTGATATCTTCGACGAGTCGTAGCCATTCTGTTTCACGAAATCAAAAACGTTTGGATCGACCATGCCGCAGCCTAGCAGCTCGATCCAGCCGCTGAATTTGCACTTGCGGCAGCCTTTGCCGCCACAGAAGATGCAGCTGACTTGCATGTCGGCGCTGGGTTCGGTGAAGGGGAAAAATGATGGATAGAAGCGCGTCTTCACCGACGAGCCGAACAGCGCCTTCATGGCGTGGTCGAGCGTGCCCTTCAGATCGCAAAAACTAATGTCGGTGTCGACCGCAAGGCCTTCGACCTGGTGAAATATGGGCGAGTGCGTCGCGTCCAGGGGATCGTTGCGATGCACCTTGCCCGGGATGACGATGCGCAGCGGCGGCGGCTGCTTCTCCATAGTGCGAATCTGCACCGGCGAAGTATGGGTGCGCAGCAGCAGACGATCGCGCGACGGCTTGTGCTCCTGCCCGGCGATGAGCAACGTGTCCTGCGTGTCGCGCGCGGGGTGGTTGGGCGGAAAGTTGAGCGACTCGAAATTGTAGTAGTCGGTCTCGACTTCGGGCCCTTCGCCAACCGAGTAGCCCATCGCCTTGAAGACCGCGACGATCTCGTCCATCACGCGCAGCACAGGATGCCTGACGCCGATCGGCCGCTGAATGCCAGGCAGCGAGATATCGAGGCGCTCGGAGGCAAGTTGGGCGTCGGCAGACGAAGCGTGGATTTTACTCTGCGCCTCTTCAATCGCGGTTTCAACGCGGGTCTTCAGTTCGTTAACTCGGCGTCCGACTTCGCGCTTCGCGGGACCGGGCGCGGCCTTCAGCCATGTGTCGTTGACCTGCGTGAGCATGCCGTTCTTGCGCGCCAGCCAGCGATCGCGAAACGTCTTCCAATCGGACTCGTTACGCAGCGCGGAGGTTTCGGCGCCAAGCGCGGTCAGAAGATCCGCGACGGCGCGATCGAGCGCGTCAGGCGAGTAGGCGTCGAGTTGGGGAACGGTGTACATGGCTGTTTCCGCAGTTGCAAATCTGTGCCGCCCCTGAAGGGGCTCAAATGTTTGAATGCCCCGCCTGACGCGGCGCTTAAGCGCCGCTCTACCCGTGGCCATCAAACACAGCGGGCAGCCCGAAGGCCGCCCATTCCTAAACTGCGAATTTCCCGGGACGAGCGGCACCGGCGTCCCCGGCGCGCCCTTTCTTGGCGCGATGGGCTGAGGGCTATGCCGTGGCGCTTTGCGCCTGTTTGCACAGCGCCGTAAACCCGGCGGGATCGTTGACCGCCAGATCGGCCAGAATCTTGCGATCCAGCTCGATGCCGGCCTTCTTCAGGCCGCTGATGAACTTGCTGTAGCTGATGCCATTCAGCTTGGCAGCGGCGCCGATGCGCACAATCCAGATGGAGCGGAACTGACGCTTCTTCTGCTTGCGGCCGCTGTAGGCGAACTTCAGGCCGCGTTCGACCGACTCTTTCGCCGAGCGGTAGAGCTTCGATTTTGTCAGGTAATAGCCGCTTGCACGCTCCAATATCTTCTTCCGGCGTGCGCGGCGCTTGGTACCACGTTTTACGCGAGGCATTGCTTCTCCTTTTATACTTCGTCAAGCGGCTGGAGGTAAGAAGGTGACCGCGCTCTTCGAAATCGAGAGGGGCCGAGGTACCTCTTCACACGCTGTTGGCCGTCATGATCTGGTGATCCATGCCGGATGCCGCACGATGTGGCTGTTAGTAGGGGATCATGCGTTCAATCTTCTTCTGATCCGCCTTGTCCAGAATTGTATCCCGATCGAGCTGGCGCTTGCGCTTGGTGCCCTTGGAAGTCAGGATGTGGCGTTTAAACGCGTGACCGCGCTTGATCTTGCCCGTGCCTGTCTTCTTGAAGCGCTTGGCCGCTCCGCTATGTGTCTTCAACTTTGGCATAGTGTCTTTCTATTACAACATACATTGGTGTATTTCAGCTAGACGATCATGCGGGATAATCGTAAGCACCATATAAGTATTGCGACCACTTCATGAACACAAGTGCAAAGCGCCGACCGCCGAAGGGATTGTTCGTTGGCCTGGCGACTGTCGACGTCAGTTATACGGTTGAGGAGATACCGCGACGCAATCAGAAGATCTCGGTCCCAGCGCAGAACATATCCGTAGGCGGTCCGTCTGCTAATGCGGCCGCAACCTTCGCGTTCCTCGGCGGACGCGCGGCGTTGGTGACCGCTGTGGGCAGACATCCGTTGGGAGCGATTATCCGAGGCGATGTCGAGCAGTTTTCAATTCTGTTGCACGATATTGCGCGCAGCCGCGAGGAATCACCACCGGTTTCCTCCATATTCATTCATCGCGCCTCAGGCGAACGCACTATTGTCTCGGCGAATGCGGCAGTGTTCTCGCCGATCAAAACAAAATTCAATCGACGCTGGCTGAGTGGCGTCGGGATCGTTCAAGTTGATGGTCATTACATGCCTTTATGCCTAGCGACTGCGCGCGCGGCACATGAACGTGCGATCCCGGTGGTTCTCGACAGCGGAAGTTGGAAGCCGGGAATGCTCCAGCTCCTGCGATGTATCGATATCGTAATTTGCTCTGCTGACTTCCGGCCACCGGGCTGTCGCTCAATCGAGGACGTATTCGAATTTCTCACCGCATGCGGGATTGGCAAGATTGCGATCACGCGCGGCGGCACTGACATTCGCTTCCTCGACAGTGGAAAGCGCGGCGATATTGCGGTGAAGAAAATCCGCCCCGTCGATACGTTGGGCGCAGGCGACATCTTTCACGGAGCTTTTTGTTATTACGCCAGGCAGCCAGGTGCGAGTTTTCGCGATGCCCTGGCGGCAGCGGCACGTGTGGCAACGTTCTCCAGCCGATATGCGGGCACGCGTTCTTGGATGAAGAAGTTTGGCAAATGAGCGGTCTCAGGCAGCCTTACCATCGCGGCCCCGCATCTCACCTTCGCGGATATCAATGCGCTTAGCTTCCATCATCCTTTCGGTAGCTCTGCTATGCAGTTCAGCTCTGGCGAACGGCTCCGACCTTCGCCAGGTCGGCATGGTAAGCCTGCCGGGCGCGCCTGGATTTGGCGAGCCGGCCTTCGCGAACGGCATGCTGTTGCTGGCCCACACCGGAGCGTCGTCGGTCGACGTCTTCGATCCGGTGCGGCGACGAGTTGTGGCACAAATCACCGGACTGCAGTCGCCGCGCGCGATTGCTGTCGATGATCAATCCGGCAAGGTTTACGTTGCCGATCACGGCAGCAATTCCATCGCGGTGATTGCGACCGACGGATGGAAGGCGATCGACTCGATTGCGCTGCCCGGCTCCCCGGACGCGCTACTGCTCGATGGCGCGAAGCTCTATTGGGCTGATGCCGAAGCCGGACGAATCTACGTCATCGATCTCACAACTAAGCAGAACGTCGCTGCGGCTGACGTCGGCGGCACGGTGCGCAATCTCGCACTCGATCCCGACACTCACATGGTCTTCGCCAGCGTGCAGGATCTCCATCAGATCGTCGCGCTCGATCCGCAACTGAAGATCGTCAAGCAGTTTGACCTGAAGGCGTCGCAGCCGACCGGGCTGGTTTACGATCCGCAGTCTCACGAGCTGTACGTAGCGGTTCGTTCGGCAGTGCTGGCGATCAGCGCCGACACAGGAGCCGAGATCTCGCGCGTCACTGCGCCTGAGGGCGTGGACCAGCTTTGGCTCGATCCAGACTCGCGCACGTTATATGCGGCCAGCGAAGGCTCGCTGCTGGTGATGACGGCAAAAGGACAGCTTACACAAAGCGAAACCATCCTCACGCAAGTCAAAGGTCACACCGTCGCCTACGATGCGGCGAAGCGGCTGGTGCTCGTGCCCGGCGGAAGCCAGGGAAAATCGAAGCTGCAGATCTATCGGCCGATGAATCCAAACGGACAGCCAGGTATGCAGGATACCGACGCTCGGGTGCGGTAACGATCACTCATGCCAGATACGCTCTCGCCATCGGCCGCCACCACGGCCAATCGTGATAGCTGCTGGTCGCCCCAGACATAGAGCTCATGCCGAATGCCGTCGCGCAGCGCATGATGCCGGCCATGCGCTCGTTATCGTTCCAGCACATGTCCCACTCGCCGGTCGCCAGCACGGTGCGAATGTGGTTGTAGCGCCAGCCGTCGGTGCAGTTGGCCAGGTAGTCCGGGGGGATTGTTGAAGTACACTTCGTCGCTGTACCAGCCGTCGAGGAACTTCTTGATATCGTAAGCACCGCCCATGCAGACGCAGTCGGTCACTTTGTCGGGATGCCGCATGGCGAAGTTCAGCGCGTGATAGGCGCCGAAGCTGCATCCCGTGACGATCATGCGCGGGTTCCAGTTCTTGTTCCACATCAGCGGGATCACGTCGTTCAGGATGTAGCGCTCGTATTGCAGATGCCGCTGCAGCGCGCCAGTAGGGATGCGCCCACTTGTTGTACCAGCTCTCGCCGTCCACGCTGTCGACGCAATAAATCTGCAGTTGTCCGTACTCGAGCCGGTCGGCGACGGCGGCGATCATCTGGTTGTCTTCGTATTCGTAGAAGCGGCCCTGCGACGTGGGAAAGACGATGACCTTCGGCCCATCGTGGCCGAAGACCAGCAGATCCATGTCGCGGCCCAGATCGTGCGACCACCAGCGGTGAAATTCACGATTCACTGTTTATGCGCCTTTGTGTGATCTCAGTTGCATGAAAGTCCCCCATTCTACAGGACGAGCATTTTCCACAGGACCTGCATCGAAATAGTTATTGAGCCGCGATGCCGGCATACTCTACATTTCCATTACCTCATACAATGCCTATCACTACCGACATGAACAATATTCCTGTCGCCCTCGCCGGCGATCTGAAGTCCCGTCTGCGACTGCACCAGCAATTCGTCTCGCAAGTTGAAGACGAAAATCACGACTTCATCGTCTATCTGCCGCCGATGTACGACGAGCAGCCGACCGCCGCTTTCCCGTGCTCTACATGCAGGACGGCCAGAATCTGTTCGATCCGGAGACCTCTTTCGGCAAAGGCAATTACTGGCACATGGGCGAGACCGCCGACGCGCTGATCGCCGCCGGCGAGATCGAGCCGCTGATCATCGTCGGCATCTACAACACCGGCGAGCATCGCATCGACGAATACACGCCGGTCGAGGACAAGCGTCTCGGCGGCGGCCAAGCCGATGCTTACGGCCAGATGCTGGTGGAGGAGCTGAAGCCCTTCGTCGATCACACCTATCGCACGCTGCCCGGGAAGCGAATTGCGGACTGGGCGGCTCGTCGCTGGGCGGACTGGTGACGCTCTACCTCGGCCTGCGCTACACCTGGATGTTCAGCAAGCTGGCGGTAATGTCGCCGTCGGTGTGGTGGCGCAATCGCGCCATCCTGAAGACGGTGTCGAAGATCCGGCGCAAACCCAATCTGAAGATCTGGCTCGACATCGGGACCAAGGAAGGCCAGCGCGCCCTGCCCGACGCCCGCGAGCTGAACATCGCGCTGGTGAAGAAGGGATGGGTCGAGGGCCACGATCTTTCGTACCTCGAAGCGCCCGACGCCGAGCACACCGAATCGGCCTGGGCTGCGCGCGTCGGCCCCATGCTGAAGTTTTTGTTTCCGGTGAAATAGCTGCCCGGAACCGATTCACCACGGAGGCACAGAGAAGATGGAGCAGCGTCTTGCCGGGGTGCGCCAATTCAAGACCGTCCTTTGACGATGAGTGGATGCTCGTTGAACAACCAGACCGGCGCGGTCTGCGTCAGCTCGAGAGATCTGACAATCAATCGGAGGCATCCGCCACCCTCGTGGCGAGGTTCGCGTCCGCCACGTGAACGCTAACCCGGGCAGGTCCAGCCACGCCGATGCGGAAGACCGTGTACCCGCCCGTGACAATGAAGAATCGGATCGCAGCTTCTAACGCGAGACTTCGCCGATGTACACCGCGAACGGCGCCAGGTTCATCTGCGAGAGGTTCGCACTGTTCATTCCGATCATCGTGGTCAGCAACGTCTTCGCTTCTGTTGACGACAATCCCTGCGGCGTCAGATTGAAACTCACCTTCTGCGGTTCGGCTGACATGTTGAGTACGACCAGCACTGCCTGATCCTTGTACATGCGCAAATACGACATCACATTGGGATCGCTCTCGTTCAGCGCAACGTAGTCGCCATCCAGCAACGCAGCATTGGTACGCCGCAGCGCCAGCAGCTTCTGATAGAAGATCAGAATAGAGTTGGGATCTTTCAACTCGCTGGCGACATTATGGGTTCGATAGTTGTCGGAAACTGGCAGCCATGGTTTGGTCTTGCTGAAGCCCGCGTTCACCTTGTCGTTCCATTGCATGGGAGTTCGTTCGCCGTCGCGGCCTTTCTCTTTCGGCCAGCCTAACTTCCCGATCGGGTCCTTCACTTCGCTTTTGAACTTGGGATCGTTCTGCGCGATTCCGATCTCTTCGCCGTAATACATGATCGGCGTGCCGCGCAGCGTGAGATAAAGTCCAGCCATCACTTTGGCGATCGCATCGTTGTGTTTGCCATCGCCGTAGCGATTGTAGGAACGCTCGATGTCATGATTGCCGATCACGTAAACGGGCCAGCCCTCGGCCGAGTTCACAGCATCAATCTGCTTGCGGAAATCCGGCGGCGAGAGTTTGTCGACTCTGGTGAACATGAAGTCCATCGGCATCTGCAGTTCGTCGCCATGCGGGCCATAGTATTTGTCCAGTTCGTTGATGGTGGGAGTCCAGGTCTCGCCGATCAGCACTGCGTCATATTGATCGGCAATCTTGCGTAGGCCTTTGAGCACATCGTGCACCTCCGGCAAAGCGCGGTTGTACTTGTTGTCCATGTTGGGATCGCCGAAAGCGTTCTTGCCCGGCAGGATGGGGTTGTCGTGCAGGTTGGGATCTTCAAATAAAGTGTCGACCGCGTCCAGGCGAAAGCCTGCAACGCCGCGGTCATACCACCAGCGAGTCACGTCAAACATCGCCGTCTTCACCGCCGGATTGCGCCAGTTCAAGTCCGGCTGCTGGGGATAAAAATAGTGGTAATAATACTGGCCGGTTTTCTTGTCGAAGGTCCACGCCGGTCCTCCGAAGACTGACAGCCAATTATTCGGCGGCTGACCGGGTGCCCGTCCGTCACGCCAGATATACCAATCGCGATGTTTCGACGTTCGCGAGGAACGCGAGTCGATGAACCACTGATTCTGGTCAGAAGTATGGTTCATTACGAAATCCATGATGATGCGAATGCCGTGCAACTGGGCATTCTCCTGGAGCTTGTCGAAATCGGAGAGCGTTCCGTACATCGGATCGATGTTTTCGTAGTCGGATACGTCGTAGCCGAAATCGACCTGCGGCGAGGGATAGCAGGGCGTAATCCAGATGGCATCGACACCGAGGTCCTTCAGGTAATTGAGCTTGGAGGCGATGCCGTTGAGATCGCCGATGCCGTCATCGTTGCTGTCGGCGAAGCTGCGCGGATAAATCTCGTAGAAGACGGCATTTTGCCACCATTGATGTCCGGCGGCGTCGACGGCCGGAGTCTTGGATTGCGTTGTAGAGGATTTGGCTTTTGTCGACGGCGCCTTCGCTTGGGTTGCGGGAGATTGCGATTGTGCGCTGATCAACGAACAGAGGCTAAAAGCGAAGAAGAGAAAAAAAACTATGACTCGTTTGCGCATTTGCCAAAGCATACGGACACTACGTCAAGGATAACGCTATTCCATCGAACTATCTCATGAACACTGGTACACGCCATAGCTGAAGACCTTTGTTTACGCCTGGCGGTGTCCCATGTCTCGCGGTGTTCGAGACCTGGGACTTCTAACGCTTCCTCAATGCATCATCGCCGGGCCCTTCGACGCGTCTGGTTTGCGCAGCAGGAACAGCAACGGAATCATCGCCACGAATATGAACGCCAGAAACAGGAACGTATCGTTGTATGCCAGCATCGCCGCCTGCCGCTGCACCATACCCCACAATGATTCATAGGCCTGTTGCGTGGCCATCGCCGCGCTTGATCCCTGGCTCATGAAATAAGCCTTTAGGTTGTACAGCATCTGCTGCGCTGTGATGCTTTCCGGATTAACGTGCTGTCCCAGAACATTGATTTGCGTTTGCTGCGCGCGGAACTGCACGTTCTCCACCATCGCGATGCCGATGCTGGCGCCAATGTTGCGCATCAGGTTGAAGATGCTGGTGGCGTTGCCCATGCGCTCGTTCGGTATGGGATTGTTGGTGATCGTCGTCAGCGGCACAAAGACGAAGCCCAGGGCAGCGCCCTGCACTGCAAGCGGCCACCAGAAATCCCGTGACGCAACATCGAGGCTGAACCGGGAAAGCTCCCACATGGCATAAGCCGAGGCCACCAGTCCGATACCCAACAGCTTGCGATGATCGAACTTGCCGGTCAAACGGCCGACGATGGGCATGATGAGGAACGACGCCAGGCCGCGCGGCAGATTCGTAATGCCCGCGTGGGTCGCCGTGTAGCCCAGGATTACCTGCATCAGCAGCGGCAGCAGCACCGTGCTGCCGTAGAGCACGAAGCCGATGAAGGTCATCAGAAACGTTCCGATGGCGAAGGAACGGTATTTGAAGACACCGAGATCCAGCACGGGATGCTTCGCCGTCAGCTCGCGCATGATAAGCGCGGTCAATCCCACCACCGCCAGCACGCACAAGGTCACAATGAAGCGTGATCCGAACCAGTCGTCCTCCTGCCCTTTGTCGAGCATGATCTGCAGGCTGCCGATGCCAACCGCCAGCAGGCCAATTCCCCAGTAGTCGATACCGGTCTTGGCGCGGTGCAGATAATGCGGATCGAAGATGAAAAACTCGGTCAGCATCAGCGCGACTACACCGATGGGGACGTTGATGTAGAAGACCCAGCGCCAACTGTAATTGTCGGTGAGCCATCCGCCTGCGACGGGCCCAAGCATCGGCGCGACGACGATGCCCAGCGCCCAGAACGCCATCGCTTGTCCGCGCTTTTCCGGGGGGAATGATTCCATCAGGATGGCTTGCGACAGCGGCTGCAATCCTCCGCCACACGCTCCCTGAATCACGCGACAGACAATGAGGAACGGCAGACTGGGCGCCAGTCCGCACAAGAACGACGCCAGGGTAAATCCGCTGACCGACATCATCAGCAGGCGCTTGCGTCCGAAGCGCCCCGCCAGCCAGCCGGTCATCGGCAAAATGATTGCGTTGGCCACAAGATACGAGGTCAGCGTCCACGTGGCTTCGTCGTTGGTCGCCGACAGGCTGCCGGCGATGTGCGGCAACGACACGTTGACCACGGTCGTATCCAGCACTTCCATGAACGTGCTCGACATGACAGCGATGGCGATCAGCCAGGGATTAACTTCGCGAGCTTCGCGGTTTCCTAGAAATGGCATTCCGATGTGTCAAAAAGCTCCTTGCAAGCGTGGAGCACCGCTTCAGGGGCAATGTAATACTTCTGTCATTTCGCGCGGTGACTGCGCCACATCACCGAAAGCGCCGGCAGTTCTTCCTAACATAGATGTCATGATTTCGATGTCAACTTCCGATGCAATCGTCCCACATCCTAAAGGCATCCAGGCGCGCGTGCTGTTGAGCTCAGTCTTCGGACCATATGCCCGCGATGACGAATTCGGCAGTCGCGCTATCAATCCCATGGAGCTGTATCACAACCAGGTCACACGCGAGCAAGGCAGCTTCTCGTTGCGCATGTTTCATCGCTCCTGGGGACTGATGATGATTCAGCGTAACATCTCCGCGCCCAGCACTTTGCTCGACTTCCCCACCCTTGCGCGCTTCGAGCAGGAGCTTACCTCGACCGAGTACGATGTCGTCGGCATCTCCGGTATCATCCCGAACTTCGGCAAGGTGCGAGAGATGTGCCGCCGAGTGCGCAAGCTCTCACCCAAGTCCGCCATCATCGTCGGCGGCCACGTTGCCGCCATTCCCGGAATCGACAAATTAATTGATGCTGATTATGTGGTGCGTGGCGAAGGCATTGCCTGGATGCGCTGCTATCTCGGCGAAGATCCCAGCGCGCCCATCACTCATCCTGAAATCTTGTCCGGCTTCGGCATGCGCGTTCTGGGCATGCGCATTCCGGACAGCACACGCGACACAGCGGCCACCATCGTTCCCTCCGTCGGATGCCCAATGGGATGCAACTTCTGCACCACCTCGTCCTTCTTCGGCGGCAAAGGCAAGAGCTGCAACTTCTTTGAATCGGGCGACGAGCTGTTCGACGTGATGGAACAGATGGAACGCTCCATGAACGTGAGCTCGTTCTTTATGATGGACGAGAATTTTCTGCTGAATCGTCCGCGGGCGATGCAGTTGCTAGCTCGCATGAAGCAGGCGGGCAAAAGCTGGTCGCTGTATGTCTTCTCCTCGGCGAATGCCATCCGCAAATACACCATAGAAGAATTGGTCCAGCTCGGCGTCTCCTGGATCTGGTTGGGTCTGGAGTCGCCGAATTCGTCCTATGCGAAGTTGCGCAACACAGACACCCACGCGCTGGCATCGGAACTGCGGCAGCACGGCATCAAGCTGCTGGGCTCGACCATTGTTGGACTGGAGCATCACACGCTGCAGAACATTCGTCAGGAAATCGAGTACGCCGTCGCGCACGGCACCGATTTCCATCAGTTCATGCTCTACACGCCTGTGCCCGGCACGCCGTTGTTCGAAGAGATGCAGCAGGAAGGCCGCATGCTCGACAGCGTCGATTTGGCGGATATTCACGGGCAATACAAATTCAATTTCCAGCATGCCGCAATCTCACGCGACGATTCCAAGCGCCTGCTCGATTGGGCGTTTCGTTTCGATTTCGAGCGCAACGGTCCAAGCCTGTTTCGCATCTGCGACACGATTTTCCACGGCTGGAAGCGCTATCACGATCATCCCGATCGGCGGGTGCGGCAGCGCATAGCCAATGAAGCGCTCAAGCTGCGCACCACCTATGATGCCGCGCTGTGGGCAATGGAGAAGCGGCTAAAGAGGACGAACGGTGCTGTTGCGGGTAGAATTCGTGACCTGCGCCACGACATCGAACACGAGTTCGGAGTTGCTACGCGCCTCGTTCGGGCGGTGACGGGACCAATCCTGCTGTGGACCTCCAAGCGCGAGGATCGCCAACTGGCGCGCGGCAAAACCTACGAGCCGCCAACATTTGTTGACCGGAGAAATTGGGCGGTGTAGCCCTCATCGTCACCGAATGAAAGGGTGGAGTGCGCCTTCCAGCGAGCAGATAATCCTGTGCTCTTCGAATTGTCACCCCGACCGAAGACTTTAGTCCGAGCGGAGAGACGTGCTGTTGGCCCGCGGTGTGACGACCTCCGAGAACGGTTGCCCCGGCTTCCTTCTGGTGCAATCCTTCGTCCAACGCTATGATCAATCTCCCTGCTTAATTTTTCCGAGGAAGACGCAATGATCCATACCCGTCGCCGTTGGTTGGCGTCGTTCGCAATTGTCCTGTTCAGCAGCTTCTTAATTGCCCAGCCGCAAGAAGGCACGGAAAATACTCCTGCGTCTGAAGCTTCCGCCCCGGCTCTGCACCGCACTGACAAGGAACGCGAGGCTTATCGCAAGGCCATGGAAGAAGCTGACCGGGAGATCGATCACGAGGTGAAAGCTCACTCCGAGCTCATCAAGAATCTCGACTACCTGACCACGCAGATTGGTCCTCGCCTCACTGGCTCTCCGCAGATGCAGGCTGCCAGCGAGTGGACATGGAAGCGCTTTGTGGATTATGGCATCGATGTGCATCTGGAGACGACGCAGATCGATCATGGCTGGACGCGCGGTTTGGAGACTGCGGAGATCCTCAGTCCTATCCAGCAGCGGATTGGCATTCACGCGTTGGGTTGGAGCAAAGGCACCGAGGGCGAAGTCACTGCACAAGTCATATCTCTAAACATCACGAAGCCATCCGACTTCGATCAATACAAGGGAAAGCTCAAGGGCATGATCGTCATGATGCGCAAGCCGGACGACCTGTCGAAGCTCGATCCCAATCCGGCGAATGCCTATGACGCGGTAATCCCGCCTTCCGAAGGTAAGGCCGCGGGTGAGATGACCTGGAGCCAGCGCATACAACTGCTGCATGAAGTGACGGCCGAGCAGCCGGCTCTTCTGGTGATGGACAGCGGCAAGACGGATAGCTTGTACAACATGGCCGGCGGTTTCGAAGGTTATCGCCCCACGCAAGTCCCTTTGGCCTTCCTCACTCATGAGAACTATTCGCTGCTCTATCGACTGTTGCAGGCGGAGCCCGTAACGATGAAATTCAACCTGCCCGACACGTTTACGGATAAATCCGTGCCTACGTCGATTACTGTCGCCGAGATAAAAGGCAGTGAGCACCCCGATGAGCGGGTCATCATCGGCGGACATCTCGATTCGTGGGACCTCGGCCAAGGCGCTCTCGACAATGGAACCGGTGCGATGGCAACGCTTGAGGCTGCGCGCGCGCTGAAAGCGCTGGGTTGGAAGCCGAAGCGCACGATTACCTTCATTCTCTTCACCGGCGAAGAAGAAGGTGGGACCGGAGCCGATCTGTTCGTTCATCTGCATGCGGCCGAGATGCCCAAGGTGGACGCGGTTCTGATTCATGACACGGGCACCGGCAAGGTCTTCAGCATCGCGCTGGAGAATCTGACTGAAACTGAGCCGTTGATGCAGGAGATCTACAAGCCGCTGCAGGAGGTTTTTGATATGGAACCGCTCAGCACGCGCTTTTTCGGCTCCTCCGACCATATGCAGTTTCTGGATCAGGGAGTGCCAGCGTACTTATGTGTGCAGCTCCCTACTAACTATCGAGCGGTGCATCACAGCCAGACCGACACCTTCGACAAAGTAATTCCTGACCAGATCAACGAAGGAGCAGCGCTCCTCGCCGCCTGGGCGTGGAATGTGTCGGAGATGCCGCAGGCGCTGCCGCATCACACACCGCCCTCCGAAGGCACGGAGTGAACTGTCCCGCGACTCAGAGGACGGCCGACTGCAACTATCTGCGGTAGTTGATGCATTGCGAATTCGTGTTTTCACCATAGTTCGAATTGTCAACTTTTGTTGAAAATTCACCGTGTGCCCTCGACTTGAGCTAAATTATCTATTGCTTTGTGGTGAGTGCACCACAAACGCCTAAGCCCTGCGGTGTATAGCGAGCCCGTGGGGCTAAAGTTTTTCTGATCAATCATAAGTCGCAATTGTCGATCGAGCTTCGCTATTGAACGCCGCACAACCCGCAATCCGATCGTTATTTCTTCATGGTCCAGCAGGACGACTGGAGGCGCTGCTCAATGCCGGCACTCCAGCTGCGACTCACGCCGGGCTCGTCTGTCATCCGCATCCGTTGGGCGGTGGAACCATGCACAACAAAGTTGTCTTTCATGCGATGAAGGCGCTGAACTCGTTAGGCTTCCCTGTCCTGCGATTCAATTTTCGCGGTACTGGCCTGAGCGCAGGCGAACACGATGAAGGTCGCGGCGAGATTGGAGACGTGGAGGCGGCGCTGACTTGGCTGAAGGGCGAGTTCGCGCTGCCCATCATCTTCGCCGGCTTCTCGTTTGGCTCCGCCACTGGGCTGCGCGCAGCCTGTCCCCATCCCGATGTAGAGGCACTCATTTCAATAGGCACGCCGGTGCAGGCTGAAGGACGTCTCTACTCCTATTCGTTTCTGCGCAATTGCGCCAAGCCAAAGCTGTTCGTCAGCGGCGATCACGATCAGTATGGCCCCCCCCCAGCTACTCGAGGAATTGGTTGCACAGGCTGCAGATCCCAAAGAATTGGTGTTCGTACCCGGAGATCACTTTTTTGAAGGGCACGTCAGCGAGATGCGCATGACAATAGAAAGCTGGCTGCACGAATTGCTGGAGTCGGAGATTCCGCGATAACCGAACCGCGAACAAGCCACTGCGGCATTCTATAATCAGCCCGCATGCCACTCGAGCCTCCATCGTCTGCGCATTCAGCGTCTGAAATTCTCTTCCGCGAGATGCGTGGGCGCGTACGTGAGATGTTCGATCACGCCCTGGCCGAGTGCGACATTCCCCGCGCATTCTGTCGAAGATTCCAACGGCAAGGACGCTACTTGCATAACGAAAACGAGGTCTATGACCTCGAGGCGTTTGACCGCACACTGGTCATCTCGATTGGCAAGGCCGGACACACGATGGCCGAGTCATTCGCCAACATAGCCGGCACCGGGCTGACAGGCATCGTAGCGGCTCCGGGCACTCCGCCGTCTCAGCTGTTCGGCTTCCGTTATTTCAGTGGTGGTCACCCGCTGCCTAATGACGATTCGTTGCGCGCAGGCGAGTGGATTTTACGGTTCGTGCAATCGTTATCGCCGCAAAGTCTCGCCGTATTCCTGATCAGCGGTGGGGCTTCTGCGATTGCCGAGAAGCCGATCAGCGCCGGTATCTCACTTCCCGATGTTATCCAGACCTACAAAGCATTGGTGCATTCGGGCGCGCCCATCGCGGAGATCAATGCGGTCCGTAAACATCTATCGGCCCTGAAGGGCGGACGGCTGGCTCGCGCCGCGGCGCCTGCTCACCAGTTATCAGTGCTGGTCTCAGATGTGCCCGAAGGCTCGCCCGACGCATTGGCTTCAGGACCGACGATGCCCGACAGCACAACCGTCAGCGAGTGCTACGACATCGCGCATCGCTATGAGCTGCTGCAGCGCTTTCCAGCATCGGTGCGTTCGTTGTTCGATAGCCAACGTTTGCAGGAGACCCCGAAGGCCGCTGATTTTGCTTTCGCTCGCTCGCATTACGCCACGGTGCTGTCCAACGTTACCGCGGTGAATGCCGCGGTCGAGAGCGCGGTCCTTGGAGGCTTCGCAGTTGAAGTAGACAATCGTTGTGACGATTGGGATTACCAGCAAGCCGCGGATTATCTTCTCGATCGGCTGCGCGAGCTTCGTCGCGGCGTTTCGCGCGCCTGCTTGATTTCCGGCGGAGAGGTCACGGTGAAGGTCGGAGCGGCGTCGGGTGTTGGAGGCCGGAACCAGCAGTTCGCACTCTACTGCGCGCAAAAAATCGATGGCGAGAACGCTACTGTCTTGAGCGCGGGTACTGATGGCATTGACGGCAACAGTCCCGCTGCCGGAGCAATTGCCGATGGGTCGACTCTGGAACGAGCACGTCAAAAAGGATGCGATCCCGCAGCCGCGCTAGCCGCCTTTGACGCCTTCCCCCTGTTCCAAGCCACGGGCGACGCGCTCATGACGGGGGCGACGGGCAACAACGTTCGCGACCTGCGAATTCTGCTGGCTTACTGAGATGGCCGCCTCATCTGATTCCGCTAGCAATTTCATTGTTTTCTATTGGGTTGAGCAAGCCTCGAACAGGCCGCCAAAAAAACTCGCTTCGGAGGAGGTTTGGATCAGGGCACGACTTCACAGGGCGCTGAAAACTCCGGATTTCGCCACAATCGGGTAGAGCGGACCTTCAGGTCCACGTCCGAGACCTTTATTTCCGATCTCCTTAGCCGGCAGTTCGGCGACGTTCAAGTTCTTAGCGGCTTGTCGAAGGCATGCTGCACCCGAGACGCGAACTGTGAAGCTCTCTAAAGACGCCGGTCATTACCGGGACGCCGCAGTCTGTTCCGCTTGTTCATGTACCGAGACTGTGGTCGCTTCCTTAAGTCGGGTGGGGCGGCCAGGTTTGGCGCAGGCGGCCGGAGGATTGATCATCTCCTTGGCGAAGACGCGATAGCTGATCGTGCCCGGTTGCAGAGTCGACCAGTAGGACGATTTCGTCACGATAGGTTTGCGCTGAGTGATGATCTGGTTGTCAAGGATCTTAACGCCGCACTCCAGATTATTCTTGGGCTGCAAAATACTTTTGTCCGGGTCG
The DNA here is from genome assembly GCA_963818905.1 of uncultured Acidobacteriaceae bacterium. GTDB lineage: Bacteria > Acidobacteriota > Terriglobia > Terriglobales > Acidobacteriaceae > Bog-257. The sequence continues at coordinate 25,915 of CAWFUE010000054.1, forward strand.
TCGCTCTTGAGCTCACGGTCTTTCGTCCAATCGAAGTTGCAGTTATAGCGTTGCTCATCTTCGTAGGTTAATTGCAGCAAGCCTTCCTGCCGGATCGGATGGTGGGTCACCTGGTCGATCTTATTTACTTCAGGTTGAAGATGATGAACTCGGGTCTGAGGATTGAGCCCCGCTTCTGCTCCCGCTAGAGCCTGAAACAAATAGGCCCAAAAGACACGCTTGTCGGTGTCGCTCATGTTGTAGAAATTCGGGCAGAATCGGCGCACATCGTGCGGCACCTGCGAAGAGAGCATCTCCTCCGGAATCGCCTGTTCGACGATTTTGTCCCACTCAGGATTCCACGTCTTGCCGCCCAGTTCGGCCTTCTTCGCATCAATGGGCGTGGGCGGAGCTGGCTTGGTGGCCTGCGCATCCGATAAGGCTGCACCCAGCAACAATGCACACAAGGCCGCGATTCGCGTCAAGCGCTTACCCGCCGCTCCGCGATGGACCAGTCGCCGCATGTAGCTTTGACGCTGGCCTTAACTCTGTTGTTGCCTTGCTGGCCCGCAGAATGCCAAGCGCGGAATTCAAACATCGGCGGATGAGCGCTGCCTAGGAGTCACTCGTCCAGTTGACCTAATCTCACCCGCCGATCAAGCGCCAATGAGGAGACCTTACTGCGGAGTGTTCCCGGAATTGTCAACAAACTGTCAACGACTTGTTCAATTTTCGTAAAGAAGCCGTCTCAATCTGCCTGTGCCGCTGTTGGAACCACTGGTCGCGGCCTGCGATCCGTGCGGGGTGCGAACCGGATGGCAGATGAGATTTCCTGCGAAGGCTTTTCGATGATCTGGTACATGATCCACGCCGCCCAGAGGGAGGCAGCGACTCCGATCACGTCCAGCACTCCAATATAGAAGCTGGAGTATGGCAACCAGTGGGAGAGAATTCCAATCACGCTGACGCCAATAGGCAAGTGCAACAGATATAGCGAGTAGCTCACATCACCGACACGATCCATAATCGGGCTGTGGAAGGTTGAGAACGCGATGAGAAGTCCCGTCGGCACGGCAACCAGCGGCACCAGCCAGCCGGAATTCCTGTAAGTGGCAAGCACCATCACGGCAATGAGGCCCAGCATTTCACGTCGATCGATAATCTCGCTGCGGTACTGAAAGACAATGACGCCGATCACGAATACCGGAAGATAATGGAAAACCAGTCGATCCCAGGGAAAGGCGTAATAGGCCAATACCATTGCCGATATCGAGAGAAATCGCGGCAGACGGCGACGGCTCGCCAGCAGAGGAAGCGTCAATCCGATCAGTAAGTACCACTGAAATTCAATGGCCAGCGTCCAGTACACGACGTTGATCCAGCGCATATGAGCCAGGTCATTCAGATAAGTAAAATGCAATAGCAAATCGCGGCCGGTAACGGTCATCCGCGGAATGTGAAACAGTGGGACGAGCACAAAATTGGTCGCCAGGATCGTAATGGCGATTGATGCAATATATGGCGGATACAGGCGGGCGTTGCGCTTAAGCAGGAATCGGGCATAATCCCGCAACACGTATCGCGACCGATAGAGGCTCCAGGGAATCACGAATCCGGAGATCACGAAGAAGATGTCAACGCCCAGATAGCCATACTTCCCTGACCAGCCCAGGTACTTGCCCTGTCCTGCGACAAAATGGCCCCACGCCACCGCTAGGGCGGCAAAAGCCCGCAGCGCGTTGATCACACTGATACGTTGCTTGGAGGCGGATATCGGCACTTTGCACTCATGTTAAACGGTTACCGTGCTTGGCCGTCAATAACCATAAGCGGGAGCTGTGCTAGGGACGGTTTTGCGCCGCAGTTGTGCCACAACCAGTCCGCTGCTTCGAATACAATATTGCAATAGGTGTTTCTCATGAGTTGTTACCGATTCGCCGCCGCTTCCCGATTGTCCGCGCTGTCGCTGCTGGCCTTCTGTCTCGCCATACCTGCCGTGGCTGACGATCGCGGCGAAGGCCCGCTCGATCCCTCCCAACCACAGGGCGTAACTGTCGACCAAATCATCCAGAAATTTGCTGCCAAAGAGAAAGAATTCAAGATTGCGCGGGAGCAGTACACCTACACGCAGGACGTTACCGTTCAGACGCTCGACGGCGAAACCGTCGATGGACAGTATCATCAGGTAAGCGACATCCTGTTCGATGACGCGGGACGGCGCATCGAGCAAGTGACGTTTGCGCCTCAGTCGACTCTGGAGCGGGTTGTGATGACCGAGTCTGACTATGACGATATCCGTCACCGGCTGCCTTTTGTCCTCACCAGTGACGAGATCGGCAAATACCAAATCCTGTACGTCGGCAAGCAAAAGGAAGACGAGCTTGGCACCTATGTCTTTGATATCGCTCCCAAGCAGATCGAAAAAGGTCAACGCTATTTCCAGGGCCGCATCTGGGTCGACGATCACGATTTCCAGATCGTGAAAACCTACGGCGAGACTGTTCCTCAAGTCCACGATCCCAAGCACCCGGACAAGGAAAATCTGTCGCCTAAGTACACTACCTGGCGGGAACAGATCGACAACAAGTACTGGTTCCCGACCTACACTTACGCTGAGGACACACTGCACTTCGCGCAGGAAGACGTGAAAATGCGCTATATCGTGAAGTACAAGAACTACAAACGCTACGGCGCCAAGTCCAGGATCACTTACGAGGGGCAGGAAATTTCCAAGGGCGACCAACCGGCGACCGGATCGCAGCCACCCGCCGGAACAGCAACACCGACACCGAAGCAGTAAAGTTAGCGATCAGCGATCAGCAGTCAGTAATCAGCAGTCAGCGAAAACCTGCGGATACTGTTTTCCGTGGTGAAGGATCCTGCAGCAATCCTGCACGGTTCTTTGCGGGAAAAACGCTTTCCGTAGGCACCGGTAACCGATCCAAGATGGTGGTGAATGCTGCTGATTGGTCGCTGCTGCTTTTACGCCACCCGCGCGGCCGCACGCTCTGCTGCCTGCTGCAGAAACCGCTTCATCACATTAGCCCACATCACCTTTTTGCGTTCGGCGCTTTCTTTGATGACACGTCCCTGAACAAACATTTGCAGCAATACTTTCATTTTCAGGGTGTCCAGCAGCGGTTGCTCTTGCGCGCTCACCCCATAACCTTCGATGAACGCGTCCTGCACCAGGGTCGTGATCTTGCGATCGCAAAAGGGATACTTCTCCAGCGCCTCAATGGCGGCGAGAAATGTCGCCGCGTCCGACAGCGAGTGCCCTTGCCGACTCAAGCTGGCAAACTCGCAGAAACCTACGCCGTCCTCGGCCACCAGCACATTCAAAGGCACGAAATCCTGCAGGACGGCGGAGGACCGCAGCGGACGCCGGTTCCGGCTTAGCGCGCTCCTGGCGGTGCTTAGGATTGCGCTACTGGACTCAATGGGCAGGCCGTCTTTTTGCGCTCTGATGCAGAGCTTTTCCATCACTCCCAATACGTCCTCGCCATCAGCCGCTGCCGGCATTACCGCGGTCGACTTGTGAAATTGCTGCAGCCAGCGGCCGGCTTTCTGCGCAGCCAGCTCCAACAATCCGTGGTTGCCACCATCGGGTAGTAGCGCAACCTTCATAACTACGCTCTGCAACGGCAGCCCATTGACCTTCGTACTGACCACTGCACCCATTTCCGAGAAGTCGCCAATCGGTCGCGGCACACCCTGTAACTTCCGGCGTTCGGCTGTCTGGTAGGCAAACTGAAGATTCTGCGTCTCAATTCTGGCCAGCTCCTGCGGCCTCTGGGAATCCCCCCGGGCACGATAGATCTTCGCGTTTACCCGCTCGGTTCCGTCGGCGAAATCCACCACAATTTCGTACGTATAGTGATCAGGTTTAGGGGTATGACCAACCACGCGAGCTGATTTCAATTCGAAGCGGTGCGGAAAATGTTTGGCGCCGGAAATCCGCAGATACTCCACAATGCGGTCCAAGGGATTGTCTGCCATCTATTCTCCCAGTCCGGAGGCATCAAGGGCTCCAAGGTAACGTTCTAGTACTTAGGATGCAGTCCGGGAGTGAACTGTATAGAAATCGCTCTCTGCTTAGGTAAGAGTGGCTGCAATTGGCGTTTGGCCGCCTAACACGCAGCCCTTCAGCGTTTATTGAGTGGATTTCGACAGGGAAGATTGGGCACTTCAGTACTCAACTTGAGGAGATTGGCCGCCGTGAAATTGTTACCACCTATCCGGTTGAAGTACCGTACCCGTCAATAGAAGAGGTACTTTTGCCACTTCGAATCGGAGCGTCCCATCATGCGCATAATGTGACGGCTGGTGTGCAGGTTAAAAGGCCGAGGTTCGCGCATCAGCTTCATGTTGGATTCGTGTGGCAACAAATTTCCCTTTTTCCGGTTGCAGGAGTGGCAGCAGGCGACGAGATTCTCCCAAGTCGAAGCTCCACCGCGGGAGCGCGGAATGACGTGATCCAGCGTCAGCTCACCCGCAGCTAGAATCTTCCCGCAATATTGGCAGGTGTTACGGTCGCGCAGCAGGATGTTCTTGCGCGATAAAGCTCGCGTCTGATGCGGAATCCGGCGATACTCCAGCAGCCGAATGACTGAAGGCACGCGCATCGCCACCCGGGCAGCGTGCAGAACATGGCCATTGGCCTCTTCCATCATCGCCACGCCTTTGAGCACCAGAATGATGGCGCGGCGCGCGGCACAGACATTGATCGGCTCGTAAGACGCATTCAGTACCAGCACCGGAGTGTGCATTGCCGCCCACTGAGGCGGCTCATCACCTGCCATGCGGGCGTGGTGCATGCAACCGGCAAGCGACTTTCCGTATCGAGACGCTGTGCTTTGGGCCTGCGTTGACATGAATTGTTCTAAACCGAAGCGGCGACGTCCGCTTCGATTGCCTCCTCTTCTCTGGTATCGCTCTGCGGCGACAAGACCGCGCTGTCAAAGGCGCGAGCCACCGTCGCCGCCCAAACCCGTTTTGCTCCAGCTCGCTTCAGCACGCGCGCGCACTCCGACAATGTGGTACCAGTCGTCATCACATCGTCCACCAGCATCACATCCCTGCCCTCTAGCCGCGAGCTCTCGGCCACGCGAAACGCATTACGTACATTTTTGATGCGTTCGGCATGGCTGAGGCCCACTTGCGAGATGGTGTCCCGATGACGAACCAATGCCCCGCTGACCACGGCCAGCGGCTGTGGGAGGCAGTTGGCTGCAGCACGAGAGATCAGCTCCGCCTGGTTGAATGCACGTGCACGGCGCCTGCTTTTATGGAGCGGCACCGGAACCAGCAACGGCACTGAATCGACCGATCCACGAAGTAGCTCTGCAATAGTCTGCGCAACCATTCGTCCCATAGGGCGAGCCGCGGGCCTGACGCCTTCATATTTCAACAGGTGAATAAGACCGCGCAGGGCGCCTTCATATTCGCCAAAGGACATGGCGCGCTCAAACTCCGGCCTGCACTCGTGGCATTTCGCGCACTGGGAATCACCCATCAGCAATGCCGCAACCGCGAGACGGTCGCCACATACCACGCATTGCGGCGCGCGCGTCGGTTGGATCTCGGCGAGGCACTCCGCGCACACAGGCACTCTTGAGACGTTGTCCAGAGAAGTATGGCAGAGCCTGCAATCGGAGGGGAAAAGGATAGAAAAAATGCTGCGAAAAAAGATCCGTGGCGGCACAAGCAGCGCAGCGCGTTGCCGGACGCGCGGGTCTCGTCGGCTTCGATTTAGCGTCTCACGACTGCTGAAGACGACCCTCCAGCCACCCACAGGAACGCCAGCGCAGCTCACCTGGGAAGGCCCGTCGCCGGTGCCGCCGGAACCGGAGAAGCGATGGTTGACGCGCCCCAGTCCCGAAGCACCGTGACTGTTCAGTATATGTGTTAACTGATGTGGGGTGCAATGCCGGAAGAGATACCTGTCATTCGATTAACCGAGATTTCATTATCGCCAGAGCTCGCTCCGAATCGAAAGTCAGGCAGCGAACATAGGTCCAGTCTCCGACGAGGATGCAAACTTGTCGCTGAAAGGCTTCCACGAGAAGCCTTAAGCCATGACAGAAGACCCTTCGGAGCGTCAAAGCAACATGGTCTGTTTGTTGCGGCGACTAAGCGCCTTCCTGTTGGCGTCTGCGGTCCTGATCTTCGGCGCAGATGCTACTGCGCAGTCGCCGGCAGGCTCGCACGCCCAGGTCGAGTTGATCGCGGAGCAGAATGCATCGTTGCCCGGCCGCCCTTTGTGGGTGGGGCTGCTATTTCGACTGGATCCGGGTTGGCACATCTACTGGCAGAACCCTGGGGATTCGGGTGAGCCGCCCAAGGTTCAGTGGCATCTCCCGCCCCGACTTACGGCTGGCACAATTCGCTGGCCGCAACCCATACGTCTAGGCACCGGAACCGTTGTAGATTATGGCTATGAAGGACAGGTGCTTCTGATGGCTCCCATCGAAGAACCATCGAAGCAACACGCCACCTCGCTTCCGAGCGTTTCCGCGGATGTGAAATACATTGTGTGCCGCGAGATGTGCATACCCGGGAAAGCCAATCTGACGTTGGCGCCACCTCCACACGGTGACTGGAGCCAATGGCGCACGCTTTTTGAACAAACACGACAGCAACTTCCCAAGCCTCTGCCGGCTTCGTGGAAAGTATCCGCAGAGTCGGATAGGTCTCACTTCATCGTGTCGGTGCGGGGCAGTTCGCAAGTGCAAAACGCTAGCTTCTTTCCGCTCGATCCGGATCAGATCGACAATTCGAGTCCACAAGCATTTGCATCCAATCGAACTGAATTTCACCTGACGCTCAAGAAGTCCGACCAGTTGATCAAGCCTATTTCCACTTTAAAAGGTTTAATTATTCTTGGGCCGAGACGCGCGTTTGAAGTTGCAGCTCCGGTGGTTTCGCGATGAGCCAGGAGCCGACGGGCGTACCATTCTGAAAGGAGCGTCGGTCACGGGCCGGTATACCGTTACGATGGAGACAGGACCACAATGGCGAAACGATTCCTGATACCCTCGACAATCGTTATTACTCTTTTGATTTCACTCCTGGCGGCTTGGGCAGCGCGAGTGGGCGAACCAGCGCCCGACTTTACGGCAACGGACACCAATGGCACAGTCCACAAGCTCTCCCAATACCACGGCAAGTTTGTGGTGCTGGAGTGGTCAAACCGCGGCTGCCCTTACACACAGAAACACTACAACAGCGGAAACATGCAGCGCCTGCAGCGCGAATGGACGAGCCGAGGCGTCATCTGGCTGACGGTCATTTCGTCTGCGCCTGGAAAACAGGGTTACGTTACCGCATCCGAAGAGAACACCTATCTTAAGCAGGTCAACGCTTCGCCTACGGCTGTTCTGCTGGATCCGACGGGCGCTTTCGGTCACCTCTACGATGCCAAGACAACGCCGCACATATTCATCATCAATCCGCAGGGAACCCTTATTTACAACGGCGCGATCGATGACCGGCCGACCACGGATCTGGCGGATGTAAATGGCGCTAAGAACTACGTCTCAGCGGCGCTTGAGGAAGCCATGTCGGGCAAACCGGTCAGCATTGCCACCTCGCGTCCGTATGGCTGCTCCGTCAAATATTCCGACTAAGGGTTGAATCCGACTGTACAAAAGCGACGAAGTTCGAAGCGGGGCATCATTAGCGCGGCAAGCGAGCGGATGCACACTAGAATTGGGTCTCAAAGAACCCGCGAGGCAAGTAAATTGGAACCCCCTACCTCCTTTAGGCCAATTAGTGAAGTGGAGCTAACACGAGCCAGTTGTCCATTCGCTTTGACCGTAGTGTTTATTCTCGCTGCTTGTCTAACCAGTGCTGCCCAGGAACTGACGCTCCACGGCGGCACCAGCGTCGTTCTGGTGCCTACGCTGGTGACCAACATTGCTGGTGAGCCTATCTATCGGCTTTCGGCTGACGACTTCTCCATCTACGACAACGGAGTCGAACAGAAGGTTCATCTGGATGAAGACCTTCCAGCAGCGCAGACCTCCGTAGTCATTGCCGTCGAAAAAAGCCATTCAGCCAACGAAACTCTCGACAAGGTGCGGCGGGTAGCAAGTTTGCTGTACCCCATTGTGGGAGAAGGCAGAGGCGAAGTCGCCATAGTGGCTTTCGACGATAAGCCGGAACTGCAGCAGGATTTCACGACCAATCTGGATCAGTCGACCAAAGCGCTCGATCGAATTGCTCCGGGCGATTACGGCTCTGCTGTCCTGGATGCAATTGCCTATTCAGTTCGAATACTCAATGCCCGCGTGCCCACGAATCGCAAGGTGCTATTTCTGGTGAGCGGCGCAAACGATGATGGCAGCACGGCCAGCGTCCCTGAGGTTATGCGCCAGATCGAGCGCAGTAACGTTTTGATCTACGGCGCCACCTATTCACAGACAGCCGCTTCTAAGCTCGGTGAGATGATTGCCGATCCGGCTGATCACCCCGTGAATCTTCTCGGCGTCTTTTCAAGCCTGTTGAAGTCGGCGAAAGAGAATGTGCCAAAAACAGTGGCAGAGATGTCAGGCGGGGAATATCTGCCTTTTCATGATGAGAAGACGCTGGAGGAGGAGTTGACCAGTGTCAACAATCATTTCTTCAACCAGTACCTGCTGAGTTTCACTCCCAGGAAGCTGTCGCTTGGGCAGCACTCACTGCGCGTGGTGGTTACCACCCGCGAAGATGTTGTGGTGACTGCTCGAACCGGCTACTGGGTGGGCGAGACGCTGCCCAAGGAGGAACCACAGGGAAATAGCGCACGTTGACCCGCTCGAAAACCGGTGTGTCGTACGTGTGGCTGGGGCCTGGTTCAGGCCGCACAAAATCTGCAGCTATTTAAGCGTGCCAGTCAAGGCGCCAACCACGGCGGAGGCGAAGATCAGACCGACCAGCGACAGCAGCCTCGCGTAAAAGCGCAGGAGTCGGTGTTCCTCCTTGGGCCGCCATTTATCGCCCACTCCAAGACTCAGTACCGGCACAAATATGTCGAGGCTATACCAGATTGGATCGAAAGCTTCGGATGAATTCTCATCCACTCTCTGCATTCGCTCGATATCGCGAAACAGGAATGCGCCCAGCACAACAAAAATCACGCACCACACCAGGGGATAGGCCCAAGAGCGCCCGTATCCAAACAACCACTTATGTCCAAAGCCAATTAGATAGTCGAATCCAGTAATGATCTTTTGCGATGGGGTGTAGGCGTCATGGAACTCGGAATAGCGCATCCGGTCGCGCATTGCGAAGTACACAGCATCCGCCTTATCAGACTGTCCCAGGGACTTGTATGCAGCCTCATAGGACGCATAGGCGGGCACGTAATAGTTTGCCCGTTGCAAAAAACCCAGCCCGTAGTCTGTTCGGTCCGCTCTCAATTCCCTCGCCTCAGCTTCCGACAGTACGGATCCAACTGGCGGAACTCGGATGACATGAAGGGCTCCCAGGGTCGCGCTGTCGATATCCACCTTTTCAGGAAACTGCACTGCTCCGGCAAACCTCCACTCGAGCCCCGCCAGGTTGGCTGACCTCAGATTGAGAGATTTCCTGATGGTTGTAACCGGTCGAAACCACAACCGCTTGCCTAGGCTCAGATTTACGGCATCAACGGTTTGCAGATCGATGTTTTGCACAAACAATGCGTCGCGTAGCGTTGAGTTATCGAGGTCAAGTTCGTCTACTTTCACATTCGCACCCGGCTTGCTTGAAAGGTTGAACCGGCCGATCGTCAGATGTTCGAGATCAATCTCCGGAATGGACTTCGTTAGCGCTCCAATACTGAGGTTGTTTGCCCGGAGGTATTCCATCTGCAGCCCCTTAGGGCCAGGATCTTTGCCCGCAGCGACGCTTTCTTTTTCCGTAACATCAAGGTTCGTTATCCGGACGTCTCCGTCGACGTGTAAGCGATTAAGCTTGATGATCTGCTGGCTGGCTTGCATATCTTCCAGGTCCAAGTCGCCTTTGATAGAGACGCCGCCCAATATAAATGCCTTGTCAAACTTCACTCGTAGCAAGACCAGGCTTTGCGCAAATTCAACCCTATTCACAACCACGTCATCGGCAAACTCGCAGTCGCGAAACTCAACTTTGAAGCTGATGGGCGCGACTGCCTGCTGCTCAGCATCGACCATGAGCGGGCCGGTGATGTACTTATTCGCGACGATGAGAGAGTGGTCCTTTACCTTCAACAACTCGGCGATCAGCTCCGAAGAAGTCATTGGAGTGAGCGGCGCTTTGGCGCTGCCTGGATGCGTGCTCTGGGGTTCGGGGGGCGTTTCGGTAACGTCCTGTTCCTTTGTAACCGCCGGCTTCTGCCCGAAGGAAGCAGTGCTTTTTTGCGCTGACTGAGCCATGGGAACCATGGCAAAGCAAAGCAGGCTCACGGCAGTAATTACGCGGAAGAACCGAAAGCAGGCGTGAAGTGATGCTGCAGACATTCCCGAGTCGCTCCTTTAGTGGGCGATATCATCGGTCTTTTGCTTTTAGAACGCAACTGCTAATTGGAATCCATTGTTAGGAATTCGAGAAGGTTTCGAGCACACTGCAGCATAGTGATGGCGCTGTTACTTCCGCAAAGCCCGCGATTCGGAGCCATCGAGCACTAGCTCGAAGAGCCGTCGCCAAGCAGGATCACCAGACGCTGCTCAGCTCCGCGGAGTGTGCTTATGGTTGCGGCGAGTTTTCGCTCCCTCGGCCCTACGAAGTGGATCAGTCGGCTCGTACCCCATTTCGGAAGAGAGAATTTTCACCAGCTTCGCTAATATCTTGGTTCGCGCCCAGTACTTGTCGTTTCCTTCGACGAGTGTCCACGACGCAGTGACAGTGCTGGTCTTGACCAACATCTCCTCCACCGCCTCTTCGTAAGCCGCCCACTTCTCGCGATTGCGCCAGTCTTCGTCGGTTAACTTCCACGCCTTGTATCCGATTGCTTGGCGCTCCTCGAAACGGCGGAGCTGTTCTTCCCTCGAGATGTGGATCCAGAACTTCGCCAGGATGGCGCCAAAGTCTCGCAATTGCCGTTCGAAGGAGTTGATTTCTTTGTAGGCACGCTTCCATTCCGCCTCGCCGGCGAATCCTTCCACTCGCTCAACCAGAACCCGGCCATACCAGGAGCGATCAAAAATGGCGATCTGCCCTCGTTCCGGCAGTCGTCTCCAAAAACGGTACAGATAATGCCGAGTTCGGTCTTCCCCGTGAGGCGAGCTGATTGGATAGACGATGTAGCCGCGCGGGTCGAGCTTCTCGGTGATACGCTTGATCGCGCCACCCTTTCCCGCTGCATCCCAGCCTTCGAACAGAATAATGACGGGCCGCTTCTGCAGATAAACCTGATATCCCAACTCACGCAATTGAATTTGGCGTCGCGTCACTTCGCGCACATATGTCTGGCGATCCAAGGTACAGGTAAGATCCGCTGTCTCCAGCATCACAACCTGCCTTCGCTCAAGGACTCCATGGCCGCGCGCAATTCGGCATCTTTGGATACCTCGGCAGAAACGTCGACGCGTGGAGGCACCTTGGATCCCAGCTTCTTTTCCATGGCATTGATGATCGTTTCAAAGACATACTTCCGGACATACGACTTGGAGGTGGCTCCGACGATGGTCCATGGTGCGAATTCCGATTCGGTGAGCTCCAGCATCTCTTCTGTAGCCGCAAGGTAATCGCCGTATTTCTTGTGACGAGCCCAGTCGGCCTTGCTCACCCGCCATGCTTCCATCGGGTCCGCTTGGATCATCTCGAAACGCCTGCACTGCTCCTTCTTGCTGATGTGCAAAAAGAACTTCAGGATCACGGTGCCGTCGTCGGCCAGCATGCGCTCGAACTCGGCGATGTCGCGGAATGCTTGCTTCCATGACTTCTTCGGAGTCGTTCCCTCGACCCGCTCCTCCAGCACCCGTCCATACCAGCTATGATCGAAGATGACCATCTCTCCTCGATTGGGCACTTTCAGCCAGAATCTCCACAACCACGGACGTTGCTGCTCGTAAGTTCGCGGAGCGGTGATGGGGTACAGTTTGAAGCCTCGCGGATCGAGTCGCTGCGTCAGCGCCGCTATCGTCGTTCCCTTGCCTGACGCATCCCAGCCCTCGAACACAATGATCGTGGGGACACCGTTGTCCCAGCACGCCTTCTCCAAGTCGTACAGACGTAACTGCAAGCCAGGGACGACGCGTTTGTATTCTTCGCGGGAGAGCTTCTTCTTCAAATCGATGTTTTCGAGCATGGCTGTCGATGTCGATCCTACTCTCCTCCCACTCAAGGATAGAGTGTCACCACGAACTGGAGAAAAAAGGCGCGAAGAAAAGCCTACACGTGGTACGCTCTTCGAACGCCGGACGATCCAGTTGTGTCGAGTCAGTCGGTTTGCTAGTTTGACGTTGATGCCGCCGAATGCCCCCGAAGATCTAAGCAAGGCCATAGAGACTCTCTATCGCTCTGAATCGGGCAGGATTCTAGCTACGCTGGTGCGCCTGCTGGGCGATCTTGATCTCGCCGAAGAGGCGATGCACGAAGCCTTTGCCGCCGCTCTGGACACATGGCCTCGGGCCGGCATACCCGACAATCCGCGCCCGTGGCTGATTTCAACTGCACGCTTCAAGGCCATAGACGTTATGCGCAGGCGCGCGCGCTTCGACGGAGCACAAAAAGATCTTGTCGCCCACATGGAATCGCGCGTCAACGACACTGCGCTCGATGAGGAGGAGATCGAGGACGATCGCCTTCGTCTCATCTTCACCTGCTGCCATCCCGCTCTCCCTCCGGAAGGACAGGTTGCGCTCACCCTGCGCGAAGTCTGCGGCCTGACCACGGAGGAGATTGCTCGGGCATTTCTGATTACGCCGGCAACGCTGGCGCAACGTATCGTTCGCGCCAAGGCTCTCATCCGCGATAAGGCAATTCCTTACCAGGTGCCCATGTCGCAGGAATTATCGGCACGGTTGGGAACTGTCCTGCTGGTCGTCTACCTGATCTTCAACGAGGGATACTCGGCGGAAACCACGGGCGCCGAACTCAGCCGCGAGGCAATCCGTCTGGGCAGACTCCTGCTCGACCTGCTCAAGCTTCAGTTGATTGATGAACCCGAGGTGATGGGCCTGCTGGGACTCATGCTGCTGCAGGAGTCGCGCCGCGCTGCCAGAACTTCCCCCGACGGAGACTTGATCCTGCTGGAGCAGCAGGATCGGTCGTTGTGGAACCGGGAGCAGATCGCCGAAGGCATCGCGCTCACCGAACGCGCTCTTCGTTCGCGGCGCTTCGGCGCCTACACGCTGCAGGCGGCCATTGCGGCCGTTCACGCCGAGAGTTCCTCCACCGCATCCACGGACTGGCGCCAGGTTACGCTGCTCTACGACCGGTTGCTGCGGATTCAGCCATCCCCGGTTGTCGAACTGAACCGCGCAGTTGCCGTTGCCATGTCGACGCCCGAAGGACTGGAGCAGGGTCTTAGCCTGATCGATGACTTGCTGGCGCGCGAGCAGCTGGCGAATTATCACCTCGCGCATTCTGCCCGTGCGGACCTGTGTCGCCGATTAGGGCGGATTCCGGAGGCCCGTGCTTCTTATGAAAAGGCACTTTCCCTGGCGCCGAAGGAACCGGAGCGCCGTTTTCTGGCCCGGCGGCTCGAAGAACTGAAATAAGACTGCAGGAAGTTGAATAGAACTAGTTCGCCATCGCTTTCCGTGCGCGACGCTTGCCGCTTGGGGATTCACCAATCAGAGACTTTTATTCACTCGTAGATGGCTCCCAAAGCTCGATCTTATTACCATCTGGATCTCTAAGCCACGCAAAATTCCCGTAGGAGGGATATTCCTCGGTCTTTTCGATTGCCACGCCTTTACTCTTAAGATGGTTGAGGACTTCCTTCAAGTTCTTCACGCGATAATTAATCTGACCGGTTCGTGGCTTGTCCTTGATATCTTGATCCGTGGGTATAATTGCCCACGCCAGGGTTCTCTTGATCTCGGGATTGTCAATATCCCAATAGTCAAATGTCGCATAGATTGAATTACACTCGCTGTCTTCGCCCGCAGCAACTATTCCGAGGCACTCGCGATACCAGGTCGCCAATCTCTTTGCATCGTTAGAAAAAAGAAAAACGCCGCCAATTCCGTCGATCATATGCTCCTCCCAGTCCTCATCTCTGCCGGTTTCCGAACCGGCAGGCATAGTTCCAATTCAAAGTACGACCAATCCATCGCGCTTTCCTTGTTCAGGAAAATTTCAAGTGCCGGCGCATGCTCAGGCTCGTAGGGGCTGTTGATGAGCCAATCTCTGTATAGATAGTCCCAGGCGGTAGCTACTTTATGAATATCGCCGGAAACTTTTATGGCGGCGTATCGCCTGGCTGGCATCTTCAATGTCGACATTCCTTCCCTACACTCGAAGGGAGATGACGAGGCAAGACAGACCTCATATCGATAAAGATGCTTTGGGGTCACGTGTGGATCGTCTATCGTCATTCCGAAAAGAATCCCCTGTGAAAACACCTCCTGGGATTTGGCCCACTCGATCACTGTCGCGAGGGCGGCAAGTACTCTGTCCAGTTCGAAGGCATTCGTGACTCGAATGTACGCGACCTGCCTTTCGGGAATGTTGATCAATCTCACCGTGAACGCGGCTCTTTTTTCATCCGCGCTCATGGGGACACCATATTCATCTTCCGGGAAGAGTTCTTTGCAAATCTTGCTCTTCTTGATCTCGCCGCTTCTTCGGAACTGACTTGGCGAAGTGTCGTAGCCGGATCGGAAGGCACGTGAAAATGTTGCCGATGACGAAAAACCGCAATCCAGGGCGATATCGGTCAGGCTTTTTTCGGAATAGCGAAGCAGACGAGCCGCCTTTTCCAGACGAAGCCGATTGGTGAAGTTGTTTAGGGTCTCGCCGGAGACCGCTGTAAAAATCCGATGGAAGTGAAATTCCGAGAAGCAAGCAACACGGGCAAGCTCAGCCAGCTTCACCGGGCGATGCAGATTCGCTCGAAGATAGTCAATCACCCGATCAATTCTCCGGGCATATTCGCTATTCGCCTGTGTCTTTGCCTTCCGCATGGATTCACATTCTGTCATAAAGGTGCCCAGCGGCCCTGGCCGCTCCCTATCTCCCGGCAGCCGAGGGCTGACTGCCACATTAGTCCTCAAGCGTTTCGGTGTGCCCTGCGGCCAAACCGGGACGACAATCAACCGCCGGCCATTCCCATCCGAAATTCGTGCAGCTGGTGCGGCAGGAGCCGGAGCGCCGTTTTCGCCCGGCGGCTCGAGCAATTGAAAAAAAGTTTACCCCGGCTGTCGATTTTGTTCGGGCGCGACGACTATAGGATGAACGAGGCAGTGCGCAAGGCTGTGCTGCTGGCTCCCAACCAGGGAGAAGACACTGACAGGAGAAGACATGCCTCAATATTTGACTACGATTCACTTCCCCGACAACTATGACCCGTCCGTCGAAACCGGAGCGAGTCCCGAAGAGATCGAAGCGCTCGAGAAAGAGATGAATGCTGCCGGCCCCAGGATCATCTTCGCCTGTGGCCTGTCCCCGGCTGGCAACGCGAAGTCGCTGCGGGGCCAGCCCGATGGCAAGGTGCTCGTCACCGACGGGCCGTACCTGGAGACCAAGGAGCACGTGGGCGGTCTGTCGATACTGGAATGCGCAGATCTCGACGAAGCGCTGGTATGGGCGCGCAAGGGCGCCGTCGTCTGTCGGATGCCGGGCGAGGTGCGAGCGTTTCAAGGATCCAGCGCGCAAGCAACTGCTGCCGACTCGAACACGATGACCGGAGGAAACATGCCGCAATTCTTGGTTGCTATTCACCACCCCGACAACTATGACCCATCGGTCGAAACCGGAGCGATTTCCGAAGAGATACACGCGCTCAACCGCGAGATGATCGCTGCCGGTATCAGGGTCTTCGCCGGCGGCCTAACCCCGGCAAGCGACGCCAAATCGCTGCGGCCGCAGCCGGATGGCAAAGTGCTGGTCACCGACGGGCCCTACCTGGAGACCAAGGAGCACGTGGGCGGCGTCTGGATACTGCAAGCCGCCGACCTGAACGAGGCCGTGGCATGGGGGCGCAAGGCCGTCCTGGCCTGTCGGGCGCCGGTCGAGGTGCGAGCGATCTTTTTCCAACCGCCAACCGACGGAAGCAACTGAGCGGACTTGAACGAACTGATGAAGGTAAGCGGGCGGCGACGGAACGCTGCACCCGAAGGACAGTCTCGCGAAAAAACCCGATTCTCGGGAGGAGAATTATGCGGAAAAAGAAGATTGGCGCAATCGCAATCAAAAGCTTCGTACTGCTGGTTGTACTCGGTACGGCGTACCAGGCCATGCCACAGGAGGCCACGACACCTTATCCGAATATGGCTCCGATCGAGCAGTATCTGATGGACCGCACTGCCGAAATCGCGTTGGCCCGCAGCGCGGCACCAGAAGACATCTCGCGCGACGCCACGGTTCTCGTCCTTGGCCGCCATGGCTACCAAACCGCGGTGGAAGGCACGAATGGCTGGGTGTGCATGGTGGGACGTGGATGGATGGGTTTCTTCGATTGGCCCGAATTCTGGAACCCGAAAATTCGAGCTGCGGATTGCATGAACCCGCCGGCCTCGCGCTCCATACTGCCGTTTGCTTATAAACGAACGCAACTACTGCTGGCCGGCCATTCCAAGGTCGAGGTCATCGCCGCAATCAAGGCGACACTCGAGAGGCAAGAATTGCCAGCTCTTGAGCCGGGAGCCGTGGACTACATGATGGCGAAGTCGTCCTATCTTACCGATAACGGCGGCCACAACCTTCCTCACCTCATGTTCTACGCACCAACCAAGGATGTTGCAGCCTGGGGTGCGAATCTCCCCAATTCTCCAGTTATGGCGGTGAATTATTGGTATTGGTCCTCGCAGTCGTATCCACAGCTCCAAAGCTTTCCTCCCATAGCCGTATTCCTGCTACCCGTGGACAAATGGTCCGACGGAACGCCGGCACCGAGCATGTGAAGACGCAGCGACTGATCGACCCCGTACATCTCGACGGCCCCACAGAAAGAGCCACATTCGCAGGAGGAAAAACAATGCGGAATAAGGAGATTGGCGCAGTCGCAATCAAAGGCTTCGCACTGCTGGTTGTGCTCTGTACGGCGTCCCAGGCGATGACACAGGATGCTAAGACTGCTAACCCGGGCATGGCCCCGATCGATCAATACCTCATGGCGGATCAGAGTGCGGAAATAGCCCTGGCGCGCAGCGCAGCACCAGAATCAATCTCACGCGATGCCGCGGTCTTGTTCTTGGACATCATGGTTTCGTAACCGCGGTCAAAGGCAAAAACGGTTTTGTGTGTGTCGTGGAACGTTCGTGGACTGCCGCAGCTGATGCCGACTTTTGGAGTCCCAAGGTGCGGGTTCCGATGTGTCTGAATGCGGCCGCCGCGCATTCCTACCTTCTATGGGACCTCAAAGCGACCGATTTGATCCTGGCGGGATGCACGAAAGCCCAGATGGAGGAGGCCATCATCGCCGCCGTCGACAAAAAAGAACTGCCGGCGATGGCACCTGGGGCGATGTGCTACATGATGTCGAAGCAGGGATACGGCGGCGACAGCGCCCCGCACTGGCCCTCGCACCTCATGTTTTTCTATTCGCAGACCAACCCCGCAAGCTGGGGAGCGAATCTGCCGGGCTCTCCCATCGTTGCTATGAACGACCCGCGGTTGCACCTGACATCGTTCGTGGTTGCCGTCGAACGGTGGTCAGACGGAACAGAAGCTCGCTAAACCGAACTCACGTACTGCATCACCGCAGCCACATCACTTTGATGCAGGTTGAGATAGCGGGCAACAGACAGTAGAGTATGTGGGCCTCAGTTAGAGGAGGAAATCAAAATGAGAAAAGTGATCTATGCGATCAACATCACCTTAGATGGCTGCTGCGATCACACCAAAGTCATTGCTGACGACGAACTACTTGAATATTTTACGCAGCTCACGCGAGAAGCTGACCTGCAGGTCTTTGGGCGTAAAACCTACGAATTGATGATTCCTTATTGGCCAGAGGTCGCCAGGGACCAGCCCGCGTCCAAAGCGGACCACGAATTTGCTCAAGCCTTTGTTTCCGTCGACAAGCTGGTTTTTTCGCGATCCTTAGACAGCGCCGAAGACGGAAATACGAGGATTGTTCGTACAAACCTTGGCGACGAAATAGTTAGACTGAAGCAAGAGCAAGGCAAAAATATTCTAGTCGGTGGGGTAGATATTCCTTCCCAACTTATTGAGCTTGGTCTGGTGGATGAATACCGTTTTGTCGTTCAGCCAATAATCGCCGGCGAAGGCAGACGACTGTTGGAAGGTGTCAGCTTGCAAGAGACATTGCAATTAAAACTCGTTGACTCAAAGATTTTTGAATCAGGATGTGTTGCACTTCGATACTTGAAGCCTTAATAGAGAAGCCCGCGATAGCCGTAATGCCGGCTATGACCAGAAGGAGAAGACAATGAAATACATTTGTTTGGGATACTACCAGCCGGCAAGAAACGCGGCTATGACCGAAGACGAGCGAAAGACGATGTTCGATGCCTGCTTTGAATACGATGACCATCTTCGGGCCGACGGGCATTGGGGCGGCGGAGAAGCGCTTCAGCCTCAGGAAACCGCATTGACCCTGTCTTGGAAGAACGGCAAAGTCGCGACCACCGACGGGCCCTTTGCTGAAACCAAGGAACAGCTCGGCGGCATTCTCGTCCTCGAGGCGCGGGACATGAATCATGCTATTCAGCTAATCTCTCAGCATCCGGCTCTGAAGTATGGGTCGACGTTCGAAATACGCCCAACTTTCGATATGAGTGAAATGATTCAGGCGAGCGAGCAGCGACGGCGACAGAAGACTGCACGCTGAAGGACGGCGCGACAGAAAAAGGCCGGCAGCAGCAAAACGCGATCAATGGGGCAAGTTTATTTTGGTGGAGCTAGTCGGGATCGAACCGACGACCTCATCGTTGCGAACGATGCGCTCTCCCAGCTGAGCTATAGCCCCACATGGAGGAACTGGCGACGAAGTGATGCCACCAGCCTTTTGATTATACAAGCAACCTGATCCAGCGAAAATCTCAGCAACACTGCAATCGACTGTTGTCGAATACGCGATCTCAATCTCCGTGTCGTTATTCGCTTGACGCTGCACCGATCGGATGCCGGAGTTTCGTCTTAGGCTCACGCAAATTCGTTGCCTACTGAACGACTTCTTACGTCCCACAGTTCGGCCACACGACAGTTCACATCTGTTCGTGCTCCGCGCCTGCAACATTCAAAAGCAGCACGCTTACTATGGCCCTGCTACCAACGCCGACCGTGTTTGCAACTCATCAAGGGCCAATCCTAACCGCTCCAACCCAACCCTCGTCATTTCGGTGCCGCCGCCGATGCCGATGCGAAAATGCTGCGCCAAACCGAAATAGCTTCCGGGGACAATACTTGTCTCGTACTTTTCACGCAACAATTGCTCGAGATCCGCCACACTGCTATGCGGCAGCCTGGGAAACGCAACGGTGCCGAACTGCGGACGAACGCACTCGATGTCATCGCGCGATCGCAAAAATTCCTCCAGCGCAGGACCGTTCGCTGCCAGCAGTTTCTTGGCACGAGACGCCACCCGGTCCAGGTTATCGAGTGCAATCACGCTCAGCAGCTCCGCCGGATGTGCCGCATTCACCCCATATAGGTCATTGATGTGCCACATGCGTTGTGTGAGCGCAGGATTGGCGAGCACCCAACCGCAACGAAGTCCACTGAGGCCATAAGCTTTCGTCAAACTACTGGTCACCAGGAAATGATCGCCCAGGTGCACCGCGGAACGCGGACGTTGCTCATACAGCGTCTCCACATAAACTTCGTCAACCAGCACGCGCGCGCCATGTTGCTTTGCGAGATCTCCAACTTTTTGAAGTGTGGGCTCGTCAATGAGTGCACCACTAGGATTGTGCAGGTTCGTAAGGACGATGAGCTTCGTCCGCGGGGAGAGACGACGTTTTACTTCTTCCGGTTCGACACGGAATCCGTCTTCCATCCACCGCTCGAAATAGCTCACCGTTACGCCAAGGTATTTGAGCGTAGTGACAAGCAGTTCGTAGGTTGGCCACTCTACCAGAGCTTCCTCACCGGGCTCCAATGTGGCCGCGAGCGCAAGATGGTTGGCCATCGAAGTTCCCGCTGCTGTGACTACGCACTCTGGCGTCACTCCAAACATCGTCGCCAGGCGCTCAAGAAGAGGAGCATACCCGTAAACCGTGGGACCACAGATTTCCAGTTGCTCCAGGGTTACCGGCAACTCGGCTAACGGATAGCTCATGATGCCGCTGCTTGCGAGATTGTATTTCGCACTGGAGCGCAGCTTGGCAAACTGCATATATGGCGAACCGATATGCGTGCGAGATGGCATCAGGCTTATTCTTCTCCGGCTTTCTGCTTCGCGGACCAAAAAGCATAGACAGGTAATCCCAGCAGCAAAATAGCCATGCCGAGAAGACTGTTTTTCGGATACTTGTAAATGGTATTGATCACCACCAGCCACGATACCAGTACAAAGAATCCCGTAGTGAAGGGATGACCGGGTGCGGTGTATTTAGGTTTCATGTTTGTCCGGTCTATAGCTTCGCGACGACGAAAAACGAACAGGGTTGCACCCGTCAGACCGAAAAACAAGAAGTCCATTGACACCACGTAATTCAGTATTTGTTCATATCGGCCGGATAGTGCGACGACGATTGTCCACACGCTCTGCAGGATAATGGCTACGGCCGGAACATGGGTGCGACGCGTGACCGAAGCGACGCTATGGAAGAATACTTTGTCTCGCGCCATGGCGAAGTAAACCCGGGGTGCGGTCAGTACAGACTGACTCAAGAAGCCCAGTGTCGAGACCGCGATGCCGAGAGCGATGAGCCGGGATCCGACATTGCCCATGGTAGCTCGCATCACAGCTGTTGCGGGAACTCGAGTGTCGGCCAATGCCTGGGGCCCCAAAGTCCTAACGCACACGAAATTGACGCCTACGTAAAGCACGATCACTCCGGCTACACCCAAAATGAGAGCGCGGGAAAGACTTTTCTCCGGATCTTTGATCTCTTCGGCTATGAAGTTCGTGGTCTGCCATCCCCCGAAGGCAAACAGCACCGGGACCATCGCTGCTCCAATCGTGGTCAGCAGATCAAATGACGGCCCCTGATCGAGCAGCGGATGCAGCAAGGGATGTGGCGAACGCGCCAGGAAGAATCCGGCCGCAATTAAACCCGCGATAGCGGCGATCTTCAGCAGCATCAAAACGCTCTGGACGCGGCTGCCCAGTCTTACGCCCAGGCAGTTAACCACGGTCAAGATGACAATTGTCAGAACGATCACAAGACGCTCATTGATCCGCCATCCGGTTAGCTCTAAGAGATAACGCGCGAATGTTACCGTTACTGCAGCCATGCCGCCAGTTTGGATTACCAGCAGCAACACCCATCCATAGAGAAAGCCGACCACTGGGTGAAACGCTTCGCGCAAATAGGCGTACTGTCCACCGACGGCAGGCCTGCGGGCGGCCAGCTCAGCGTAAATGAAGGCGCCCAGCATCGCCACCGCGCCACCGGCGATCCAAACTCCAAGGATCAGCAACGGCGTGTGTACTCGCTGTGCGACGACGTAGGGGTTGATAAAGATGCCGGCGCCGACAATGCCGCCCATTACGATCATGGTGGCGTCAAATAGACCGACTTGCCTAAGAAGTCCGGGGGAGCTTACGGGTCGAGACGGCTTGGAGGGATCAGCGGACAATTCGCAAGGAACAACAATCAAATTCTCGACTCTAGCATGTCATGTGATCTTCAGTCGGCAGATGTCTCGTCCGAAGCCGCAGCACGCCGTAAGCGGTCGAGTACCGCTTCCCACTTCCTCCCGCCACCAGGGGTATCCACGGCAATCCACTCATAATTGCGTGAGTCTAGCTCGTGTAGAGTGCGATAAAGTTCGGCCGCATATTCGGCAGCGCCAGCCGGCATCGGAACAACTTCTACCACTTCCCTTCTGGGAGGCTGCTGCCATTGCAAGTACGCCCCAAGGCCCTGGTCCGGCACCTCGCCATTGCGCACCAGCAGCAGTTTCGTACGCGGACTGTAGTGGCGCGGATGCATGCCCGGCGAGGGGTAAGCCTCGCTGAGGACTTTCGTCTGCTGTTCAACCGGCCCGATTGCCGCTTCGATCTCTTGCCGAGAAATCCCGCCCGGCCGCAGTAAGACGGGAATGTCTTCGGCCAGCGAGAGCACGGTCGATTCGATCCCCACAACACAGGGGCCGCCATCGAGAACGTAGTCCACTCGCTTGCCAAGGCCCTGTCGAACATGCTCCGCCGTGGTCGGTGAAAGCTGGGTAAACCGATTCGCGCTGGGCGCGGCAATCGGAATCTGTGCAGCCTCAATCAGCGCCTGCGCCACGGGATGTGCTGGCATACGCACGCCGACGGTTCCCAGTCCAGCGGTTACAATCTCAGGAATTTCGGGCTGCTTCTTCAGCACTATTGTCAGCGGCCCGGGCCAGAACTTCTCAGCGAGTAACTGCGCTGCGGCCGGCCACTCCGCCACAACGGCCTCTAGCATCTTCACGTTGCTGACGTGCACAATTACCGGGATGGTGCTGGGCCGGCCTTTGGCTGCAAAGATACACGCCACGGCCTCCGCATCAAGGGCATTGGCGCCGAGGCCATACACAGTTTCAGTCGGAAATGCGACGAGTCTGCCGGCGCGCAGCAATGTTGCCGCATGTTCGATCTCGGCTCGCGATAGAACTGAAGGGCTCTCCATTTGCTTTAGCGACTTCTGGCGTGTGACGGATCATCGGAAGTCGCACTGTCAAGATCAACGTATAAGCCAGAGTTCGGTGAAATCCCGACCGGATAGCAATTTCCATCCGGTGCATAGCTTTGGCGACAGGCTGCTGTCATCTCCGGACGCCGAGGAGACTGCGCGAATTGCCACGCATCGGCGTATTGCACTCCGCTGTCGGGGGGATTCGGCGCAGGCTCGCTGGAGACGCAGCCCGGTGACGGCGGACATTGATCATTGCTAATGAAGAAGTGGATCTCGCGTCCACCTGCGTGTTCGCGAATATCGTCGGCAGTCACGACAGAGACGGCACTGGATTCACGGAACGCAATCCCCGAGCAGTAAATCCCGGTGCGATATCCCGCCCGGATGACGCCATCCACCCACGCGTGAATGTAGGCGCGCTGATCCGGCAGCATTCGGCCGCCCTGCTCCTGGTCGAGAAAGATAATGGCGCCTTTGGGAAATCCCTCGCGCTGTGCCGATCCGACCGCAACCGCAGCATCCTTCTGTCCCACGTACGCTGCGTTTCCGGAAGCCTTCAGATTTGCATATTCGCGGCCATCAAAAAGGAGCAGGAAGCCGTAGCCCATCGACTGCAGTGACTTGCGCTTGCCCTGCCAGTTGTTGCGGTTTGCGCCTGGCGGATTATTTAGCCAGTAACCGGTGAACGCGAAAGTCTTGTGCAAAGTGACCATGCTCGCTTCGCCGGGATAATCATTGCGATCCATGCCTAGATAGATGCGCCGTACCTGAGCCTTCATCGGCAAGACCGCGGACACCACCAATAGCGACAGGAAAACGCAGTGCTGTACTTTAATCTTCAAACTACCAATATCGCACGTTATGTTATGCACGGCCTGACATTGGCGTCCTCTTCGAATGCTAAGCTAACAAGCGAGCCTCGAAACTGCTGTTGCCATGATTGTCGACGCCCTTCACAAGATTGCCAGCCATCGCTATTCCCTCACCCGCGAGGAAGCGCGTGCCGTTATGGCTCAGATTTTACGTGGTGAAGCAACTGACGCGCAGATCGGAGGGCTGCTGGTTGCTCTGCAGATGAAGGGCGAGACCGTCGAGGAGATCGTTGGCTTCGCACAAGCAATCCGTGAGGAGGCGACGCCGTTGAAGAGCGAGGACGGCGAATCGCTCGATCTCAGCGGCACCGGGCGAGATGCGCTGGTCGACACGTGCGGTACTGGCGGCGACACCAGCGGCACTTTCAACATCTCCACTGCGACGGCTTTAACCATTGCCGGCGCCGGGGTGCGAGTCGCTAAGCATGGCAACCGTAGCATCAGCTCAAAGTGCGGCTCGGCTGACGTTATGGAGGCCCTCGGCGTAAACATCAACCTGGCTCCCGGGCGCATCGCCGCTTGCCTGAGGGAGACAGGGATTGCCTTTCTTTTCGCTCCTTCGATGCACACCGCCATGAAATATGTTCAGCCGGCCCGGCGCGAGCTGCGACTGCGCACCATATTCAACTTACTTGGACCGCTCACCAATCCGGCCAAGGCCTCGGCGCAGGTCGTTGGCGTCTATTCTGCCGATCTGGTGGAGAAACTAGCAGAGGCGCTGAGCGAACTGGGCGTGCGCCGTGCCTTTGTTGTTCACGGACGCGACGGGCTCGACGAAATCACGATTTCCGCGCCCACAAAGATCGCCGAGGTGCGCAATGGCCAGGTGCATATCTATGAGGTCGCACCCGAGGATTTCGGATTCGAGCGCAGTTCGCTGCAGGAGATCGCGGGCGGC
The DNA here is from genome assembly GCA_963818905.1 of uncultured Acidobacteriaceae bacterium. Classification (GTDB taxonomy): domain Bacteria; phylum Acidobacteriota; class Terriglobia; order Terriglobales; family Acidobacteriaceae; genus Bog-257. Next base: position 50,511 of record CAWFUE010000054.1, read on the forward strand.
GACGCCAATCAGAACGCGGCAATGATTCGTGCGATCCTAGATGGCGAGCGTTCCTGCCGGCGCGACGTTGTTTTGCTGAATGCTGCAGCCGCCCTGGTAGCCGCAGGGCACGCCGATCGCATCAGCGAAGCTGTGCCACTGGCCGCTTACGCGATCGACAGCGGACATGCGCGCGAACGGCTCCAACTCCTGGTGGAGTTCACGCGAGAAAGCTAGCTAGCATTGTTTTGCGGCACTCTGATTCATCATGTAAACTCGGCCTAGTTGCTTTCGCGCGTTCCCCAAGCCATCGTGACCGGGCGGTTAGCTCAGCTGGTTAGAGCGCCTGCCTTACAAGCAGGAGGTCGCAGGTTCGAGTCCTGCACTGCCCACCAATTTGCCGTTCAATTCCGGACACCTGCCGATGCTAGCGGACAGGGCGCCGCACCGGGCGATCTAGTCAGAAAGCAACTCCCTCAAATTAAAAGGGTTAGTTCCGCGGAAGATGGCCCCTGCTGTGCAGTCTAACGGCGAAGGTTCGCATGACCATTCTGCAGGATATTCGCTACGCGCTGAGGCAACTCGTGAAGTCGCCCGGTTTCACGATCACGGCTGTGCTGACCCTGGCGCTGGGTATCGGCGCAAACACGGCCATCTTCACGCTGGTTCATGCGGTAATGCTGAAGTCGCTGCCGGTCGTGAACTCCTCGCAGCTGTACCGCATCGGCAGTAACAACGTGTGCTGCGTGTATGGGGGCATGGGCCAGGGCGATGGAGGTTGGGGTCTCGTCTCCTACCAGCTTTACCAGTACCTTCAGGCCAACACTCCACAATTCGAGCAGATCGCGGCCTTTCAGTCGAATCGGCCAAATATAGGTGTCCGGCGGAGCGGCTCGTCGGGTCCGGCAGAAACCCTTCCGGGAGAGTTCGTCTCGGGAAACTTTTTCTCCACCCTGGGGATTCAGCCGTTCGCGGGCCGAGTGTTTGCTGCTGATGACGATCGTCCCGGCGCCGCTCCCACCATCGTCCTGAGCTATCGCGCTTGGCAGCAGCACTACGGGAATGATCCCTCCATTGTTGGTTCAAGCTTCATGGTCAACGGTCAGCCCTTCACCGTAATCGGCATCACGCCCCCGGGATTCTACGGCGCTCGTCTGCGCGAGGATCCGCCTGAGGTCTACATCCCCGTTGCCTTTGAGCCACAGATCAACCAGAAGAGCTCCATGCTGCACCTGGACACGCAATACTGGCTGTACCTGATCGGCCGTCTGAAGCCGGGTGCGCAGCCGGCACAGGTGCAGGCACGGATCAACACCGAGCTGCATCAGTGGCTGCTCTCAGTGCAGGACAAACTTGACCCGAGGGCACGAGAAGAGATCCCCAAGCAGTACATGAAACTTGGTCCTGGCGGCGATGGCGTCACCGATCTGCGCGACCAATACCAGAGCGGGCTGTATATGTTGATTGCAGCCTCTGTGCTCGTACTGCTGATCGCCTGCGCCAACCTGGCGAACCTGCTGCTGGCACGCGGCACGGCACGGCGGCAGCAGACCGCGGTTCGCCTTGCCTTGGGGGCTACTCGACGCAAGCTGATTCGCTCACTCCTCACCGAGAGCGTGCTGCTGGCTTGCCTGGGAGGAGCGACGGGACTGGCGCTGGCGTACTGGGGCACGCGCGCCATTCTGGTCGTCGCATTTCGGGGATCAGACTTTGTTCCCATTGATGCCACTCCCTCATTGCCGATCCTCGCCTTCGCCTTCGCCCTTTCGCTGTTGACGGGCATCATCTTCGGCCTCGCGCCGGCTTGGATGGCCTCACATTCCGATCCCGCTGAAGCATTACGCGGCGCCAATCGGTCGACGCGCGACCGCTCGGCCATGCCACAGAAATCCCTGGTCATTGCTCAGGCGGCTTTCTCGCTGGTACTGCTGGCCATGGCTGGGCTGGTGACGGAAAGTCTTCGCAATCTGGAGCACTTCCCCTTCGGTTTCGACACCGATGGACGTCTCATGGTGCAGGTTAATCCGCTCATCGCGGGCTACACGCTGGAACGATTGCCTGGGCTCTATCGCCAGCTTCGCGAGCGTCTGGGCGAAATTCCCGGTGTTCACAGCGTTAGCTATTCCCTGTACAGTCCGCAGGATGGCGACAGCTGGAATGACGAAGTCGAGATTGAGGGTCGCCCTAAACCAACAAAACACATCGGCGTTGGCTGGGTGCGCGTCGGTCCAGACTACTTCAAGACCATCGGCACGTCTGTGCTGCGGGGCCGCACTATCGGCGAGCAGGACACGGCTGCCTCACAGCGCGTGGCAGTGGTGGATGAAAGCTTCGTGCGTACGTTCTTTCCCAAGGAAGATCCGATCGGCCAGCACCTCGGATTCGACGCCCCAGGTCACAGCGGCGATTACGAAATCGTGGGGGTGGTGAAAGATACACGTTACCGCAGCCCCGACGACGCCGATTACCCGCAAAATCCCATGTTCTTCGTACCCTACTTCCAGACTGTGCAGTATCACGAGCCGAACTACGCCACAATGGAAGCGCGTTCGCAGTTCGCCGATGTGATCGAAATCCATTATTCGGGCTCGCAGGCGGAAATCGGCCCACAGGTGCGGCGCGTGCTGGCTGAGATCGATCCCAACCTGAGCATCATCGATATGCACAGCTTCGGCGAGCAGGTCGCGCGGCAGTTTAACCAGGAGCGGCTCATCGCCCGCCTTACGGAATTGTTCAGCGGGCTTGCGCTGTTGCTGGCATGCATCGGGTTGTATGGTGTCACCGCATACAACATCGCTCGGCGCACCAGCGAGATTGGCGTTCGGATGGCTCTGGGCGCCAATCGCGGCGATGTCCTGGCGCTGGTGCTGCGCGGCGCCTTGTTGCAAATCGTCATCGGGCTCGTGATCGGGTTGCCACTGGCGATACTGGCCGGCCGCATCATGGCAGCCAAGCTGTACGCCGTAGCTTCATTCAATCCAGTGGCTCTAGGCGGGGCAATTCTGGTGTTGATCCTCTGCGCATTTCTTGCCGGATTAATTCCGGCGCGGCGTGCGGCATCGATCGAACCAGTAAAGGCACTGCGTATCGAATGAAGGTGGTCGAAACCGCCGATTGAATTGGGGATTGTGTACTGCAAAGCCGCGCGTGTGCTTTTCCTGATTCTCGCAGCCACAGAGTTTTCGTTTTCGCGAGTGCCTCGGTTGCCAGTGACAGCATGGCCGCTCTCCCTCCAACGATGTCCCGCCTGGATCACATTCTCACGTGACACCTATCACTGAGCGCAAGAAATATCTCTGTTATGAGTATCACTCATATATGAGTATTGCTCATGCATCCCGGATCTGACTTACCCCAAGGCAGACGCTTCCGTCCGGAGAGCGCGAATAACCGACATCCGCGGAGACGATGAAAACGATCACGAAACGAACCGGACCGGCGAAATTAAGAGTCGGACGGCGGGAGCGGCGCCGAATTGAAACCCGGGAGAAGATCTATCGCGCCGCCATGAAGCTGTTTGCTGAGCGAGGCTTCTTCGAGACGACCACCGAAGCTATCACCGATGCGGCCGACGTAGGAGAGGGCACCTTCTTTAATTATTTTCCCACCAAGCCACACGTCCTCACTGTTATAGCTGAGAAGCAGATCGAGAAGGTCATCGCCGCGCGGGACAGCGCGAATTCCGGAAGCTCTTCGATCCACGACGTTCTACATGCCCTGATTCACGCCATCGCCGAAGAGCCCGGCCAAAGCCCTTCACTAACCCGCAGCCTGTTGACAGCCATGGTTTCGAGCGATGCGGTCCGCGAATTCACCAGCGACACCATGGCACGAGGACGGCAGAACCTGCGGGAAATCATCAAGCTGGGTCAGAAACACGGCGAGGTCCGCTCGCAGCGGAGGGCCGCGGATCTGGCTATGGCCTTCCAACGCGCCGTGATGGGGACCCTGCAGCTCTGGGCCATGAAGCCAAGAGGAAACCTCAGCTCCTGGCTAGATGAAGCGTTCAAAGACTTTTGGGCCGGAGCGACGAACCGAAAGGTCGGATGACATGAAAGCGCTGGTTGTTCTTCTCTCGACGTTGTTGCTGGCGGGGGACCCTGGCACAAAGCCAGCAGCAGCCCGCGCCACAGCAGCTGACGATCGAGGATGCGATTGCGCAGGCTCTGAAGACCAATCTCAGCGTGAAGGTGGCAGAAGCCCAGGTGGAGCAGGCGGCTGGCACCCGCGAGCGTAGGCTTTCTAATCTGCTACCGCGGGTAACGGCGGATCAGGTCACCCGCTATGAAAATCAGAATCTTCAGGCGCTGGGTCTTTCATCTCCCAAGCTGCCGATCCCCACGGTGGTCGGGCCATTTTCCAATTACGACTACCGCATCTCCGGAAATCAGCCCATTATCGATCGCCAGGCTTATCACGCATTGAAGGCGAGCGAGCGCCAGCAGGATGCTTCTAAACTTAGCTATAAGGACACGCGCGATGTCATCATTCGTCAGACTGCCGGGCTTTACCTTGATTCGCAGACGGCCAAGGCGGAGGTCGAGGCTGACCAAGCCCGACTGGAAACTTCCAAAGCCCTGCTCAAGTTGGCGCAGGATCAGCACGACCGTGGAATCGCGACCGGCATCGATGTAGTCCGCGCTCAGGTCCAGTTGCAGCGTGATGAGCAAACGTTGCTGGTAGCGCACGACAGCTACGATACAAGCATTCTCAATCTGCAGCGCTTCATTGGAATGGCGCCTGGTACTCCGGTCGAGCTGGCGCAGCGCCTGGAATTCAGCCCACTGCCCGTGCCAGAAATCAACGAGGCAACGGAAACAGCGTTACAGGAGCGCGACGACTACCGCTCTTTGTTCTGGCAACGCGAGGCAATCCTGGAGCAACAAAAAGCAGCGCACGCGCGTTACTTGCCGAGACTCTCGGTTGACGGCAATTACGGACCACTGGGCCGCAGCTATGGAACGATGCCGGGAATCGGTCTGATTGAAGGCGTGCTCTCCATCACCGTCTTCGATCGCGATCGCGAGGGCGAGCAGATGGAGCTCGGCGCAGAGTTGCACCAGATCGACGCGCGAATTGCCGATATGCGCCGTGGCATCGAGCAGGATCTGCGCAAGGCGGTTCTCGATCTGCAATCGGCCGAACAGCAAGTCAAGGTCACACAGGCCGGCACGGATCTCGCTCAGCGCGAGCTGGTGCTGGCAAAAGACCGTTTCAAGAACGGACTGAACGACAACATCGAGGTGATCACGGCGCAAAGTTCGTGGCAGTCCGCGCAAGACGACCACATTGCGGCGCTGGCCCGCCACTCCGATGCAGCCATGGCGCTGGGCCGCGCGCTGGGCGCAAACGAAAGCAACTATCAGAAGTATCTAGGAGCCAAATGAAAGCGGGAATTGAGGTGGCCAACCCATGAAGCGAGCCATTCCTATTGTGCTGGTGTTGGCGATGGTGGCCGGAATCGTCTTCTATATTCGCTTGACCCACAGGCAAAACCGGCAATCGGAGATGAAGCTCTCCGGCAACGTCGAAGCGCACGAGAGCCTGGTTAGCTTCAAAGTGACCGGCCGTATCGTCGATCTTCCTGTCGAAGAGGGTCAGGCGGTGCAGGCTGGCCAGCTACTGGCGCGGCTCGACAACGATGATTATCGCCAGGCCGTAGCAGTGGACGAAGCGACGGCTCACGTTCGCAACCGGCAACTCACGCTGGCTCTGGCAGGCGCGCGTACGCAGGATATTCAGGCGCAGTACCAGGCGGTGCTCGACGCCAAAGCCGACCTGGCGCAGAAGCTGCAGGACCTTGCGCGCTACAACGCACTCTATGCGAAAGACGAAATCGCCGGACAGACCCGTGATCAGCAACAGACCGCGGTCGATCGCGCGAAGGCCAACTACGAACGGCAGCAGCAAATCTATAACGAGTTGCTGGAAGGCACGCGCAAGGAAGAGATTGCTGTCGACCGCGCCAATGTTCATCAGGCGCACGAGAATACGGCGCTCTCGCAGATTCACCTCGACTACACGACGCTCAAGGCGCCGCTCACCGGCGTGATTCTCGTGCGTCAGGCGGAACTTGGCGAAGTCGTTTCGCCTGGCACGCCGGTGTACACACTGGCCGATCTCGATCACATCTGGGTGCGAGTTTACATCCCGGAAACTGACCTGGGCCGTATCAAGTGGGGCTAGGAGGTGAGTGTCGGCACGGACACGTATCCCAATAAGCGCTACCACGGGCGAATTTCTTTCATTGCCTCCGACGCCGAGTTCACGCCCAAAAGCGTGCAGACCGAAAAGGAACGCGTGACGCTGGTTTATCGCGTAAAGGTCGATATCGACAACAGCAATCACGAACTGAAGCCCGGAATGCCGGCGGACGTGTACGTCCCGTTGCCGTAGGTATCCCTTCCAAAGCCATGCCTCCAACTCCCACCGTCGCGGTTTCAAAGCTGACCAAGCGATTTGGCGCGCTTACCGCCGTCGATCAATTGACCTTCGAGGTCGACCGAGGCGAGATCTTCGGCTTGGTAGGCCCTGACGGTGCTGGCAAGACCACGACGTTTCGTATCTTGGCCGGCGTGCTCGGAGCCGACGCTGGAACGGTGACTGTCGGCGATTGTGACGTTCTGCGCGATCCAGAAAAGGCTAAACACGACCTCAGTTATATGCCGCAGCGGTTCGGACTGTATGAAGACCTTACCGTCGACGAGAATATTCGGTTCTACGCGGATCTGTTTGGAGTGAATGCGGTGGACCGCGAGTCGCAAACCGCGAAACTGCTAGCTGCGGCGGGCATGGCGGAGTTTCGGAAACGGCTGGCGGGCAAGCTTTCCGGCGGCATGAAGCAGAAACTTGGACTGGTCTGCGCGTTGATTCACACGCCCCGGGTAATCCTCCTGGATGAGCCTACCACCGGCGTTGATCCGGTTTCGCGCCGCGACTTTTGGAAGATTCTTTATCGCCTGGCGCTGGAGGGGGTGACGATCCTTGCCTCGACCGCCTACCTCGACGAAGCCGAGCGCTGCCATCGCGTCGCACTGCTGCATGAGGGCAGGCTGCTCTTCTGCGATACCCCTTCGAATCTGAAGAAGCACATGGGCAAAGGCGTCCTCGCGGTGACGTCATCGGAACCGCGGAAGGTGCGTGATGCGCTGGCTGGAGCGGAAGGCGCATCGACGCTCGGGCTCACGGGCGATGGCGTGCATGCAATTGTTGACGATCCCAAGCGCCGCACGCACGAATTCGCAGCCCGATTGACAGGCGCGCACGTACCCTATGACGAACTGCTGCCAACTCTTCCGAGTATTGAAGACCTATTCGTCGAGACTGTTGCGCAGCAAAGCGAGGCGCGATGACCCCGACCGGGAGCTCCGTGGTGATCCGCGATCTGGTGAAGCGCTTCGGCGAGTTCACGGCAGTCGATCATCTCACCCTCGACGTTGGCAAAGGCGAGATCTTCGGATTTCTCGGACCGAACGGTGCGGGAAAGTCGACGACCATCCGCATGCTGTGCGGGCTGCTGACGCCGACCTCAGGAGAAGCGACCGTAGGGGGCTTCGACGTGACGCATAAGCCAGAGTCGGTGCGTCAGAACATCGGCTACATGTCGCAGAAGTTCTCCCTTTACAACGACCTTAAGGTCATCGAGAACCTCCGGCTTTTCGCCGGTTTGTACAGCGTGCCGTCGAATGTTCTGGGCGAGCGGATCTCATGGGCACTGGAGATGGCAGACCTGAAAGGGCGTGAGAATTTTATTACCGGCCAGTTGCCAGGTGGGTGGAAGCAGCGGCTGGCGCTGGGGTGCGCCGTACTCCACAAGCCGCCGATTCTCTTTCTGGACGAGCCCACCTCGGGCGTTGATCCAATCTCGCGTCGCCGCTTCTGGGAGCTCATTCATCAGATGGCCGAAGGCGGCGTGACCGTCTTCGTCTCGACGCACTACATGGAAGAAGCCGAGTACTGCAACCGGCTGGCTCTGATCTTTCGCGGCAAGATGGTTGCGCTGGGAAGCCCCAGCGAATTGAAGCAAGGTTCCCTGAAGGGACAGTTACTGATGCTTGCCTGCGAGCCGCTGGCGCAAGGCATGCAGATTCTGGAGTCCGCGCCTGGCGTGACCGACATCGCTATCTTTGGCGACAGGCTGCATCTTGTGGTTGAAGACGCGCACACTATGATCTCGCAACTGCAGACGCTGCTGCAGTCCCACAATGTGAGAGTCTCGCGAATTGAGCCCTTCCGGCCCAACCTGGAAGACGTTTTTGTCGCGCTCACTACCAATCAGGGCGCGGACACGAGGAGTGCCGAGCAATGAACTGGACTCGCCTTTGCGCGGTAGCACGCAAGGAAGCGATCCAGATTCGCCGCGATCCGCGCAGTCTGGTCATCGTACTGGTGATGCCATTGATTCTGGTGCTTCTCTTCGGCTATGGCGTGAACCTCGACCTGAAGCACCTGCCGGTCTACGTCTATGACCGTGAAGACAGCCAGCGGAGCCAGGACCTGCTGAAGAGATTTCAATCCAGCGAATATTTCAATGTGGTGCGCTCCGTGAACAGCTATTCGCAACTGGTGCACGCGCTGGACAGCGGCGAGGCCAAGATGGGCATCGTCATTCCCTGGGACTTCTCGGAACGAATTCATCACGGTGAGACTGTACCGATCCAGGCACTGCTAGACGCGACCGACGACAACACGGCGAACGTCCTCATCGGATACACCCAGGCTGTGGTGCAAGGCTACTCGATGACGCTGCTCAGCGACTGGTCGCAACGATCGGGACGCCGTGCGCCGCTGCCTCCTATCAGCATCGAGGCGCGCACCTGGTTCAATGAGGATCTGGAGAGCCGCGCCTTTATTCTCCCTGGCGTGCTGGCGCTGGTCATGGCTGTTATTGGTGCGTTCCTTACATCTCTGACTATTGCCCACGAATGGGAACGCGGCACTATGGAGCAGCTGATTTCCACTCCGGTTACACCGCTGGAGATTCTTTTCGGGAAGCTTGCACCGTACTTCATCATGGGAATGTTGGCGGCCGTTATCTGCGCCGTCGTGGCTATTTCTTGGTTCCAAGTTCCATTTCGTGGGAGTTTCATCACGTTGCTCGGAAGTACTGCCCTGTTCCTGGTGGTGGTGCTATCCATCGGGTTCTTTGTTTCAGTAGTCGCGAAGAATCAGCTTGCGGCCAGCCAGATGGCGCTGATGATCGCCTTTCTCCCATCGTTCCTGCTGTCGGGATTTCTGTTCTCGATCGAGCAGATGCCGCAGGTAATCCAGGTGGTAACGCACGTCGTTCCGGCGCGATATTACACGACGATTCTGAAAGACATTTTTCTGAAGGGTACCCCGGCAATGATGCTCTACGGTCAGTTGACCCCACTCGCCATTTTCGCGGTAGCACTGGCGCTCGTTGCTACACGCGCCTTTCACAAGCGGTTGGCATGAGGACAGCAGAATGTTTGGACGACTGAAGCAGATGTTGATCAAGGAGTTCATCCAGGTCTTCCGCGATAAGCGCACCCGCTTCGTGCTCTTCGTTCCGCCGCTCATTCAGATGCTGATCTTCGGTTACGCCGCAACCTATGAAATCCGGCACGTGCCGACGGCAGTGCTCGACTACGACCAGAGCCAGGAGAGCCGCGAACTGATTTCGCGCATCGGAGCGACGCCGTATTTCGATCTGACTGAGCGTCTGAGCCAACCTGAGGAAATCCGCGACTTGATCGACCGAGGCGAGGTGACGCTGGCCTTGCGCATTAACGCCGGTTTTGCCCAGCAGTTGCGCAAGGGCGTGACAGCGCCGGTGCAGGTGGTGGTTGACGCCACGAACTCGAATACTGCGTTGATCGCGCTGGGATATTTCAATCAGATCGCGCAGCGCTATGCGGCCGATTACCAGCGCGACCGCATGGGGCGCATTGCGCCACAATTGGTGTCGTTTGCGCCCTCGGTAGAGCTCGAACAACGCCCGTGGTACAACGTTGACCTGCACAGCCGCTGGTTCTTCGTGCCCGGTGTCATTGGCAGCCTGACGATGATCGTAGTGATCAACCTCACGGCGTTTGCTGTTGTGCGCGAGCGCGAGATCGGCACCCTCGAACAGATCATGGTGACACCGATCCGGCCCATCGAGTTCATACTCGGCAAGACGCTGCCGTTCTTTCTGATCGGCTTGGCCGACGTGGCACTCATTGCCGCGCTGGGCACATTCTGGTTTCAGATTCCGTTGCGCGGCTCGCTCCTGGTTCTGGCCGCCGGAACAGTGCTGTTTCTCATCTGCATGTTGGGGATTGGCCTGCTGATCTCGACCGTATCCTCAACCCAGCAACAGGCGATGGTGACCGCGTTCTTCTTCATCATGCCGGCGATTGTATTCTCAGGTTTCGGATTTCCCATCAGCACCATGCCGCAATGGCTACAGCTAACGACTTTTCTGAGTCCGCTGCGATATTTCTTGATCGTGCTGAGAGGGGTTTACCTGAAAGGTGTAGGTTTCGACCTGTTATGGCCGCAATTCGTGGGCATGGCCGTGATTGGGATCACGCTGCTGACTGTCAGCGTGTTTCGATTCCGCAAGGTACTCGATTAAAGAATGTAACAACCCGCGTTGGTCTTTGAGCGGCACGCGCGGCTTCGTCCCCAGGTCGGCGCGGGGTCCGAAGCTCCGACGAGCGTTCACATAATGTCAGCATCGTGTTAGATTTAGCTGGCAACCAGGTTGGCGTTCTTCGGGAATCTGATGGAGAGCAGTGAAATCTATAGCAGGCTTAACGAGTTGTTTCGCAATATCTTTGACAACGATGAGATAGTCGTCTCCCCCCGAACTGACGGCTACCGACGTGGACGGCTGGGTTTTCAATACGAACATTCTGTGGCTGAATGATCGCGACTGAATTCCGAACTCTCATCGACGCGCTTAATGCCGCTCCGGCGGAGCGTGAGTTCGTTACTTCCTGGATCGATGAGGACGAGCGCGAGACCGTGAGCTTTGGCGAGTTTCGCCGGCGCGCCCGCATGCAGGCGGTGCTGCTTCGTCAACACGGCGTTGATCTCGGCGATCGCGTCGTGATCATCATGCCGCAAGGCATTGCCGCCATGACGGCCTTTGTGGGAGCGATGATGATCGGCGCGGTTCCGGCCATTCTGGCGTATCCCAACTTCAAGGTCGAACCGGCCAAGTACCGTTTCGGGTTGGCCGGCGTAACGGCGAATCTGGGCGCGCGCGTGGTGATGATCGATGAGAACTTTCCTCACGACATGCTGAAACATGTCGCACTGGGTGACACGACAGAGATAGTTCGCGCGACCGATGCCACCGTCGCCGGCGGTGAGCAGGAGTTGCCCGATCCCAAAATCGAAGCCACCAGCTTGGCGTTTCTGCAGCACTCGGCCGGAACCACTGGCTTGCAGAAGGGCGTTGCACTGACTCATGCCGCGGTGTTGCGTCAATTGGAGTCGCTCATTCAGGTTCTGCAGATCGATGGCTCCGCCGACCGCGTCTATAGCTGGCTTCCGCTGTATCACGACATGGGGTTAATTGCCTGCTTCATGCTGCCGCTGGTTTGCCACATGCCGGTGGTGATGCAATCGCCACTGGACTGGGTGATGCATCCGGAGAGCATGCTGCAGATCATGAGCGAATACCGCTGCACTCTGGCGTGGCTGCCAAACTTCACCTTTCAGTTCGTGGCCCGGAGAACCCCGCGCGAGCGTGGGCGCCAGTACGATCTTTCTTCGGCACGCGCGCTTATCAATTGTTCTGAACCGGTGCGGGCTACCAGCATGGACGAGTTCTACCACGCTTTCTCAACCATTGGCTTGAAGCGTGAGGCGCTGCAGTGCTCGTATGCCATGGCCGAGAACGTCTTCGCGGTGACACAATCTGGCATCCGTGGACGCGCGGAACCGGCGCGGATTTGGGCCGATGGCCAACGCTTTCGCGCCGAACACCATATCGTGCAGGTTGCCAATGAAACACTGGCAGCGATGTCGTTTGTCTCGTCGGGACAACTCCTGCCGGGGAATGAAGTGCGCATCCTGTCGGATTCCGGCAAGCTGCTTCATGAAGGGCATGTCGGCGAAATTCTCATCAGGAGCAATTGCCTGTTCGAGGGCTATTACAATCGGCCAGACCTCACGGCTCAGGCGATTATCGATGGCTGGTATCACAGCGGCGATCTCGGCTTCTTGCTCGATGATGAGCTTTATGTTGTCGGGCGTAAGAAAGACCTGCTCATCATCGCAGGCGAAAATATTTACCCGCAGGACATCGAGGAAATTGCCACTGCGCATTCCGCAATTCACGACGGACGTGCTGTCGCCATTGGCCTGTACAATCCTGATCTTGGAACGGAAGAGATTGTTTTGGTGGCTGAGGTGGAGCGAGAGGAACTTCTGCAAGATGCCGCGAGCATTGAAGCCGAGATCCGCAGCAGCATTGCAGGAGCCGCAGGCGTGGCCGTGAGGACGATCTTTCTGAAACCGCCAAAGTGGATTGTGAAGAGCACCGCAGGAAAGCCGGCGCGTGCGGCCACACGCGATAAGCTGCTGCGGGAGCACTCCGAACTCCAGCGGGAGAGCCCCCATTCGTGAGCGCCGAAGCGCAACAAATGATTCAGCACATCGCACGCTTGGCTCGCAAGCCCGAATTGACTATTGACGAGAACACGCCGCTGGTTTCCTCTGGATTGATCGACTCCCTGGGACTGCTGGACTTACTGGTGAAGCTGGAGGAACTCACGCATATGCGCATTCCTCCGGGAAAAGTGCGGCCCAAAGATTTGGACACCGTGGCATTGATGTTCGCTACCGCGCAGCGCGTCGGCAGGCCGAAAAAATAAATCGTACAGAGTAAGAACATGTTGTTGCGAGCACTGTTTTACACGCTAGCGGTCCTGCTGGGGATATCTGTATTCACGCGCCAGCGCTCCTGCCGCGCGCGCCAGCTCTGCCTGCTGATCGTTAGCTACGCTCTCTATGTCACGTGGGGAGCATGGTTCTTCGTCGTACTTCTCGCCTCCACCGGGGCGAACTTCCTGGTCGGACGCTGGATGCAACGCAAGCCTTCGCTCAGCTTGCTGTGGACCGGGCTTGCATTCAATCTTCTCCTCCTGGCCGTATTCAAATATCTTCCGGGGGTTGCGGCAACAGTTCCGCTTAGCTCTCTGTGCAAGTTCTCTCATCTCGCGCTGCCGTTGGGCATCTCCTTCTGGACCTTCCAGGCCATGAGCTACTTGTTCGATCTTTACGGGGGCGAAAAATTGGATCCCTCGTTCCTGGAATTCGCGCTGTACATGGTCTTCTTTCCCATCGTCATCTCCGGGCCGATCTGCCGCATGCCAGATATGCTTCCGCAATTCCGCTCCGACAGGCAGCCCTCGCGTAGTGACATTTGGGGTGGATTTTCCCGCATTGCCGTTGGCGTGTTGATGATGCTGTTCGGCCAGTTGCTCGGTAAAGGACTCGTGGCCGGTCACGGGATCAATGCCGGCTTCGATCAGATGGCAGCATGGAGCGGTCCGGACGTCTGGTGCCTGGCGGTCGGATACGGTATGCAGCTCTTTCTGGATTTCGCTGGCTACTCGCACATTGCGATCGGTGTTGCCCGCATGCTCGGTTTTACGGTACCGGAAAATTTCGCCCGGCCGTTTACGTCGATCACTCCGTCCGTCTTCTGGACTCGGTGGCACATGTCGCTTTCCTTCTGGATCCGAGACTACGTCTTCATGCCAATGGCCATGCTGCGCGGCGAGCAGTGGTGGTGGGAGGGGTCACTGCTGATCTCGATGGTTATATTCGGGGTATGGCATAAGGGCACTCTGCTCCTGCTGTTGTTTGGCTGTTATCACGGGATGCTTTTGATTGGCCATCGCCGCGTACAGGCCTTGCGCAAGCATTCCAAAGCGCTCATGCGAAAAACAACTTGGGGTTTCGCGCCGTCCTGGCTTGCTACTGCCGCTCTGATTTCTCTGGGTTGGATCTTCTTCCGTGCCAATTCACTGACGCAGGCGAGCCAAATGTTCCAAGCCTTGGTATCGCCCGCCAGTTATGCAGATCACTTTCTGTCTTCCGGCCTTTATCTTCTAATCGCTACCATCGCTGCAGGATACGCACTAACCTTGCTACTCGCCGATTTTCTCGGCCGATACAGGCCTGACGAATCAGCCTTGCATCTCGACGTAATCGTCGCGTTAGCAAGAGATCGATGGCTGTGGATTGCACCGATTTACTTCTTTGCCACACTGGCCGTTCTGATTCTTGTTCATCACCTTCCACAGAACGGTCCTGGTCCATTCATGTATGCTGGCTACTAGCGAAGAACTGCAAACACATTCGGGAGCCGCTGCAATTCATGCCTAGCGATCCGCATGGCAAATCTGCTTCCCTATTGGATCAGAACTCTCCGGCGGGAATTTCCACTTCAAGATCTCGGCTTAGATTCGTGAAAAAATATTGGGACTTCCTGGCAGTCATCCTTCTGGTAGTTGTCTCGTTGCCGGTAATCTGGCTATCGCCCAAGAGTGTTCTGGTTATCTCTCGGCCCGGCGTGTTTGACGACAATTGGGTACTCGACACCGTCTTCAGGGCTGCACACGGCAGTTGGTTCGGACGGGACGTATCTTTTGTGTATGGACCCATTTTCGAGTGGCTTTTCAGCGCACCTTCGCGATGGAATGGCCTCTCCCTGACGGCTGTTTATGGCAGCTATAACACGCTTCTCCTCTGGTGCACCTTCCTTTTTGCTTATTTTGCGCTGCGCCTCTTGCTTCCCGAACAAGCTAATTGGAAGCGCTTTGTACTGCTGTTGCTGCTCTCCGTTTTCTGGGCGCCATGGGACGGACGAACTGCATTTGCTGTGTTTCTTTTTGCACTATTCCTGCGGGGTTGGTATGCCGTCGGTGAAGCGCGCCTGAACTCCGTCTTACTCGGCAGCGGATCAGCTTTCCTCTGCGCCGTTGCTTTCCTCTATTCCGCCGATACCGGAGTCTACGGCATCGCCGCTTTACTGCTTTCACTGATGGGTGTCGCCTCGGAAACTCCGCGCAAGGCAAACCGGTGGAAATATGTTCTTGCATTCATCAGCTTTGCCGGCACCTTCGCGCTCCTAGTGTTCGCAATCAACGCGCTAATGGCCAGTGTCCTGGATTTTCAGTTCTGGCGAAGTTCGCTCGCTCTAGTCAGTGTGCACCGCTGGAACGAACCGTCAGCAATGGCAGCAAGCGGGACCATGCTACTGCTCGGCACGCTCATTGCCGGCGGCGTCATTTACACGGCTCGGCTTTGCGTACCTGGCAATGCGATGGAAACGATCGCGGCGCGGCCGGGATTTCTGTTTAGCTCGTTTGCACTCGCGGTACTCGCGATGCAGAGCGGGCTCATTCGCTCGGATCCGATGCACATAGTCTTTGCTGTGTTCTGCATGGTATTTTTTAGTGCTGTTGTGCTGTTTTCGTTCCGGTCCCGATTGGCCTCCGCACTGGCTGCGTTGGTTGTTTTAGCGTGTTCTCTGGCATGTGGGCTGCCTACGACAATGTTTCGCCCCTCCAGCATTCGCTATCGGCTTGCGCAGCTAAGGCATCCCAGTACGGAATGTCCCATAGGGTTCGCGGAGTTTCAGGCGGTTTGCTATCCAACGCAGTTCATTTCGATGCTTGACACTGCTGACGGTTACCTGAACCTGCACAGCCAAACGACCGACTCCATATTGATCTTCCCGTATCAATACAGTTATGGCATGACGTCAGGTCACCTTGTCGCCGGAGGAGTTTTGCAATCGTTTTTGGCGAGCGGGCCTTACCTGTCACATCTGGATATTGCGGGTATGGCAAAAGCAGCGGCGCCCGTTGGGCTCTATTTCCCGGATGGTCCGCTTAGCCTACCTATTGATGACGTAGCTAACTTTACCCGCACTCCTGACATTTGGTTCTGGATCTTCAGCCATTATGCGGCGGGGCCGCAGCTGTTTCCTGGCGCGACGGCATTGCAACGGGCAGATTCTCGGGCGGCACGAATTGCAATGGAATCCTTACCAATCGGAATCCCGCCGCAGACCTACGCAATTACGCGGCGCAGCGCAGTCGTGAATCTAGGAGCGCCTTTATGGCCCTCCGGCGCAGACTTTCTCAAGCTGCGATTAAAGGTGCACTACGGTATTCTGTGGAAACTCCGCAAGCCGGAGCGTTTGCAGTTAGAGATCACACGTGCCGATGGCACTCGCGATCTACAAGCGTTCGTCATAGGTCCCAACGTCGCCTCCGACGTGTGGTTCTATCCATGGAACGGGAGCGAGCTAGGGCAGTATTTTGACAACGATGATAGCCGATGGCGCATAACTCCGCGCTCGCCCATCACCGAGCTTCGCTTGATCGTCACGCCGTTTGACTGGGTTTCTCAACAACCAGATGCGATCTCGCTCGAATCGGCTTCAGCGGTAAAGGTCAGCATGAGCCCCCAGGCTCTCCCGTGAATGTAGGAACCTGATCCTTGGGGGACCAACGGAAGTGTTCGAACTTCGGTATACATAGAAATGCCTCCATGATGAGGCGCAAAGGTTAATGTTTTTAACTTATGTGCTGCTAACAGAATACTTTAGCGCCAGTCCAACCTTTTTTCTTGACGATTTCAAGCCACGTGCCATAACCTTGCAAGCACACAAAATCACCACACTCCATCTGTTATGGCAGTAATCGTGTGCCTGCTCCCCCGGCTCAGCCAAAGCATTCTCGGGGTATTGCGGACCGACAGACTGCGATACAAGGAAGCACCTGAATGAGAAAGTTGGGTCTTCAACAATCCCTTAATGGGTGTATTGCTGCAATTCTGGTAGGCCTCTCGGCCACCATTGCCTACGCTCAGAGCGCGGATCAGGATTCGGGCGCCACATCCACGAACACCAGCTCGATCATGGCACCCGGCGGTACTGGCTCCTCTTCCAATGCACAGGATCAACAGCGAACTACCGGGAACACGATAACCTCGAACCCCAGCGGGATGAGTGCGGCTTTACGAAATTTCTTGCAGAACCGTCCCGAGGTCATGGATCAACTGAAACTTCTTCTGATCCAGCGCATGAAGGACGAAGGCACTCTTGTTGATGAGCAGACAGTGACAGATGAAACGGTCTACGCGCGCATGCAAACGGATGCGGATTTCAGGAATGAAGCAATTCGATCTCTGGTTGATCAGGGATACATCTCCGAAGACGAGGCCAAGACCCTTCTGTCGTCGCAGCGCAATGAGGCTTTTCCACAGTCACAGTTCCCGCAATCGCTGGAGCCAGAACGAGAACGCGAGAATATGAACCCGGAAACAATGCCTGCGACTGGCGAAGAAACAAGTATGAGTGCGGGGATGGGCACGAGTGCGAGTACCGGCGCCGGCGGGGAAACGGGAATGCCCGGCGTCTCCCGGGGCGAGAGGACTACTACGCTCCAGCCTATGCAGCCTCGATATGACGACTCGACGCTGAATCCCAAAACGCTGCGAAAGAAGAACCCATACCCCAACGTTCCATCACTCCGGGACCTGTATACCCAATTCCCGCAGCAGACGAAAACACTAAAGCGTTTTGGCGCTGATATCTTTCGCCCAGACGTTGTCGGGATGCGTAATTTCCCAATGGACATGCCCGCCGGTCCGGATTATGTTCTCGGCCCCGGCGACAGCGTAACCATTAACACCTGGGGTGGCGTGACTCAGAGAGTTACGCGACCGGTAGACCGCGAAGGTCGAATCGCCCTTCCTGACGCGGGACCGGTTGCGGTTTCAGGATTAACCTTGGTACAGGCACAGAGGGTTGTACAAACCGTACTCGCGCCGCAATATCATGACGCCCACGTGGATCTTTCCGTCACTCGTCTACACACAGTCCGCGTTTATGTTGTCGGAGACGTGCAGCGACCTGGAGCTTATGACATCAGCTCTCTCTCTACCCCGCTGAACGCTCTTTACGCGGCTGGTGGTCCTACCTCGACAGGCTCTCTTCGCCTGGTCAAACATTATCGCGGCGAGCAGCTTATCAGCGAGATGGATTTGTATGACTTGCTGCTCCACGGTGTCCGTAAAGCCATCGAGCACCTGGAGCCCGGCGACACCATTCTCGTTCCACCTGTTGGGCCGCTTATCGCAGTGTCGGGCATGGTACGGCGTCCGGCCGTTTACGAACTTAAGAGTGAGACCCAGCTTTCGGATGTTATCACCATGGCTGGTGGCGTTTCAGTTGCGGCGGCCTTAGGAGAGGTCAGGGTAGAACGCATCGAAGCGCATGAGAAGCGAGTCGTGTTGGACACAAAGCTTGCAGCGGCTGCCAGCGAAAAGTTGCAGAATGCGGTACTCGACACATTTCAGGTGCAAGACGGAGATCGCGTCTTAATCGCTCCAATTCTTCCCTACAGCGACCAGGCAGTATATCTGCAGGGCCACGTCTATCGTCCGGGCACTTATGCGTTTAAGGACGGTATGAGGATCACCGACCTCATTCATTCCTACCAGGAGGTTCTGCCCGAGCCTTCGAACCATGTCGAGATCGTTCGCCTTCAGCCTCCAGACTTTCGTCCGGAGACAATTGACGTCGATCTGGCGAGCGCGCTCGCTGGCGATGAAACGGTGACCCTGCAGCAATTCGATACTGTCTGGGTCTTCGGCCGTTACGAGGTTGATCCACCTAAAGTCCGTATTTATGGCGACGTCCTCCGTCCCGGCGAATATCCGATGAGCGGCGGAATGACATCTGCGGATTTGGTGCGAATGGCGGGAGGTTTCCGGAGGAGTGCCTATCTTCAATCTGCGGATTTGGCCAGCTACAAGATTGAGAACGGTCAACAGGTCGTCACGAATCAGCAGACGATCAAGATCGGCGCAGCAGTGGCCGGTGACCTTTCGGCCGATATCGCCCTTAAACCTGGTGACGTTCTTACCGTCCTGCAGATCCCGGGATGGAGCGACATAGGACGCGCCGCAACTATCAAGGGGGAAGTACAATTTCCCGGCAGCTATGGAATCAACGAAGGTGAGCGCCTCAGTTCACTGATCAAGCGGGCCGGCGGTTTTCGTAGTACTGCTTATCCGGCTGGAGCCGTGCTTGAGCGCGTCGAGGTGCGGCAGCTCGAAGAAAAGGGGCGACAAGAACTGATTCGACGAATCGAAGCCTCCACTTCCAGCGTGCGCTTTTCGCCAGCGAGTACCGGACAGGATCAAGCCGCCCTCTTGCAGGCTATGCAGCAGCAGCAAACCCAAACCCTCAATCGCTTGCGTTCCGAACCGGCCGCTGGACGATTGGTTATCACCATTTCTCGGAATGTTTCCGAATGGGAAAACACACCGGCTGACGTTTTTCTCCGCGCAGGAGATGTCATAATCATTCCGAGAAAGCCAAACTTCGTTCTCGCTTACGGACAGGTCTATAATCCCACCGCCATCACGTTTGTTCCTGGAAAAACCGCGGAGTGGTATTTGCAGCAAGCAGGCGGTCCCACCGAGTTGGCTTTGAAAAAGGCCATTTACGTTATCCGGGCAAATGGTTCCGTGCTTTCTACTCAGGGCAGTGGCTGGTTCAAGGGCAGTGTGCTGAATGCAAAGCTGCAGCCCGGAGATGTTCTTGTGGTTCCGGAGAAAGCCCTGGGCGGATCTACAGCCTGGAAGACTACGTTGGAAACCGCGCAGCTAGTCGCGAATATGGCTGTTGCCGCCGCCGTTGCTGTGCATTTCTAAATGGTGTCTTGCTGTCCATCCAAAGTAGCGGCTATTTGTTTGTGCTGCTTCCTCGCGGCTTATGCGCGAGCACAATCCAACCTGCCCGATCCTCCGCCGGCCGATCGACTGAGTGCGGCTTCAGTGGATGACGAGACATCACGAATCCCCTTGACGGCTCTGCCAAAGAACATTCTTCAGGACCAGAAAGCATTCCTCACGTCCCCGTTTCGAATGCAGTCTGAGAACCTTTTCTTCCTTGTGCCCGCAATCTTCGCCAGTTCCATCCTGGTAGGCAGCGACACTGCTATCGAAGCACACCTTCCTAAGGGTTCCAGCACCATCAACATGGCGGCAACCGCTTCGAATGCAGGAATGGCTGCCCTGTTGGGAGCAGGTGGCGGACTTTTTCTGCTTGGCGAAAAGGGGAATGACGAGCACGAGCGCGAGACCGGTTTGCTGGCCGGTGAGGCCGCTATAGACGCTTACATGGATGCCACCGCATTCAAATATATTGCCGGCCGCGAGCGGCCCGACACCGGTAGCGATCGTGGAAATTTCTTTTCCGGCGGCGACTCGTTCCCGTCCGATACCTCAGCGGTAAGTTGGGCGGCAGCCAGCGTTATCGCTCATGAATATCCTGCTCCGCTAACCCAGCTGATGGCCTATGGTACAGCAGCCGGCGTAAGTGCTGCGCGCGTGGTCGGCCAAAAGCATTGGACCTCGGATGCGGTTATCGGTAGTGCGCTGGGCTGGTACCTGGGCCGCCAGGTATTCCGGGTGCGTGCTGCGGACGAAATTAACCCCGAGAATTGGGGGACCTTCGTCAAATCTCCTGAGAGCGACACCAGGGACCCCGGTTTCATGGGCTCTACCTACGTCCCCTTGGACAGCTGGATCTATCCGGCCCTGGATCGTCTGTCTGCTTTAGGATTTCTCCCTAAATATGTGCAGGCTATTCGACCTATAGCACGGATGGAGTGCGCCAGACTGACGCTTCAAGCACAGGACAGTATGGGATATCCCGAGAACGGGGGCGAGTCATCGAAGGTAATTACAGAGCTGCGGCGTGAATTCGCGATTGAGTTGGCCAATTTGGAAGGTGCTTCAAATGTTGGAGTGCAACTGGAATCAGCCTATGTGGGCGCTACACAAATTGTGGGCATGCCTCTGGATGACAGCTATCATTTTGCGCAGACAATCTATAACAACTACGGCCGCCCATATGGTCAGGGATTCAATTCGATTGTCGGCGCATCAATGCGCACTGAAGCTGGCCCATTTGCCTTTTACTTTCGTGGAGAATATCAGCACTCAAGCTCGATTGCGCCTTATAGTCCTGCAACAGCCCAGGCTATCGCCAACGTGGATCAACTACCGCTGAATTCTGTTCCGACCTTTAACGGTGTCAATCAGTTCAATACCATCGAGGCCTACGCCGCCCTCAACATGGCTAATTGGCAAATGTCGTTCGGCCAGGAGGCGTTGTCTTGGGGACCCGACGCCGGTGGATCGCTCATGCTCTCCAATAATGCGCAAGCGATGCCCATGTTGCGGCTAGCGCGGGTAACGCCCTACCAACTTCCCGGGCCGCTAGCCTGGCTAGGCATGATTCGCAATGAGGCGTTTATCGGACGCGTCGGTGGTTACTACTACCTGCGCGGTGCTTATCCTGAGTTCCCGCTGATTGGCAATGGATATCAACTGGTGAATCCGCAGCCTTACATGTGGGGAGACAAGCTTGGCCTCAAGATGACGCCCAATTTTGAAATCGGCGTCACTATCACAGTGATGTGGGCTGGCGAGGGCAGGCCAGCGACAATTTCCACTTGGCTACATACCTGGTCCACTCATGGAAACGCTCAGCCTGTCGATCCTGGAAAGCGCTTTAACGGATTCAATTTTTCCTATCGCGTTCCCGGGTTGCGTAATTGGTTACTGCTGTATGCCGATGGTATGGCGAACGACGAACCCAATCCTATCGCATATCCCAAACAGTCTGCCTGGAACCCGGGCATTTATTTGCCACAAATTCCTAAGCTTCGCAATCTGGATTTACGAGTGGAAGGAATTTACACCAACATCCCAAATTACCCAAACGTTGGTCCTTATTATGCAAATGCCCATTACGCTGACGGCTACCGCAACTATGGTCAAATTATCGGCAGCTGGATCGGACGCATGGGCGATGGGATTCAGGCATGGAGTACGTATTGGTTCTCGGGAGAAAAGAAAATCCAATTCAGTTACCGAAGACAGTATAACGACCCAGTATTCCTGGGCGGCGGCGGCTTGAATGATTTCAGCGCTACGGTCGATTGGCTGTTCAAGCGCGAGCTACAAGTCTCGCCCATGGTGCAGTATGAGCGATACGACTTTCCGCTGGTGAGTCCTACTCCCCAGTCCAACGTTGCAGTTGGATTTCAGTTCACTTTCTGGCCGACGCACCAACCGCGCAAGCTGGGCGCAAATAGCTTCGCTGGCAATCCATAATTGGCAGACGCTAACGAGGTTGACCAACAATCGCAGACTTGGTTACCACTGAGGAATCAGCAGGAACCCGGCCTCTTCATGGTGTTTTCCGAATTCGCCCCAACCCACGATTTCGCCGTGGCTGTTGATGCCCGTTGCTTCCTGCAACTTCCAGTCCGAGTTGGAACCAATCAGAGTGTTGAGGTCGCGGAAGCCTTGTATCGAATCCCAGGCGAAGCCGCGATAGTAGTCATGGAATGTGCCTGATGACCCAACGATCGCGCCGCACTTGTTAATCGCTTTAGGATTACTTGGAGAACGCGCAGAGAGTCCTAGTTGGGTGAGTCTGCCATCTTTGCGCAGCCAGACGCCCCTGGCAAATTCCTGCAGCACTATGTCACCGGCATTATTCACCAGAAGCGCAGAGCTGTACACGTCAGGTGGACCGATATGCTGCATGCCGTTGATCTTGTCCCACAAGAAGGCGGAATAATTGCCCCGCTTGTCGTAAGTATTTCCAATAATCTGGCCTCGACTGTTGATCCCAGTTGCAACTCCTCCGCAGCACCCGCCCAGATCCGTCAGACTTGCTCCCATCCACACAACCGGGTTGCTCACCCCATTTCCGCCCACTGTCGACTCACCAACAACGACATCTCCGTCACTGATCGCAAACGGAGTAGCATTCTTTCCCGGAAGCAATCGTAACCTCCCATCTTTGTAAAAGAAACCTTGACGCGAACTGGTTCGCAGATTGACGACTAGGCCTACAACACTGCCGCTATTGTTGATGGCAGTGCCTTGTGAGTTCGTGAATCCGGCTGGAACCCCCAGTTCAACCAACCCTTGCTGCTTCGTCCACACAGCGGCTTTGTGAGAGTCCGTTGTTCCAACGACCTGACCGGCATCGTTGATACCAGTCGGAATCAGCGGCAGAGCAACGACGTTGTAGAGGTTAGCGATACACGCCTGGTCCGACGCGCGCGCGACCCGCGCCGGCATAATGAGCATAAGCACTACAGCCGACGCAATCCACAAATTCCTAATTTGCACCCCTTTTCGCTTGGACGACAAGGGCCCTCGCACTGAACAAGTGTTTCTTAGGTGCGTCTAGCTTTCTATTGTGTGCCGGAGGAGACAAATGTCCAGTTCAGTATGTCCTGAGTTGCCGTCGCTCCACCGGATGACCCCGTAAAGCCAATATAGGCAGTCGTTCCGCCAACCGTAGTCGGAATGTTGATCTGCCATGACTGCGTAAACGTACCGTACGTAACGAGGTCGGTAGCTGTCATATTCAGGTTGCTTCCATCATAGGTCATGTGAATATTGACCGGATCGCCACTGCGCAGCAAAATGCCGCTGCTGCTCATGTCCACCGCCGGGATCGTCGGGGACGCGCCGTCGGTGTAAAGACCGGTGGAATCTGTGCCCTCGCCAAAATTGTTGTAGATATCAAACTTGACGGCGACACTGTTGGGAATACCGAGAGGACCGCCCAGAGTTGCCGCGCCATACCCAAGTCCCGCGCCACCTGGTCCCATAGCGGCAGTGCCTGTATTTTGGATAGTAAAGGTAAAGCCGTCCCCAACCGGATTGGTCAACTGGAAACTAAAGTCTAAGGTGAATGACTGGACATTTACTGGAGTGGTATACCAGGCGCTGGCGGTTTGGCCGGTAGTTCCATTCGTCAGTTGCAGATTCGAGCCATTAATCGCACCGGTGCCGTTGATGCTTAAGCCAGTCGACTGAAAGCCGCTGCCGTAATTGACCGTCCCGCCTCCGGCCCCCATAATCGTGTAGATCGCCGTGGTCATGGCGCTGTTGAGATATAGCGGAGCGCTAGCGATTGCTCGAACTGTCGTCGTGCTGCTGACGGTAATTGGTCCCGTATACGCCGGCGAGCCAGTCGTTGGTATCGACCCGTCTGTGGTGTAGTAGATGACGGCTCCAGGAGTAGCATCTGAGATGGTCAGCGTCTGCGTTGAGCTATACGTCCCCCAGCCGGGCGAGAAGGTTGGAGCCGCAGCACCGGGTATCGTGCTTCCATAAACACTCAACTGCTGTGCGGATCCAACATAGACCTTGCCATTGACTACAGTTGGTCTCGAGAATTTGACAGCCCCGCCCACGGTGTCTCGCGAGGCGTTCTGCGTCGTGTCGTACAGTTCGGTCGCCAAATCGTTTGCGTCGTAGGCGTACAAAACTCCGTTGCCATTGTTCAAACTAGCGTCCGACAACAGGGCCCACACAATACCATTACCGTTACCGTTGGACGAAACGCTAGGCGTCGTTCCGGGAAATCCAAAGGTCACCACAGTTTTGGAAGTTGGAGTTGTCGAAAGCAATCCATTCGTCAAACTGAAGGCCTTGATCGAATCATTGTATCCGCCGAAATACACATTTCCATTCCAGTAAGTCGGAGTCCCAAATAGTCCACTGATCTGGTCCGTAATATTCTGCACAATCTGTGAGTTACCGTTAGGATTGAAATGCCCCATATTATCGCGGTTGACAACATAAATGATTCCTGATTTTCCGCCGGCAATCACCTCATGAGGATATGGACCTGGCTGGTCCGGTAACAGCATTACGCCTCCGGAACCGACATCCTTATCATGGTGATAGTCATAGTTCTCGTCGTATGGAGTAAAGTAGTCCTCAACCGCCATGTAGTGGTGGGCCGCTCCCATTCGGACAACCGAATCGCCGAAATCAGTCACCTGGCCCGAGGTATCAAAGGTACCGTTCCCTGTCGAAAGATAAAGGTCGCCTGAAGAATCCTGCGCTATTCCACCGCCGCCCATCCAGATACCGCCCTCATTGCCGTTGGGGGTGTCGTTCCAGGTCGACTTCTGTCGCAATGTAGCCTTATCGTAAGCAATTACCCACCCATGGTACGGAGCATTGTCGCAGTTTGACGACCATGCGATGTAGACATTGCTGTCGTCGACCAGCAATCCCGGGCGATTGAGTTCTTCTGCCGCATTAAACGAAATCATGCCTCCCGAGCTGCCCTCGCCGGTCCCTGGAAAGCTCGCGCGGATCGTCACCGGGCTGCCAGTTCTCTCGTAATTCGTGGTGATATCAATTGCGTGCAGCTTGTGAGTGATTACCCCGTTGACCATGGTTTCAGCCAAGAGGTACATCGTATTTGTACTGAGGTCGATAACCGGCGTACTAGTGATACCAACTTCAGGTGTGATGGCGTTGCAGTTCAATTCCTGAGCCGAAATCGTAGTAATCCCGCGTGCGGGATCAATCAAGCTCTTGTGCCATAACAAGCCATTGTCAGGACCATTATTATTGTCGGCGTCGAAAGCGTAAATGCTGTCGTGCTCCGTAACTACGTAAACAACGTTGTGAACACCCTTTCCGGGTATTGTGACGCTCGGCACAAACAGCGGCTGCCCATAAATATATCCATCGACCGGCTGCGAAAAGAGCTTGCCAAATTGGTTAACATTGACATTCGCAGGAGTGAGAACGGTTTCGCTCGTGTTCTGCCCTGTTCGGGAGGGATCATTGTGCTCCATCGTCACGAAAATTTGTGCTTGTGCAAGGCCGCCGACTACCAATACGAGCAGAAGCCATAAGGTCGCGGTTAACAAGAGCCGTCGGGTTAAAAACAAGGACAAAAACGCTAACTTTCCAGATGCCATAAGCACACAAATCCTTCCCGTTGCACAAACAACGCGATCGCAGTTTGTCGATCGAGCTCTGCTGATGTGAGGTTAATGGAACGCGATTGTATCCGCCGACTCAGGCTGCGACAATCCCACATATGTGCCATGCGAACGGAGCCAAAACGACCTATGCGGGAGTAGGGCTCGCGCCCTCGATTTACGGTGATCCGCGACCCCTATTTGAGGTATCTCGCAGAAACAAATAACTGAGCGAGCTCCATGGAGAAGATACATACAGCAGGAGCGACTTCTTCCTATTGTTTAATTTTGTTCTTGACCGTTTGGCCTGGTATTCGTATGCTTCTTCCAAACCTCTAAGTAACCATACAGCAACCAGTTCGACAGGCGAAGATTTCGTCACTTGGCGAACTCTTTCGAAGAGCAATGTGCGCGACCTCACCCGTCCACGGAAATCCGAGAATCGGTGAAAGCGCGGACGTCTGATGCGGTGTTCAAACGGAGCCCCGCTGTAGGTGGTTTTATTTACTAATTCAATGAGTGAATCTACGACTTTAGAGAGGCAGCGTCCCCCGCAGTTGACTTCTGAGTTGGATGTCATTTACACCGACACGCTTGCGCAACGACTCTTGTCTCTGGTGGATTTGCTGGCGCAAAACGGTCGGCGCTTGCTTTGGATTGGAATTGCTGGATTCGCAATTTCTACGATAGTCGCGTTTCTAATTCCTAACAGGTATGAGGCAGTTGCACGTCTGATGCCGCCCGACCAGAACGAGGGTATGAGCGCAACACTTCTGGGAGCTCTCGCCTCAAAGTCGAGCGATACGCTCGGAAGCCTAGCTACCGAGGCGCTCGGGCTGCGAACAAGTGGGGCGGTATTGGTTGGAATTCTTGAGAGCCGCACCGTTCAGGACGATCTCGTTAACCGGTTCGATCTGCGGAGGGTTTACTGGCGCAAGCGCTACGAGGACGCCCGAAGAATTCTGGCCGAGCGTACAGGAATTTCCGAGGACCACAAGAGCGGCATCATCACCATCGCCGTCCAAGACAGGCATCCTGACAGGGCTGCGCAGTTGGTCCAGGCATATATTGGCGAGCTAAATAATCGTGTTTCCCGGCTTACAACTTCATCGGCTCATCGCGAGCGTGTTTTTCTGGAGGAGCGGCTGCAGACGATCAAGCAGCGGCTTGACGCTGCGACTCTACAGCTGAGCCGTTTTTCGAGCAAGAACAAGACCTTCGATCCACAAATGCAAGGTAAGGCAATGTTGGAAGCTGCCTCAACTTTGCAAGGTCAACTCATTGCAGCAGAAGCGGAATTAAGCGGACTCGAGCAGATATATGGTGTCGAGAACTCTCGCGTGAAGTCTGCTTCGGCGCGCGTCGCGGAATTACGCGGCAAGCTGCGAGCCATGAGTGGCCAGGATGTGCAGGATCAAGATAACGCGCCGGGAAAGAGCAGCACCCTGTATCCTTCGCTTGAGCAGCTACCCCTCTTAGGCAATACCTATTACGATCTTTCGCGGACAGCGAAGATCGATGAGGCCGTATATGAGGTGCTCACCAAGCAATATGAGTTAGCAAAAGTGCAGGAAGCTAAGGAGATTCCTTCGATCAAGGTCTTGGATGAGCCGGTCGTTCCAGAGCGCAAGTCCTTTCCACCGCGTGTAGCCATCATCGTGTTGGGAACTCTCGCCTGTCTCGCGTTTGGCGCCGCCTGGATTATAGGACAAGCTGCCTTTCATACCTTGGCGACCGACGATCCAAGGCGTCTTCTGGTGGAACGGCTTCTCGTCCCTTCGCGTTTGGGTGGTACGCAAAGTGTCGGCCGCTTTAAGCTCAACTGACTCGTGAACAGGGACTCACTTTGACCTCAGGCGCAACAATTGAAGTCACGGATCACGGCGCAACCCCACAGGTAAAACGCATCGTCGCTAATCTGGCGAATGTGGTGGCCGGCGAGGGGGTATTACGCCTTGCAACCCTCGCGGCCGCGGTCGTGATCGCTCGCCTCGGGGGCACCGCAATCTTTGGCATGTACGCGACAGCCCTCGCGTACGTTACCATCGCGGCAATCATTGCAGATAATGGTTTCCAAATTACTGCACTGCGTGAAGTGAGCGCCCGGCCCGAAGAACGAAATCGGATCTGCTCCAGTCTTTACATTTCCAAGACCCTGCTCTTCGTGCCGATGCTTGCGATCCTTGCAATCATCGGACACATGGAACGACTGCCGAATCTTTACTGGAACGTTGCGGCCCTGCTGACCATACGCGCGATGATCCAGACCCACTGCGTAATGCAGGGGGCGATCCTGAAAGCTATCGATCACGTGCAGGTGATCGGCATATCTCAGGGGGCACATGCCGCAATATTGCTGGGTGCTCTCTGGTACTGCTACGTGACAAGAAGCAGTATCTACGCAGTTCTAGTGGTGCTCATCGTCGGCCAAACGACGGAGTTTTGCATGGAAGCTGCGTTTCTCTGGAGGAAAGGGATTCGGCCCGCGCGTCCCCGTCTGCGGGAGTGCTGGCATCTGGTTTCTGGCTCCACATCCGTCGGGATCACTTTTTCTTTGACGAACAGCATTCTTCGACTGGACGTAGTCGTGCTCTCGCTTATCACCGGTGCCGCCGCGGCTGGTGTGTTCGCCGCTGCCCAAACCGTTATCGTGATTGTATACGTGGTTGCGTGGTTGCTGGGCAGCGTACTTCTGCCCGACATGAGTCGGATGGCGTTTTCCGATGCAGGGCAACAACTCAGGCATTATGTCCGCCGCTGGTCGCTTATAGTCGCGGCAGTCACTGTGCCGGCGAGCGTCATCGCTATGGCCGCTGCCCCGTACCTAATGCGCACCGTGTTTGGTCATGCATTTGATGACTCCGGCATGCTGCTATCGATCATGATGCTGGCTGTGCCGTTCATTTTTCTTAACTCGATCCGCCTGCATTCCGCCGTAGCCGAGCGCTCTCCTCGCATCTACCTCGGTACTTATATTGGGGCGTTGGTAATCACCGTTTTGCTTAACTCGGTGCTTGCCTTCGCTCTTGGCGCTGTCGGAGTTGCGATTGCCGTCGTAATTCGCGAAGTTTCAATTTCTTTGTCTTTCCTATTTCTACGTGTTTCCAAGAGATCACTAACAAGCTTGGCGCGTGCTTAAGAACGCCGCACTACCAGAGAAACCCGGCATGACGGAAGCCGTAATGAGACCGCAACATCTGGCAGTCCAGTCAGGAAGCGCACTTTCCCTTTGCGCCCTGCTGCTCCTGCCCGGACTGTGTCTGCTCGCGGAGATGAGCGACACAGCTGCATATCTGGCATTCATCTTTGCGCTTATCGGTCTGATTCTCTTCGTTCGAGGTTCAATCGCGGGATTTCAAAAGTTGACAATCGTCGGTATCTTCGGCGTGCTCGCGGCTGTTCACTGCTGTTTCGGTTATCTGTTAGCCAAACCCACAACCGAAATTCTTCCGCAACTTGGCGACATCATCTCCTATTATCCGATCTCCTTTCTGGTCATCGCCGCAGGAGTACTGGCTGCTGCGCTGGGTTATAGGTTTGCACTAACCCTCCCGGCATCGAGGATCAATCGCTGGTGCAGCCGTTTTTCCGTTGACGAGAGAAAGCTTCTGAATTGGGCCCGTTTGCTACTCGTCGCCGGCGCGGCATTGATGGTCTTCATGTTCGTCAAAATAGGATATCTACCTATATTGAGTGCAGCACCGGGACAAGCCCGCTACATTACGCCTGCTTTATCTGACGCTTTCCTTCGCGATGAGTGGTTTGTCAGTAGAGCCTCGGACATGCTGTTTGTCGCGCTGATCTTAACTTTGTCATCAGCTTGGTGGCGCCACAACAAACTCGATATCGTTATGAGCCTCATAGGGTGCGTGGCCATTCTGATGCCCCTGCGCCGCGCTCCCTTGATTACCATCGTAACGGTAGTTGTAATAATGCAAGTTCTGCGGACGGGCAAAATTAAGAAAAGTTACATTCTGGTGCTGTGTTCTCTTGCAATCCTGTACGGACTGACCCAATTGATATTCTTTAATGTGTTCAAGGAGGACGTTGAATCCAGCGACATCGTGGCGTCCGCGGGAAGTGCGTTTCCGGAAGTACGGGATCTCGGATGGATACTGTCGTTGAATAAAGAGCCGTGGTATGGTGTCACCTTCGCCCAGGCTACACTTCCTGTACCCAGTTTTTTGAGCGACTTTAGCGTGCGCTACAGCGTGCGGGAAATCACGAGTCACCTGATTGGTTTTGAGCAGCGCGAATCGGGTGGTCTCCGTCTAACGTTGGCGGGCGAATCTTACCTTAACTTCGGATATGCCGGAATCGCCGTGGTCTGCTTTTTGTTTGGCGCTTTGGCTGGATATTTGGACATTGCGATTCAATACATGAGTCGCCGGAAAGACTTGGCGGGGCTGTTCATTGTAGCATTGGCATTCGCATGGCTCTGCTTCTGGATCTATTTGGCCGGGACGCAGGCGGCGGCTACGGTAAAAATCGGAATTGTGATAAGCGGGGCCCTTCTATTCTTGGCGTGGAACAAACAACCAACTGCACCTTACGTCGAAGTCAGGAGCAACCCGTAGCGTAAAGGCTTTGCACAAGATGCCATGGATAAGCCGACTACAGTAAAGGTTCGCGAGGTTCTCAAGACCGCGGTGCAGGTCGTCAACGACACGGTACTGGTTCGACTAGGTGTTAGACTGGTGAATTCAACCCGGCCGACTAGAAACTTCAAGGAGTTCTTCGCACATCTCAAACACCTGGGCTTCACTCCGCAGACGGTGATTGACATTGGTGTTGCCTGGGGTACACCTGACCTCTATGAAGCGTTTCCCGCCAGCAAGTTCTACCTCGTCGAGCCATTGAAGGAATTCGAACCTGCCCTGAAACATCTAAAAGCTTCCTATGATGTGGAGTATGTACTCGCTGCCGCGGGTTCCGCGCCGGGCGAGTTGACGCTTAACATCCACACGGACCCGCGCCAAACCTCTGCTCTGGAACGCGAGGCGGTTGATCGCAGAGTGGTGCCGGTAGTGACCCTCGATCAGGTCTTCGCCAAGTGCGATCTCCAGGGTCCCATAATCTTGAAGGTCGACACTGAAGGTCAGGAACTAGCAGTGCTAGCAGGAGCTGCTGAAACCATTCGTAAGCTCGACGTTATAATATTGGAGACACGTCTGATTTCTTACGTAGACGGTCTTCCCGAGTTCGGCGACATCGTTGACTATATGACGCGAAAGAATTTCAGCCTGTACGACATCTTGGACGGAGGCTATCGGCCCCTAGACAGCGCTCTGGAAATGGTGGATTTAGTGTTTGTTCAAAAAGATAGTCCCTTGCGAGCAGATAAGCGCCGAACGTTACAAGGTTCCAGCGCATGGTGAAGAGAGTCGTAAAAGTAAAAGTAGCGCGAAGTACTACGGCATGGAGATTTAGCGTAAGCGGTATCAAATACTGACCCGTATCATGGTGTGAATAAACCAAGAACAGTCTGCACTCCGCAGCCAAGGACTATTATTCCTGCTGATTCTTGTGTTGTATTAACGACATCATTTTCGACGGAGAAGCCTGCTGCTATGGCAACCCCTATGATGGCCAGTCCGACATCAGCAAGGTGTCTGGCGTGTAATTCCCTTAACCGATCGATTGTTTTTTGCGAGTTTAAAATTCCTATCGTTCGATGCCACTCGTGCGGGCATGTGAACTCCACGTTCGTCAACGACCAACATTACGATCAGTATTTTTCTCACGACATTACACAAAGTGACATCTATTGGTGGGACGAAGGTCACCGGCTCATGTTCGAAGAGTTTGGCAGTAAATTCCTGCAGGGCAAAAGCGGTAATCTTCTGGATGTCGGCGCCGGCCTGGGGTATTTCGTACGCTTTGCTCTCGGCTATCCAGGCTGGAATGTTCTAGGATATGAGATCAGCGCACCCGCCGTCGACTACGCCATAACCAACCTCGGCTTGAAAGGCAGAATGGCGGTCGGAGCGGTCGAGGAGTCGGGCTTCGCTGCCGAATACTTCGACTTGATAACCTTGTGGGATGTGCTCGAGCACATCCCTAATCCTGACCTTTTACTCGCGTACTTTTATCGCATTCTAAAACCAGATGGCATGTTGTTTATCGCGACGCCGCATGCCACAGTTCAGGTAGCCAAGGCTTCGGTAAAGGCAAGGCTGGTTGGAATGCGTGAAGGGACACACTACCTCGAAGCCAAGGACCATGTTAATCTTTACACGCCGAAGTCCCTGCGCCTGGTACTATCCCGCTCGAACTTCAAAAGTTTGACCTTTACCCATCTCCGGCCTATTCAAAGTGTATCTGGTAGCCGTAGCCGGCTTCTGCGGTCAGCAAAGAATTCGTGGTATCTGCTCGCAAAGCTTACAGGCGCTTTGACTCAGCAGACCGTAAATTTAAACAATAACTTGTTTGCAGTAGCTACCAAGGGATAACAGTCCATCGAAATGCTTGGGAGGAGCCATGAGCTTGCGGAGCAATCTCTTACTATCTGTCAGCACTACCATATTCGTCTTCGGGTCAATCGTTTTTGCAGGCGCTGCAAACATCACGGTCTACCCGGCCCCTTCCGCCGATATGATTTCTGCGATGTACACCATGAGGGTTGAGGGTCGCTCTGTTCCTGTCTACAAAGTCCGCGTCGCCCCCGGGGATGGAGAGCGACGTATGGAGGCGATGGACTATGGGAAAAACTCCGCCGGCGAGATTTTTGATGAATCGGCATTTGCCTATTTCGACATGCAGGGCACGGTCGACATCACTGTTACCTACAAAGATCCGATTACCGCTGCCAGGTTGTTGCCAGCGACTGCCGGTTCGCGGGTAACGACTGATGGCAAGACGGCGCACTTCTCGATCAGCGAGCCTCACAATTTTGTTCTGGAAGTCAACCATCAGATCGTCACTGCATTGCAGATCTTTGCCAATCCGATCGAAACCGATATGCCATCCCCTAATGACCCCAATGTCATTTATTTTGGGCCTGGGGTCCACCAGGTTGACAACCTCGTTGTAGGAAGTGGGAAGACCCTCTATATTGCGGGTGGCGCTATTGTCAGAACCACGGTTGCTTCCAATGAGCCGAGTAAGGCTACGTCACACGCAAATGTAGTCGTGTATGAGCCGGCAATTAAGCTCAACGGCACGAACATCAAGGTTCGCGGGCGAGGCATAGTTGATGGCGGCATGGTTTCACAGGACAAGGGCTTATTTCAGATAACGGGGCAGAGCATTAGTATGGATGGAATTATTCTGATCAATTCAACGCATTGGAACATGCCCATCCGAAATTCTGAGGGAGTTATCGTCAACAACCTGAAATTGATTGCATACCGCTTGAATTCCGATGGCGTCGACATCGTGAGCAGCAAGGATGTTACGGTCCAGAATTGTTATATCAGGACCTTTGATGACTTGATTGTAGTGAAGTCACTAGAAGCCGGAGGCTCCTCGACAGGTATTGTCGCGCACGGAAATGTCTTGTGGAACGAAAAAGGCCATGCTATGAGCATTGGCGCAGAGGTGGAGGCTGACATTAACCGAGTAACCTTCGCCGATAGCGATGTGATCTACGACATAGGACATGACTGGACGATGCGAGTTTTTCTCTCCGGTGCAGGCAACGTTAGCGATGTGCAGTTCGAAAACATTCGCGTCAACCAAGCTTGCTTAGCAGGTGTGCCAGAAAACCAGTGCCCTGCGCTGATTTCCTTGTCCATCCGGAAATCCAGTTGGGGAAAAGGCAATCAGCTGGGAAGCATTCGCGACGTTGCTTTCAAAAATATCGAGGACAGAAGTACCAGTCCGCGGGAAAAGATCACCCTCGCGGGAGCAGGCCCGGGAAGCGACATCCAAGGGGTGCAATTCGACCATATAATTATCAATGGTCATGCGATCTCCAAGACTGACATAAAGCAGAACTCGTTTGTCAGGGGCGTAACAATAGGACCCTGAGTTGCCGAGCTCACTCCGACTTGTGAGCCTCTACAGGATTTTCACGAGGCTTGAGATCAGGAAGTTCCAAGAATTTTCGATAGACGGCGAGGTGTCGCTGCGTACAATTCCCGCGGGTGAAGATTTGCGCCCGCTCCTTGCCCAAGTCTCGTAGTTCCCGCGAGCGATCGGACGATAGCAAGACATTCTGGACAGAACCGGCGATGGATTCTATTTCGTAAGGGTCAAAGTACTCTGCCGCCGGTCCTGCGACTTCGGGAAGCGATGCAGCACGCGCACAAGCCACAGGCGTGCCGCACGCCATCGATTCCACAACCGGTAATCCAAACCCTTCTTCAAAAGAAGGCACTACAGTGAGTTCCGCACCTGAGTATGCAAATCGGATCTGTTCATCGCTGACTTGCGGCACAGACACTACAGCGTGGTCCACCCCCAACTGCCGAGCCAAATTCATCAACTCGGGCCGCCCCACTTCATCGTCGCCGATTACAAGTAAACGGTGCGGAACTCCAGAGCGTCCCTTCAGAACTGCGAATGCCTTCACCAACCCACTTATGTTTTTGCTCGGTTTCAAGTTTCCAACAAACAACACGTAAGGGCCCTCGAAACAGAAGTCCTGGTTTACTCTGCTGAGTGCAACCTCGTGAGGTTCGGGAAAAATATGCGGACCGATGGCATTGTACACCACATCGACCCGTTCAGAATTCACATTCAGATGCTCTACTATCTTACACTTTGAATACTCGGAGACTGTAAAGATATGATCCGCGCGAGCCGCGACCAAGCGCAACATCGGCCGTGCGTAGGCCCAGCTCTTAATAGTTCGCCGGTAGGTACAATCCAAAATGTGGTTCAGGTCGTGGATCGTAACTAAAAGACTTCCCTTGTGCAGGAGCGCCGCATTGTAATGGGGAACATGCAGGACGTCAAAACTTCTCGCAGCCCATGCAATCTGGAACTGCTCTCTCAGTGAGTAGATTGGGACATCCATCACATTCACCGGTAGCTTATATCGGCTCAAGGAGTCACGATACCTCGGTAAGGTAAGCAACTCCGCCTGGATGTCGCTTTGCTCGCTCAACTCCCTAATCAGATTCATGGTGTAGGTACCCAGACCGGTACTTAGCCAGCGAGCGTCTAACAGGAGCCTTCTCATATCAATTGTGCCAATATGATGATAGGTTGGGGAGCTGAGTGCAGATATCTTAGAACGGCATATGAGATATTTTTATTCTTCACAATGACTACTTGGCAGCCGATCTCGCCGGTGGTGGAAAGCGCCTTCAACGATCTGTTCGAAACGGCGCATGAACTTTTCCGGCGCAAAGTCGGCAGCCCGCCGACGCAGCTCATGCTCCGAGAATGTCCGGCTTTCGAACTTAACTATCGCATCTCGCAATCCTTCTATTGTTCCCGAGGAGTAGAATTCGGCAGTTTTATCGGTCATTGAGTCAACAATGCCTCCTTCCCGGAGAGCGATAACGGGGCAGCCAGTGGCTATCGCCTCCACAGGAACAATGCCGAAGTCTTCGATGCCGGGGAACAGAAGACCTCTCGCGCGGCGATAGCATTCAACGAGTTCACTATCATCGGCGCAACCCAGAAACTTTACCTTAGCGTCCAGGTCACAGGCCAAGGATTTCAGCTTGCGCTCCTCAGGACCATAACCGACGATCCTAAGCTCTCGCCCAAGGGTCGCGCAGGCACGGATCGCATGGTCTATGCGTTTGTACGGAGCCAAAGCCGACACCATCAAGTACCAATCTTCCGGCAATCGCTCAGCTTTAACAAAACGCCACACGTCAACCGGGGGTGCCACAACCTCGGCGCCCCTCCCGTACAAGCGTTTCACCCTGTCAGCAACAAAGTGGGAATTCGCAATGAAGACATCAACCCTATCGACGGTCCGTCGATCATAAGTCCGAAGCATACGAGCTACGGGAAGAAAAAGCCACCGAGAAGCGAAGGCGCCAACCCTGTCTGGACCAAAGTAATCGTCAAAGCGGTCCCAGATGTATCGCATGGGCGTATGGATATAGCAAATGTGGAAAGGCCGCGAATCCCTTCCCTTCTTTACCATTCCTTTGGCCACAGCGTGGGATGACGAAATCACGAGATCGCACTCCCGCACCTTGCTCAACTCCGCGATTAATGGGAAAAGCGGCAAATATTGACGATACTTTCTTCTGGCAAGCGGCAGATTCTGCAAGAAACTGGTCTTGATTGGATGCTTCTCAATGACATCGCTAACAGAGCCAGGGACATGAAGCAGGGTCGAGATCGGCGCGTCTGGAAATCTTTGGCAAAGGAGTTCGAGTACCTTTTCCCCTCCCCGCATGTTCACCAGCCAGTCATGAACCAACACAACCTTCAGCGAACTAAGAGACGCCGCGGGGACAGCAGACGACCGAGCTTCCAACTCTTCCCCGTAACCGGCGGCTACGGAAGCTGCGCTCAACTGGGAAATTGCCTGGTTAGTAAGGGCCATCACTCAGAATGACTATGGACTGGAAATGAGCAGTCTGGTTGAAAGTGCACCTGTAAGTGTAGTGTCGGAGCTAATGTCGAAGTTAAAGCCTCCGCGCCAATATTGTTCCCAATAGCACGCAAGACTTCAAACTTGGCATTGAAATTTTCAAGCAGCATACGAAATCCGCGCAGGTTGGTCAAGCGAAATTTACGGCTGCGGCGGATGCGTAGTTCTAGCGAGATTTCTAATTGTGTGATGAAGCGCTGGCCCGGACTTGACGTTGCCGAAAAGACCGGACCAGCAATGGTCGGACGCCAGCCGGTCCCGCTAGTATGTGGCGCGCGAAATGTTGTTATCAGCTTGCGTATTACTGATGCCTCCATAGGTGCCCTGGCGGGCGTTGTTGGTGAAACCCACATACAGACGACTGCTGCCGGCAGCTGAGCCGCCGTGCGCCGACAAGCCGACGAAATCTCCGAGCTGATATTCAAAACTGTAAAGCGAACCGTCGCCCTGTACTGAGTCGTAGCTGGTGGTGAGGTACGTCGTGCTTTCCGGAGAGAAGGAACCTGGGGCGAACTGATTAATTGCCATCAGTACGTTGTTCTTGTAGAGGTTTGATCCAGTAGAGTAATAGCCGACGGTGACTATGTCCTGTCCTGAATCATAGGCCACGGACGGCAGGAGATGATGGCCTGTCGCGCCAGTGATATGCCGGAACGTCCATGTCGGACTGCTAACACTGGTTGCCGTTGCCATCACAATCTGGGATTGCGGGCATCCATCGGTATCAGAGAACGCCACTTTACAGTCCGACCAGACAAGGAACAGGCTCTGTCCACCAGTATCGGTGCGGGCTGCAATTTGCGGCCAGGTAGTCAGCTCGAGATTTGGGTTGTCCGTGAGGGTAAAGTAAATGTTATCGTCCGTGTAGATCGTGCTGGAGTTTCCGCAGACGGGAGCAGACGGTGCCCCCGCCGGCGTGCAAGCCACAAAGAAAGCAGTATCAGTGTCATTGACGAACGAAATAGCAATCGCACCGGCGTTGGGGCCTCCGCCTACGACGGCGACACTAGGCAATCCGGCACTCTCGCTACCATTCAAAATCACTGGCGAAGAACAGTCGGAAGCGCTGGCGAAGGCCGCTTTGCACGCAGTAATCAAAATGACCGAGCGAAGCCGTCGGACCGACACAGAAACCAGATAGATATCCCCCGCACCAGTTCCGGTGGTACGAGGATCCTGCGCGATAGCCGGCGCATCTGCCAAATTGTCCTCACTGGCATCGACGATGATGGCATTGGAACCGGCGCAGGTCGCCTCCTGGCTTTGGGTCAATGTACCCGCTGGGCAGGTTGTTGTGGACTGCAGGTTGCTCGCGGGTATCCGTCGCAGACCAATGCCCGAGGTCAGGCTATCGAAGCGGGCATCGGAGAGAATAAACTGAGGAGCTCGTGTGGAGGTACCGGGATCCGCCAATAGACGCCCATTTCCTGAACCGTACATTAACTCGGTATGGTCGAATGGATCGGTGATGGGAGGGTTGCCCATTTCAAAATCAGTTCCTCCATAACAGTCCACGGTAGGATCACGGTGGACGTACATTGCCGACGAGGAGTCAAAGGTACCCTGCAATCCACGCACGTCCAACCCATACTCTGCTACCAAATCCTTGCCGGAACCAAGCTGGCTCAAGAGGAAGTCGACCATCGGGCCATATTGTCCTACCGCGTTTGTGGGAGGCTCGAGGTTCATAACCGTACCGGAAGCAGTGCCGCATCCTGTGACGGTGAGGCCCGGGCGCACCGAGGTGGCGCGAGGCCCCTGCTGGTGTAATGGTTCCTGCGGGTACTGGCCCACCGCATCGGGGTGAAACCACTTGAGCAGAGCGGGAGCTATCGGGCTCGGCGAATGCAGCAGGAGCTTCTTGCCTTCGTCAGAGGCCCAGAGCCGTGCGGTAGGAGAGAGGGGTGCCGTCAATCCCTGAAATATGCCGGGATTTGGCGGATAATGGTTTTGTGGCGCTTCCTGCGCGAGCGCTTGTGTGGCGCATACAGCTACCAAGGTGAGCACAGCTTGACTGAAAAGTATTCTGCTCGAAGATCTCATGCATCCTCCTCTGCTGCGTGGCGCTACTGAGGCGCCAGAATCGATTTTTCCGAAGGGGCCGAACTGCGGGAGGGTACCCAAAATCGCTGGTCGAACACCTGTTCAGAAGGCCGAACGAGGGACAAGCGATTAAGGTCGCCCTTTACTTTGGTCGGAGCTTGCGGGATTATACAGCGGTTTTGCCGCGGCGCGGATTTTTTCTCGTCGTTCGTCGAACCTACCTGACCCATTCCCTAACACCAGATCTGCTCTCTTAGGCCACGTCAATCGACGCCGTAAACACAGGTGCATGTGACCGCTCTCACATGTGAGCGCGACTACTCTCACTGACCAGCGGTCGCGCAGCTAAGCACAATGCATAGTAAGCAGCCAGGAGGAATCCATTCGGCTGCGCCAGGTCGCCGCTTCCAGAACCGCAGGCTGTGACTTCAACCGGTGTTGAGGCGATCGTCTCCGCCAGCACTCGCGTGTTGAAGCCAACGGCAGGAA
This sequence comes from uncultured Acidobacteriaceae bacterium, assembly GCA_963818905.1. GTDB lineage: Bacteria > Acidobacteriota > Terriglobia > Terriglobales > Acidobacteriaceae > Bog-257. The sequence continues at coordinate 89,343 of CAWFUE010000054.1, forward strand.
CTCTGCGCAAATGCAAGATTGCTCGCTCAGCGGAGATTCAGCGTTATGATCGATTTTGCTTCCGCTCCCGCCGCGCATTCGGTGCTCTACGTGGTAACTGTTCTTCAGCTTCTGGGGCTGGCCTGCTTTTTCTACATCGTCGCAAAGCGTGTTGCACCACTCATTCGAGCGGAGCGTGATTTTCGTCTGGACCGGCCGTGGCTTCGCGCGCAGAGGCTGCTGAAATACTGGTTCGGCCAATGGAAGCATCCGCGCTACCGGATCGCGGGCACGCTGCATCTCTGTATGTTCGCCGGGTTTATCATTCTGGCCACGCGCGCGTTTTATCTTCTTAGTTTTGGATTGTCGGCTGACTTTGCCGAGCCGGGCACAATCGGCCGCGCCTACGATGTCGTCGCCGATTACGCCTCGACCCTGGTCTTTCTGGCCATGTTCGCGGCCGCGGCGCGACGCATTTTCTACCAGCCGGCACGTTATGCAGTCCCCCCGAAGTTCGGGGTTAAGGGCCATCCCGTCGATGCCATCTTCTTATTAGCTCTGATTGCGATTCTGATGTTCTCCGAGAGCCTCTTCGAGGCGAGCCGAACGGCGATCCAGATGCAGCGCGGCATGGCTCCCGAATTTCTGCCGGTACTGTCTCTGGCATGGTTGCTGAAAGATGTGTTCGCCTCCGCACCATTGGCGATGCTGTGGAATCTGCACCTCGGCGCGTACGTCCTTGACGTCTTCACTTTCTACTTCCTCCTGTGTTACCGGCCGTTCGGCATTCAGTTCCACGTCGAGACGTCGCTGTTCAACGTGTTCTTCGCCAAGCTGGATCGCGGGACGGTAAAGCCCGTGCGCTGGGGCGTCAGCGACCAGCAGCTCGATCAGGTGAAAAGTTTCGGAGTAAAGAAGTTCGAAGACTTCACCTGGAAGCACATGCTGGACTTCTACTCCTGCGCCGATTGCGGCCGCTGCTCCGACAACTGTCCCTCGAATGCGGCAGGCCGTCCGTTGTCGCCAAGATTTCTGACCATCAAAGCGCGCGACTACTGCTTCGCAAATTTTCCTGTGTTCGGCAAGCCGAGCAATAGCCATGCGCTGATCGGCGGACTTTATTCGGAAGACGAGATCTGGTCTTGCACGACCTGCGGCGCCTGCGAAGAAGAATGCCCCCTGCTAATCGAGTACATCGACAAGATCGTTGACCTGCGGCGCGGCATGGTCGATGACGGCAATGTGCCGAAGTCCGTCCAGAAAGCCCTGAAGGCTCTTGAAAGCCGCGGTAATCCGTACGGCAAGATGGAAAAGAAACGCGCCGATTGGGCGAAGGATAAACAACTCGTCGATGAGGTCAAGACCGCCAACCGAAACGGCACGGCTGAGACGCTATATTTCGTCGACAGCATTACCTCATATGACGATCGCATCCAGGCAATCGGCCGAGCGACCGCACGCATTTTGAGCAGCGCCGGCGAAGACTTCGCGATCCTTGGCGCGGCGGAGAAAGACAGCGGCCATGACGTGCGGCGCTTCGGCGAAGAGATGCTGTATATGGCGCTGCGTGATCACAATAGCGACGCGATCAAGGAGTCAGGCGTGAAGCGCATCGTGACGGCCGATCCGCACGCGTTCAATGCGCTGAAGCACGACTACAAAGACATTCCGCCGGTGGAGCACATCAGCCAGGTGATCGCGCGGGAGGTGAAAGCGGGCAAGCTGCGGCTCAACCCGGTCGAAGACGGAAACAATGTCTACACCTATCACGATCCCTGCTACCTCGGACGGCACAACCAGGTCTATGACGACCCGCGCGACGTGCTGGATGCGATTCCGGGATTGAAGCGCGTGGAGATGAGTCGATGCCGCGATCGCTCCTTTTGCTGCGGGGGCGGCGGCCTGATGTTGTTCTATGAGCCGACAGAAGAGGAACGGATCGGAGTGCAGCGAGTGCGAATGGCCGCCGAAGCCGGAGCCAACGTCATCGTCACGGCCTGCCCATTTTGCATGGTCAATATTGAAGATGCAATCAAGGTTGCCGGCTTCGAAGGAAAGGTGACCGCGATCGATCTGGCGGAACTGGTCGATCAGCAACTGGTGCGCAAGCCGGTGGAGCAACCGATTCAGTATGCCGCGACACTGCACGAGGTGCATGTGTAAGGCAATGTCGCAGACGCAGCCGTTTGGACGAGGCGCTTTGTATCAGGGCACGACTTCAGTCGTGCCGAACGAGGCTCTCTAACTTTGGCAAGCCCCTTCTGGGCGACAGAACAACAGGTCCCTCCGCTCGCCCAGCCTGTTCTCGACAGGCTGGACTCGGTCGGGATGACAAGCATTTGAGAGTGTGCGACGGCACGGCTGAAAGCTTGCCTTGAGCGAAGCCCAAAAGCCGCGCCCTTCAAAACTTTTCTCGGAGGGTGAAGTGGAAATCTTGGTTTGCGCCAGAAGAGTACCCGACACGTCGGAGAACGAGATCCAACTGAATAGTGCGGGGAACGACATCGAACGCGACGATTTGGTCTATTCCATCAACGAGCCGGACAACTACGCGGTGGAAGAAGCTCTGCAGATCGTCGCCAAATCCGGCGGCAGTGTCACTGTCGCCACTGTCGGTACCGAAGAAGACGAGGAGATACTGCGCCGCGAGATGGCGATGGGCGCCAATCACGCCGTGCTGCTTTCCGATGATGCCTTTGCCGGCTCGGACGGTAAAGGCATCGCAACCGTGCTGAAAAGCTACCTCGCGAAGAACAAGTTCGATCTGGTTCTAACCGGCGTGCAGGCCGAGGACGGTGGCGCGCAGGTCGGAGGAATGCTGGCGGCGATGCTCGATTATCCTTTCGCTTCGCTGGTCAACTCGATCGAAGTGCTGGACGACAATAAGCTGAAGATCAGCCGCGAGATCGAGGGCGGCAATCGCGAAATGAGCGAGATCGACCTGCCGTGCGTGCTCTCCATCCAGACCGGCATTAACGAGCCGCGTTATGTCGGGATGCGCGGCATTCGGCAAGTTGCCTCGGTGGAGATTCCGACCTACGGCGCTGCGGATCTCGGAGTTGCCCCCAACTCAGTTGGCGAAGCCGGCGCGAACCTAAAGCGCGACGACTACTTCGTTCCGGCGCTGGGCAAAGGCGCTGAAATCCTCGAAGGCAGCAACGAAGAGATCGCGGACAAACTCATTGAGCTGATGAAAGCCAAGGGAGGTTTGCAATGACAGCACGGATTTTTGCCTACATCATACATAAGGCCGGCGCAGTGGACGATTCCGGCGACGAGTTGTTGGCCGCAGCAAAGAAGATCGATCCCGCTGCTTCTCCCACGGCACTTGTCGCCGGCTCGGCTGCGGAAGTCGATGCTGTTTGCAAAGCTGTCGCCGCTTCGTATCCCGAAGTGTGGAAGCTCACAAGCGACAGTCTCGCTTATCCCAATGCAGAGCTTGTCCGCCAGGCGTTAACCAAGATCGTGCCGCAAGGCAGCATCGTGCTCGTTCCACATAACCATTTCGGAATCGATCTAGGACCTGGGCTTTCGATCAAGCTGAACGCCGCGTTCGTCTCCGATGTCGTTGGCATTGACGGTGTCGATGGTACGAACCTCAAGGTCGTGCGGCAGGAATTCGGCGGAGCGGTCAGCGCGCACGTGCGCTGCAACATCGCATCGGGCGCGGTGATCAATATTCGCCCCGGTGCGTTTAAGCCGCTCGAAGGCACTGCGGTAGTGGGGACTGTCGCCGACAAGTCCGCCGAACTCGGCATGCTTGCGGCGAAGCGACGCTACCTCACCACGATCGTTCCTGAAGCCGGCGACGTCGACATCACCAAGGAACCCCTGCTGGTCTCCATCGGCCGCGGCATCGGCGAGAAGGACAACATACCGATTGCCGAGGAGCTCGCCGAAGCGCTGGGCGCGGTGGTGAGCTGCTCGCGTCCGGTGGTCGATGCCAAGTGGCTGCCGAAATCGCGCCAGGTCGGCTCGTCCGGCCAGACCGTGAAGCCGAAGATCTATCTAGCATGCGGGATCAGCGGATCGTTTCAGCACCTGGCCGGACTGAAAGGAAATCCGTTTATCGTCGCCATTAACAAAAACCCCAAGGCGCCGATTTTTCAGGTCGCCGAGGTTGGCATCGTCACCGACATGCTGGAGTTCATACCCGAGCTGACCGAGAAGGTCCGCGAGGCGAGGAAGGTATCAGTCTGACGCAATCAGGTAGAGCGGCGCCCTTCGGCAGGCTCAGGGCAGGCTTCTAGCGCCGCGCCGGTGTCGCAGTTGGAAGACCTAGCCCGGGCTTCAGCCCGGCGGCACGTATGTCGTCGGCTGAAGCCGACTCGGGAAAAAGTAATGCTCCGGGACGCGGGCCTGAAGGCCCGCTCTACCCGACCACCGAACGGCCTAGATTAAGCACGAAGAGAGGTTGGTAATGATCACCAAGAAGACCCTGCAACTCAGTCTGAAGTCGCTGCGCGATTTCGCCAAGAAGCGTCTACCGGATGAAGAACTGATCGCGCTCGATGAACGTGACGAATGCCCGGTCGAGATCGTTCGCCACATGAGCGATCCCGACAAACTCGGCATCCAGCTGCTTTTCATTCCGGAAGAGTACGGCGGGATGGGCGGCAGCACCTTCGATGTCTATCTGATCTGCGAACAGATGGCGCGCATCGATCTCGGCGTCGCCACCTCGCTCTTCGCCACCTTCCTGGGCAGCGATCCCATCACCTTCGGCGCCACGCCGGAGCAAAAGAAGAAGTGGCTGGGCAAGATTGCCGACGAGGGAATCCTGTTTGCCTACGGCGCAACCGAACCCGATGCCGGCAGCGATCTGGGCGCGCTGAAGACGACCGCCGATCGCGTCGAGCAAGACGGCAAGATCGTCGGCTACAAAATCAATGGCAGCAAACAGTGGATCTCGAACGGCGGCATCGCCGACCATTACACCATTCTGGCCAACACTCCCGCCGGACCAAGCTGGTTCATCGTGGACGCGGGAACCAAAGGCTTCGCGCACGATGAGCCGGAGGACAAGCACGGCATTCGTCTGAGCAACACGGCGGCGCTGGCCTTGAACGACGTCTATGTCGATGCTGACCGGCTGGTGGGCGGCGTGGAAGGCCAGGGCCTCATTCAGGCCCAGATGGTCTTCGGCTACACGCGGGTGATGGTCGCGGCCTTTGGGCTGGGCGCAGGCTGGTCGGCGCTGGACCGCGCCATTCCGTATTCCACCAAGCGCATCCAGGGTGGTACGCCGCTATCGGAGAAGCAAGGCTACACTCACAAGCTGATCGTACCTAACGTGGTAAAGCTGGAAGCCGGTCGCGCCTTCATCGAGGAAACGGCGGAGCGCATCGACGCCGGCAAAGAAGGCAGTCTGAACACCGAAGGCGCAATCGCCAAGTACATGTCCACCGAAGCGGGAGATGCCGCGGCCGATGCCAGCATCCAGGCGCTGGGCGGCTACGGTTACACGCACGAATACATGGTGGAGAAGATCAGCCGGGACGTTCGCATCACCCGGATCTATGAAGGCACCTCCGAGATCATGGAGATGACGATCAGCCGCGACCGCTGGCAACTCCACCTGAAAACGCGAGGGCAGCATTATCACGAGCGCGCACATGAGGCCGAGGCTCTACACGCGGCTCATCCCAACGTCGGCGCCGATGTCGCCGCGCTCGCACTGCACGCATTGGCCGAGGTGATGGAGAAAGGGCGCGTCAACCGGCTTACCCGCTTCCAGCACATTCTGTTCCGGATCGGCGAGTGGATCGCCTATGCGGAATGCGCTGCTACGCTGGCGAAGCGCGCGGCACGGATGGCGGATGGCAAACTCAACGAGAAGGCCAACGATCGCTTCGACGCCACGGCGCTCGCGGCGATCAGCCGGATCTTTGCGCGCGAGGCGGCGATGAAGGTCGCAGAGGAAGGCTTGCGCTGGGTCGGAGGCGCGGGAGGTATTGGTGACGAAGAGATGCCGTTGTTCGAGGCGGCGCTCTCGTTGTCGGCGATCCATCGTGCGCAGGCCGGCTTGGTTGCGGACATGGATTACGTCGCTGACGTTCTCTACAACCGCGTCAAGAAGGAAAAGCCACAAGCCGTGCTGGCGTAGCAAAAAGCAATTAGGACATGCAGACAGGCATCCGGGTTACTGTGGCAGGCCGGGTGCCTGTTCTGTTCCAGGTCGCAGCCACAAATGCCATGATTTTACATGTTCAACCACGTAAATTATATGTTCCTACACATACTTTGTGTGTTACGCGATACATCATGGCGCGAGAAACGGTCGAGCTTCCCTCAGCCGCGATTCACTCCCGCGCCACACTCCGACGCTTGTCACCCACGGACGTGCCTCTCATCACACAACAAATGACGCTATATCACTGACAAGTTTTCCACCTCCCTGTCACAGTAGAAGTGCTCTCGGGTGCTCCCAGTTTCCGCCCCCATTTGAGAGCGGACCGCGCCCTGTCAGGGGGACTAAATCAGAGTCCCACCGTCTGCTTGCCTGCTTCGTCTGCGACGCCCGATAGCCAATCTTTGCCCGGTAACGGGACGATCACGAAGGAAGTGCCAGCCATGGAAAACACTGCTCATCGCGCGATTGCGATTGTAGGGGTGGGAGCCGTCCTCCCCGACGCACCTAATGTCCCCGCATTTTGGGAGAACGTGAAGACCGGCCGCTACAGCGTCACCGAGGTTACGTCCGACCGTTGGAACGCCGAGTTTTACTACGATTCCGACCCGACCGCCCCCGATAAGACTTATTCGAAGATCGGCGGCTGGGTGCGGGAGTTCGTATGGGAGCCGATGAAGTGGCGCATCCCTGTCCCGCCTCGCGTGGTTGATGCCATGGATCCCGCCCAGAAATGGGCGATCGCCTGCACCCGCGAAGCTCTGGAAGATTTCGGTTATCCCAAGCGCCCGCTGGATTTGGATCGCACTGCCGTGATCCTGGGCAACGCCATGGCCGGGGAAAGACATTACCGCACTTCGCTGCGCGTCTTCTTTCCCGAGTATGCGCACGAATTGGCCGGGAGCGCCGGCTTCGCCGCGTTGCCGGCGGAGGTGCAGCATAACATCACTTGCGAACTGCACGAGCGGATGAATCATCTGCTGCCCGAGATTACCGAAGACAGCATGCCCGGCGAACTGGCGAATTGCATTGCCGGCCGCATCGCGAACATCTTCAACTTTCACGGCCCTAACTATGTGTGTGACGCGGCGTGCGCCTCGGCGATGGCGGCGATCAGCTCGGCAGTGGAAGGTCTCATTCAGAACCACTACGACGTTGTCGTCACTGGCGGTATCGACCGCAACATGGGCGCTCCGACCTTTGTGAAGTTCTGCAAGATCGGTGCACTGTCGGCCACGGGCACGCGTCCTTACGCGCAGGGAGCTGACGGCTTTGTGATGGGCGAGGGCGGCGCGATGTTCCTCATGAAGCGCCTGGCCGATGCCGAGCGCGATGGCGACAAAATTTACGCCGTGCTGCGCGGCATGGGCGCATCCAGCGACGGTAAGGGCAAAGGCATTACTGCGCCCAATCCTCTCGGACAGAGATTGTGTATTCAGCGCGGCTGGGACAATGCCGGTTTGTCTCCTGCTACCGCGACCTTATTTGAAGGCCATGGCACATCGACACGAGTGGGCGATGTGGTCGAAGCGCAAAGCCTCGTTGATGTGCTCGGCAATCTTCAACTGCCGACCGGCTCCATCGCTCTAGGATCGGTGAAATCGAACTTCGGCCATCTGAAAGGCGCAGCCGGTGCGGCGGGATTGCTGAAGACTGTCTTGGCGCTTCACGACAAGGTGTTGCCGCCCAGTCTGCACTGCGACAAGCCCAGTCCGGATATCGACTTTGCCCACTCTCCGCTCTACGTCAATACCGAGCTGAGACCATGGACAGTTCCGTCGGACGCAGTCCGTCGCGCTGGCTTGAGCGCCTTTGGTTTCGGCGGCACCAACTTTCATGCGGTGCTGGAAGAATACATTCCCGGAAGGCTGAACGGAAACGGCAAGCATGCAGTCGCCATTCCGGCAACGCCGCCCGCGGTGACGAATGCTGTGCCGGTCGAGGCCAGCACGATCTTATCTGCTGCTCCCGCTGAGGTTCGCTGCAAAGCGCCGTTACGCGGAGCGTTGGTGATCGGAGCTGGCACCGATGCTGCATTGCTTGAGCGTCTGCGCGTGATCCAGAAAGCTGCGCTAGAGGGTAACGCACCTGCGCCATCGGCCCCGGCCGAGTCCGATCTGAAAGCTTCGGAGCGTCTGGCGATCGACTACGCCGACGCAGCTGATCTCGCCGGGAAATGCGGCATCGCGCTCAAAGCATTCCAGGCGAACCAAGCCACATTCTGGAAGGCGATTCGCGCGCAGGGAATTTTCCGCGGACATGGTCCGGCTCCCAAGGTCGCGTTCCTCTACACGGGTCAGGGATCGCAGTACGCCAACATGCTGCGGGTAATGCGCGAGAAAGAACCGCTGGTCGCCGAGACTTTTGCCGAGGCTGACCGGACGATGACGCCACTGCTGGGTAAGCCGCTCAGCGAGCTTATCTTCGCCGATCCATCGAATCCCGATGCCGTGGCGAAAGCGGAAGAGGATTTGCGTCAGACCGCCATCACCCAACCGGCGGTGATTGCAACCGACATCGCAACCACCCGGCTGCTCGCCGCCTACGGCATCCAGCCGGACATGGCCATGGGGCATAGCGTGGGCGAATACGGTGCGCTAGTTGCCTCGGAGGCATTGCCCTTCGAAGATGCGCTGGAAGCGGTCAGCGCGCGTGGCCGCGAGATGACGAAGGTTTCGATGGCCGACAACGGCAAGATGGCAGCTGTGTTCGCGCCCATTGCCGAAGTGGAGCGCATTCTTAAGAGCGTCAGCGGCTACGTGGTCATCGCCAACGTTAACAGCAACAGCCAGTCCGTGATCGGCGGCGGCAGTCAGGCCCTTGATCAGGCAATGCAGATTTTCCTGCAGGCTGGCTACAACGTCGTGGAGCTGCCGGTCAGCCACGCGTTCCACACGTCGATCGTTGCGCCGGCAAGTGAGCCGTTGCGCCAAATGCTGTCCCGCCTGCGTATGCAGGCGCCGCGGATTCCAATCATCTCCAACGTCAATGGCGAGTTCTATTCTATGGGCGCCGATGCTGGGCAACGGATCGTCGATACGCTTGCGAAGCAGGTCGCGTCGCCCGTGCAGTTCGTCAAGGGACTCCGCACGCTGTACGACGCTGGGGCGCGCGTATTCGTCGAGGTCGGCCCGAAAGAAAGCGTTGCAGGGGTTTGCCGAAGACGTACTCGGTAGCGACCCGGCAGTGTTCTCGCTGTTCACCAACCATCCCAAGCTGGAGGATTTGACGGCGTTCAATCAAGCGCTGTGTGGAATGTATGCAGCAGGGTTAGGCCGCGGGGTTGCCGGAATTTCCCCCGAGAGCCCGGCAAGCAAGGCCTCGGTATCCACCGTTGCCCCGCAGGTGGATGCCCGGAAAGCAGTCGCAACCGAAACACCAACCAGCGTTACGTCGGTTGCAGTTCAACCAGCAACGGCGGTTCAAGCGCCTTCTGCGACAGCATCGGCGATTGTCAGTGCACCTGCGAAAGTGCCGGCCGTCGCTTCGACTGTGTCATCTAACGGTGATCGTTATATCGAGCTCGGACGGCTTTTCGCCGATGTATTGGATCGTGGCTGGGAGATCTATCGCGGCGAAAAACCCGAACCAGCCCACGAGCCGGTGACGATTACCGGAGCCTCTCTCGGGCTGCCGGGAACCGAGCACATCTTCGACGATGGCAACATCGAGCGCATTCTACGGGGCGATCAATTCATCAGCGCGATCCCTCCGCAGTTCCGGCAGGCAATGGTCGAAAAGCGCATCCGGCGCCTGGTAAAGAGCGACCAGGGCGAGCCCACATTCGAATCCATCACCGATGTGGCGGATGTCATCAAGCTCGCCGGTCGCGGTGGCGCTTTCGATCTGGAGAGTGAATTTGGCGTTCCCGCCGAGCACCTGGCCGCCTTTGACCGGGTTACCCGCTTGGCGATTGCCGCCGGAATCGACGCGCTGCGCGACGCCGGTATCCCGCTGGTCATGCGCTATAAGACGACCACTAAAGGTACCCAGCTACCGGAGCGTTGGGGATTGCCCGACGCTATGCGCGATGACACCGGCGTGATCTTCGGCTCGGCATTCCCGGGCTACGACTCCTATGCCGAAATCATGGGCGGCTGCTACGCCGACCGCGCCCGCCGCGACGAACTTGCCATGCTGGAGAAATGGAGCGCACAGACTGCCAACGGCCATTCCGGTCTGGGGCAGGAGGTCGCGCGCCGCATCGATGAGCTGCGCGAATCGATCGAGAAACACCCCTATGTCTTCGACCGCCGATTCCTGCTCCGCGTCTTGTCGATGGGACATTCGCAGTTTGCCGAACTCATCGGCGCTCGCGGTCCCAACACGCAGATCAATGCCGCTTGCGCAACCACCGCACAAGGTGTGTCGCTGGCGGAAGACTGGATCCGCGCTGGGCGCTGCCGCCGCGTGATCGTTATCTCGGCCGACGACGTCACCTCGGACAACATGATCGAGTGGTTCGGCGCCGGATTCCTGGCCAGCGGTGCAGCCGCCACTGACGAAGTGGTGGAGGAAGCCGCTATTCCTTTCGACCGCAGGCGCCACGGACTGATTATGGGCATGGGTGCCGCGGCCCTCGTGGTCGAGAGTGCGGAAGCCGCGCGCGAACGCGGAATTCGGCCCATCTGCGAAGTATTGACCGCGGTCACGGCCAATAGCGCCTTCCATGGCACGCGGCTCGATGTGCAGCATATCGGTCTGGTGATGGAAAACCTGGTGGCGCAAGCGGAATCGCGCAGCGGCATTCGCCGGAAACAGATAGCACCGCAGATGGTTTTCGTCTCCCACGAAACCTACACTCCGGCGCGGGGCGGCAGCGCCTCAGCGGAAGTTCACGCGCTGCGCCAAGTCTTCGGCGATGCCGCCGATCAGATCGTGATCGCCAACACCAAGGGCTACACCGGCCACGCCATGGCAACCGGCATCGAAGATGTCCTCGCTGTCAAGGCGCTGGAGACAGGATTGGTGCCGCCGGTGGCAAACTTCAAGGAAGTTGATCCCGAGCTGGGTTCGTTGAACCTGTCAAAGGGTGGCTCTTATCCCGTCGAGTACGCACTGCACCTGGGTGCGGGCTTCGGCTCGCAGATCAGCATGATGTTGCTGCGGTGGGTGAAAACCAAAGACGGAATTCGTCGCACCCCGAACAATCTGGGATACGCGTATCGCGTGGCCGATCCGACGACGTGGAACGGTTGGCTGAGCCGCATTGCCGGATATCCCACGGTAGAGCTCGAGGTGGTGAAGCGGACCTTGCGCGTGCGCGATCAAGGTCCGTGGGCCCGAGTGGCGACGACCGTAGACGATTCAAAACCAGTTGTGACACCAGCTACGGTACCAATGCCAGCCGCAACCACGCTGACTCCTGCCACTCAAGCAAAACCAGCTCCAGCAGCTGAGATAGTTGTCGAAAAAAAGCCAGCCCCGGTTGCGCCGGTTCAAACGACGAAACCCGTTGCGAAAGTTCCGACAGCAGTGCCGGCAGCTGCGGCGGTAAAACCGGACGTCGCAGTCAAAACCGTGCCTACTATGTCTCCGCTGACAGCAAAGCCGGTACCAAACGGTTCCGTGAAGGAACAAATCCTGGCGCTAGCGGTCGAGAAGACCGGTTATCCGGCTGACATGCTCGACCTCGATCTGGATCTGGAAGCCGACCTCGGCGTCGACACCGTGAAGCAGGCGGAAATCTTCGCGGCCATTCGTGAGATGTACAACATTCCGCGCGACGAAAATCGCAAGCTGCGCGATTATCCAACGCTGGCGCACGTAATTCGCTTCGTGTACGAGAAGCGGCCTGACCTGGCAAGCGGCACCTCCGCAGCAGCGGAACTCGAACCGTCCGCAACTAACGCACCAGCGGCAGAAGTAACCGCGCCTCCTGCCCCTGTCGTCGCAACGGTGCCAACACCAGCTCCGGCTCCTAAAGCGCACTCTTCGGCTGCGGTCGCAGCCGGCGACGTGAATGTCAAACAGCGCGTTCTGGCATTGGTCGTCGAGAAGACCGGCTATCCGGAAGAGATGCTCGATCTCGATCTTGACCTCGAAGCCGATCTCGGCGTCGACACCGTCAAGCAGGCGGAGATGTTCGCCGCCATCCGCGAGATCTACAACATTCCGCGCGACGAAAATCGCAAGCTGCGCGATTATCCAACGCTGGCGCACGTGATTCGGTTCGTCTACGAGAAGCGGCCAGATTTGGCCGGCGCCGCAACGCCAGCGCCGACGGCCACAGCAACCATAACGCCTGCGCAAACTCCGGCCGTCGCAGCCGCGGAAACAGTTGCGACTCCTGTACCGGCCACTGAAGCAGCAGCAACCGCAGGCGGCGTCTCGCTGGATTCAATCCAGAAAAAAGTGCTGGCGATCGTCGCCGAGAAGACCGGCTATCCGCCGGAGATGCTGGATCTCGATCTCGATCTGGAAGCCGATCTCGGCATCGACACGGTCAAGCAGGCGGAGATGTTCGCAGCGGTACGCGCGGCCTACAACATTCCCCGGGACGAAAACCTCAAGCTGCGCGACTTCCCTACCTTGGCACACGTCATTAAGTTTGCGCAGCGGGGCATAGGGGCTACTGCGACGGCGGAAACAACAAAGGAACCAGTTCCTGCTCCCGTCGCCGCCGTGGCTACGACTCCTCCACCGATAGTAGAAGCTGCACACCCCGTGGCCGAGGTCTCCCTCGAATCGATCCAGCTGAAGGTGCTGGAGATCGTTGCCGAGAAGACTGGCTATCCGCCGGAGATGCTCGATCTCGATCTCGATCTGGAAGCCGATCTCGGCATCGACACGGTCAAGCAGGCGGAGATGTTCGCGGCGGTACGCGCTGCCTACAACATTCCACGGGACGAGAACCTCAAGTTGCGCGACTTCCCTACCCTGTCGCACGTTATTCAGTTTGCTCAGCAGCGGCGGCCTGGAGCGGCTCAAATCGTCACCGATAGCTCTGAAATTGCAACGCCGAACGTCGTCGACCCGAAGTCATCCGTCGCACCGGCCGTAGCACCGACGGTTACGACTCCGCGCCCGTCTCTCGCCAGCTTTGACGCGGCGAACGCGATTCCGCGCCGCGTACCCGTTCCCGTTCTGCGTCCTCCGCTGGCGATCTCGAAGCCGACCGATGTGACGCTCAGCACTGGTGACCGCGTCGTCCTCATGTCCGACCAGGGCGGAGTCGGCAACACGCTTGCGCAACGTCTGACGGCACTTGGCGTCGAAGTCCTCCGCATCGACAACCCGCAGGACTCGGAAGCGCTGACGAGGACATTGAAGACCTGGCTCGCTGCTGGCCCGATCAAAGGTATTTACTGGCTGCCCGCACTGGACAACGAAGGACCGCTCAGCAGGCTCGATCTGGCGGCGTGGCATTTAGCCTTGGTGATCCGCGTGAAGTCCTTGTACACGGCCATGCGCATTCTCTTCGAGCAGGTCGCGCAACCGGGGAGCTTCCTGGTATCGGCAACTCGGCTCGGCGGACAACATGGTTACGACGATGCCGGAGCCGTCGCGCCGATGGGCGGAGCTGTCACCGGCTTTACCAAAACCTACAAGCGCGAACGTCCCGAAGCTCTCGTCAAAGCAGTCGATTTCGAAGAAGGCTGCGACCCCGCAGAAATTGCAAACCTCCTCTTTGAAGAAACACTGCGCGACAATGGCGCCGTCGAAATCGGCTACAAGAACGGGCTGCGCTGGACTGTCGGCCTTCAGGCGCAACCGGCGAACGACGGCCAGCCCGGTCTCACCCTGACCCAGAACAGCGTGTTTGTTATCAGCGGTGCAGCAGGAAGCATCGTCTCGGCCATCACCGCAGATTTGGCCGCGGCCTCCGGTGGCACCTTCTACCTGCTTGATCTTGTGCCTGAGCCTGACGCGGGCAATCCCGATCTCGCGCGTTTCGTCAACGACAAAGAGAATCTGAAGCGCGAGTTGTTTGCGCGTATTCAAGCACGCGGCGAGCGAGCCACTCCCGCGCTAGTGGAAAAAGAATTGGGAGCGCTCGAGCGGGCGCAGGCGGCACTGAGCGCGATCAACGCCGTACGGACGGCTGGAGGCACGGCGCACTACTTCAGCGTGAATCTGGCGGACGCGAGTGGCGTGACCAAAGTCATCGAGCGGGTGCGGCAGAAGAGCGGTCGCATCGACGTGCTGCTGCACGCTGCCGGTCTGGAGCGCAGTCACTTCCTGCCCGACAAAGATCAGCGCGAATTCGATCTGGTCTTTGACGTCAAGGCGGATGGCTGGTTCAACCTGCTGCACGCCATCGGCGACATGCCGCTCGGCGCGACGGTTGCGTTCAGCTCTGTTGCCGGACGCTTCGGCAATGCCGGACAGACCGATTACAGCGCCGCCAACGATCTGCTCTGCAAGTACAGCTCGAGCTTCCGCTCGACGCGGCCGCAGACGCGCGGCATTGTCATCGACTGGACGGCATGGGGCGGAATCGGCATGGCTACGCGTGGCTCCATTCCCAAGATGATGGAGCTGGCGGGCATCGACATGTTGCCTCCCGAAGCCGGCATCCCTCTGGTTCGTCGCGAGCTGACGACAGGCGGTACGCGCGGCGAGCTTGTCATCGGCACGCGCCTCGGCGTCCTGCTCGATGAGTGGGATCCAACTGGAGGACTGGATACGTCCCATCAGCAACTGGTGGCGCAAGGGCCGATGCTCGGCAAGATCACCGGCATGGGCATCTATAGCGGCCTCACCATGGAGACCACGCTTGATCCCAAGGTGCAGCCGTTCCTCTTTGACCATCGCATCGACGGCACGCCGGTGCTGCCGGGCGTCATGGGCATCGAGGCGTTCGCCGAGGCCGCACTGTGCGTCCATCCCGGATGGCACATCGAAGCGATTGAAGAAGTGAATTTCCTGGCGCCGTTCAAGTTCTACAAGGACGAGCCGCGCACCGTAATCATCAATGCTGTTATCCGTCCGCAGAACGACAAACTTTTGGCAGATTGCCGTCTGATCGGGCGGAGAATGTTGGCCGGCCAAACTCAGCCGCAGGAAACACTCCACTTCACGGCACGTGTGCGTGTGAGCCAGCAAGCGGTGCAAGCGGCGACCGGTTCGTTGCCGCGACTGACCGCCGACGCGATTGTCGATGCCGCGCACATTTACCGCATTTACTTCCACGGTCCCGCTTACCGGGTAATCGAGCGCGCTTGGTCGGACGGGGAGCGCATGATCGGCGAACTCGCCAGTCCGCTCCCAGCGAATCATCAGCCTTCTGACCGGCCGACGCTGATGTCGCCTCGGCTTATCGAGCTGTGCTTCCAGACCGCGGGACTTTGGCAACTGGGCAAGCAAAGCAGCATGGGCTTGCCGCAACAGGTTCAGCAGGTTTCCTCGCTGCGCGCGCCACAGCTAGCGGAAGGCCACCTGTACGCCATCGTCACGCCTCATCCGGAGCAGGGTAACTTCGATGCGGAAGTGGTTGACGCCAAGGGATGCCGCTATCTGCGCCTCAATGGCTATCGCACGGTTGCGGTAGCTGGCGGCGTCGATCCCGAGTCCTTGCAGGCGCTGCAGACTGTCGTCTCGAATGAGGCTGTTGCAGTGTCCTGAACCAACCTACTGGCCGTGACCGTTGTTGAATAGGTGACTTATGCCAAACGAGTTTCAGCGAGTCGCTATCGTCAACCGCGGTGAAGCCGCGACGCGCTTCATCCATGCGGCACGCGAATTTAATAATGAGCACGGCACGGCGCTCTGCACCATCGCGCTCTACACCGATCCCGATCGCCATGCGATGTTCGTTCGTCAGGCGGACGAAGCCGTTTCTCTCGGCGCACCGCAGATCGTCGATCCTGATACCCATCACCTGAAGAGCTGTTATGTCGATTACGGGCATCTGGAGCGGGCTCTGAAGAAAGCGCGTGCCGAGGCGGTTTGGGTGGGATGGGGTTTTGTTGCCGAGCATGCACAATTCGCCGATTTGTGCCGCGATCTAGGTATTGTCTTCATCGGTCCGGATGGCGACGTGATGCGGCGACTGGGTGACAAGATATCGTCCAAGCGTCTCGCCGAGCGGGCAGAAATACCCATTGCCGACTGGAGCGGCGGACCGGTCGAGACCTCGATCGACGCTGCCCGTCATGCCGAGCGGCTGGGATATCCGCTCTTCATCAAGGCTACTGCCGGCGGCGGAGGACACGGGATTCGCCGCGTGCAGTCGGTTGCCGATCTGGAAAAGGCCTTCCTGAGCGCGCGTGCCGAGGCCTTCAAAGCTTTCGGCGATCCCACGGTCTTTCTGGAGAAGATCGTCACTGGCGCGCGGCATGTCGAGGTCCAGATCATCGCAGACCAGTATGGAGCGACGTGGGCAGCCGGAGTTCGCGACTGCACCATTCAACGCCGCCACCAGAAGATCATGGAGGAAGCGCCTTCACCGGCGCTGTCGCGCGAGCGCGACAAAGACTTGCGCCAGGCCGCAATCCGCTTGAGCCAGGCCGCCGGATATCACAACGCCGGCACGGTCGAGTTCCTGTACGAGCCGAAGAGCAAGAGTTTTGTCTTCATGGAAATGAATACGCGCCTGCAAGTGGAGCACGGCGTAACTGAGTGCACCACCGGACTCGATCTGGTGAAGCTGCAAATTCACATTGCCCGCGGCGGCCGGCTGGAAGGGGACGCACCGCCCACTCGAGGGCATGCCATCGAAGTGCGCTTGAATGCCGAGGATCCGGCGAGCGAGTTTGCTCCATCGCCCGGTGCACTACAGCGTTTTCACATGTTGACCGGACCGGGAGTGCGGATCGATACCGGCGTCGAGGAAGGCGATGTCATCCCTGCCGAGTTCGATTCAATGATAGCCAAGGTGATGGCCGTGGGACGCAACCGCGAGGAAGCTCTCTCCCGGCTGCAGCGAGTTTTGCATGAGAGCGTGGTTGTCATTCGCGGCGGCGCCAGCAACCGCGCGTTCCTGCTCAATCTCCTCCAGCACGAGGAAGTGCAGCGGGGCAAATTCGATATCGGCTGGCTGGACCGCCTGGCGGCGGGCGGACAACATCTCTCGCGCAAATACGTTGATGTTGCGCTGGTGCAGGCGGCCATCGAAGCCTATGAGGCTGAATTTCGCGTGGAGAAATCACAGTTCTACGCTTCCGCGGTGCGGGGCCGGCCGCAGGTGCACAGCGAGATCGGCCACAGCGTCGAGTTGCGCTGTTACGGCAACGCGTACGCGATGAAGGTCTGGCGTACGGAAATGCGGCAGTATCGCATTGAGGTGGACGGCGCGCGTATCGAGGCGCGCGTCGAACCGATTGGCCGCTTCGAATCCTGGCTGACTGTATTCGGTCAGCGCTTTCACGTGGTCTCGGTCGAACAGGGTTCGAGCTTTCGCATTGAACTGAACGGCGCATCGCATCGCGTCGATCGCGACGATGGTGGAATCGTGCGCTCTCCGGCTCCGGCGGTCGTGGTATCGATTGCGGTCGAAGCTGGCGATACGGTTGCGGCCGGCGATCGCATCGCGGTCATCGAAGCGATGAAGATGGAGACCCAGGTGGTCGCGCCATTCTCCGGCAAGATTCGCCAGGTCATGGCGATCCCCAACGTTCAAGTCTCGACGGGCGATCCGCTGTTGCAAATCGACCCTGCGACAGGAGAGAGGGCCGAGTCGGCCGACCGCGTGACGTTCGCTACCTCAGCCACCGCAAGTGCACAACCGAAATCGGACGAAGCACGCCGGCAGCAGAATCTGGAAGAACTTCGTCACTTGATGCTGGGCTTCGACGTACCGCCTGAGCGTGCTTCACGCCTGCTGGCCGAGCGCAAGCAGCTGCTCGAAACCTGCGTGGAAAGCGAGGAGAGCCGCGCCCAGGAAAACGAGCTCCTGAACATCTTCGTCGACCTGTGGTCGCTGTTTCGCAGAAAGCCGAAGGCAGGTCACCAAACAGGGGCGGAAAAGCCGAGTACCGAGGCTTATCTGTTCGCCTATTTGCGAGTCCTCGATGTGCAAGGCGATGGGCTTGCGCCCGAGTTCGTCAAAGCGCTGCAGCGGGCGTTGGCCCACTACGGCATCACCTCGCTCGATCGGACGCCGGAGTTGGAAGAAGCTCTGCTCTGGATCTACAAGTCGCATCAGAAAGCGGAGCAACAGGCAGCTCCGATTCTCTCCTTGCTGCAACACCGGCTGGCGGGGCTAACCGCAAACACAGAGCGTCCCGACGAATCCTTCCGCACCCTGCTCGACCGCATGATCTCGATCACGCGCGAGCTCTTCCCTGCCATCAACGATGTGGCGCACGACCTGCGTTACCGCTGCTTCGATCAGCCGGCGTTCGAGCGCGCGCGTCGGCGCGTCTATGCGTCCATGGTTGAACATCTGGACCACCTCGCAGCGCATCCCGACGCGCCCGATGCGTATGAGCGCGTTCGTGCTCTTATCGAATGTCCGCAGCCGCTTGCCAGCTTGCTGTCGGCCAGGTTTGCCACCGCAGCGCCACTGCTGCGCCAGACCATGCTGCACGTAGTCACATCGCGCTACTACATGAAGCGGATTAGCAACTTCCGTCCGCTATCGATTAACGCATACTGCTTCGCGAAAGCCGAGTACGATGACGAAGGCAAACACATCCACGTTTTCGTCGCCTACTCGGAATATGAGCGCCTCGGCGACACCCTGCGCGCTCTACTTCCCTACTTGTCCGAAGTGCCGTCTGAGGACGAAGTCGTTCTCGACTTATTTACCGGGAAGCAGGATTCTCTGCCCGAGGCCGAGCAGACGCAACGTGAAATCAAGTCTGTTATCGACGCAGGGAAATTTCCGCGTGCGATACGCCGTGTCAGCGCATCCGTCGCCGGCGCCGGACCTGAACCGGGCGTCGGCGGTTTGCAGCACTTTACGTTCGAACCTGCGGAGGGCGGATACGAAGAGGTGACGCTCTACCGTGGAGTTCATCCCATGATTGGCGAACGCCTGCACCTGTGGCGTTTGAAGAACTTCAAGATCCAGCGTCTGCCGTCGGTGGAAGACGTTTATCTCCTGCACGCCGTGGCCAATGATAATCCCAAGGATGAACGCCTGTTCGCGGTGGCCGAGGTGCGCGATCTGACACCGGTTCGGGATAAGTCGGACAAGGTCATCCACCTTCCGCATCTAGAGCGCATGTTTGGCGAAGCTGTCGCGGCCATCCGGCAAAATCAGATGAAGCGTAGCCAGCGCGAGCGTTTGTATTGGAACCGCATATTTCTTTACGTGTGGCCAACGCTCAGCCTGAGGCCAGACGAGGTCAATGAGATCGTGCACCGGCTTGCGCCCTCGACCGATGGCCTGGGTCTGGAGCAGGTGGTCGTCCGGGCTCACATTCTGAATCCGCGAACCGGCGAGCTGCGCGATACCATCATGCGTATCTCGGCTCCCGGCGATGCCGGCTTGCTCATTACCTTCCGGCCGGCAACCCGCTTGCAGCCCATGAAGCCGTTGACCGCTTACGACCAGAAGGTGGTGAAGATGCGGCAGCGCGGCCTGCTATATCCTTACGAAATTGTGCGGATGCTCACCTCATCGCCGAATGAAACGCGAGCTGACTTTCCACCGGGCGATTTCGTTGAGCACGATTTCGATGCCGAAGGCCGGCTGGTCCCGGTAGACCGCCCTCGTGGCGAGAACAAGGCCAACATTATCGTCGGCGTCATTCGCAATTTCACCGACAAGCATCCCGAGGGCATGAAACGAGTCGCCCTCTTTGGCGATCCCAGCAAGGAACTCGGCTCGCTGGCTGAGCCGGAGTGCCGTCGCATTCTGGCGGGGCTGAAGTTGGCGGAAGAGCTGCATGTGCCGCTGGAGTGGTTCACGCTTTCGGCGGGCGCGAAAATCTCGATGAAGAGCGGCGTCGAAAACATGGATTGGATCGGCGCGGTGCTGCGCGGCATCATCGAGTTCACCCAGGGCGGTGGGGAAATCAATCTCATCGTCAACGGCATCAACGTGGGCGCGCAGCCGTATTGGAATGCCGAAGCGACTATGCTCATGCATACTCGCGGGATTCTCATCATGACTCCCAGAGGCGCGATGGTGCTCACCGGAAAACGGGCGCTGGACTTTTCCGGCAGCGTCTCCGCCGAAGACAACCAGGGTATCGGCGGATACGACCGCATCATGGGCGTCAATGGGCAGGCGCAGTACTTCGCGCGCGATATCGACGAAGCCTGCCAGATGCTGTTGTGTCACTACGATCACGCTTATGTTGCGCCTGGCGAGCGCTTCCCACGTCGTGCCGTCACGGCCGATCCGGCGGATCGGGATGTGTGCTTGTATCCTCATGCCGACGATGGGAACGGCTTCCGATTGGTCGGCGAAATCTTCTCCGACGCAACCAATGCCGGCCGCAAACGTCCATTCGATATTCGCAGTGTCATGCTCGCGCTAAGCGATCAGGACCATGCGCATCTGGAGCGCTGGGCAGGCATGCGCGACGCGGAGACGACGGTCGTGTGGGACGCTCATATCGGGGGCTATCCGGTTTGCATCATCGGCATGGAATCGAAGCCGGTTCCGCGATACGGATTTGTGCCGGCCGACGGGCCGGACTACTGGACCGCGGGCACGCTCTTCCCGCGCTCCTCCAAGAAGGTGGCACGGGCGATCAATGCCGCCAGCCATAACCGGCCAGTGGTGATTCTGGCAAATCTCTCCGGCTTTGATGGCTCCCCGGAATCGATGCGGCGTCTGCAACTGGAGTTCGGCGCGGAGATCGGGCGAGCCGTCGTTAACTTCAAGGGTCCGATGATCTTTTGCGGTATATCTCGTTATCACGGCGGAGCTTACGTCGTGTTCTCGCATACGCTCAATGAGCAGTTGGAGATCATCGCGCTGGAGGGAACCTATGCTTCCGTTATCGGAGGCGCTCCCGCCGCAGCGGTCGTCTTCGCCGGCGAGGTCGAGGCCCAGGCTCGCAAGGATCCTCGCCTGGTGGCGTTAACGGAAGCGATGAATAAGGCCGAAGGGGCGGAGAAAACCTGCCTGCGCAACGAGTGGAACGAGCTGTTCAAAGTTGTTCACTCCGAAAAGCTCGGCGAGATGGCGACCGAGTTCGATCACATCCACAGCGTGCATCGCGCGCTGGAAGTCGGAGCGCTGCAGAAGATCATTCCACCCCAGCAACTCCGGCCATACATTATCGACGCGATCGGCCGTGGAATCGCGAAGGAAGAAGAGGCGCGCAATGCGAAGAAGGCCGTGAGGTCCGAGGCGGCGGAAGAAATGGTTGGCGTATTACAGGCTGACTAATCCAGCCACGGGGTTCTACCTTCGCAGCAGCGCGCTGATCTCGCGCGAGCTCGCCGCTTGGTTAGCGAATTCGAAGGTCCCATGCTCGCGCATTTCTTGCGCGGCGCGAAGAAATGCCCCCAACGCCGTTCGCGCCAGAGTGCTTCCCAAGCTCACGCGCTTCACTCCCATAGCCGATAGCTCGGCTAGACTCAGCTGCACCCCTTGCAGTCCCATCACAACGTTCACCGGGCGATCCACGGAACTGACCACGGCGGCAATATCGTCTTTCGTCGCCAGGCCCGGCGCATAGAGAACATCCGCGCCGGCCTCCTGATAAGCCTGCAATCGCGCGATCGTGTCTTTGAGATCGGGACGACCGTGCAGGTAGTTCTCCGCGCGTCCAGTCAAGGTGAAAGTGAAGGGCAGCGATCGCGAGGCTTCGGCGGCGGCGCGCATCCGCTCGGCGGCGTGTCTCTTGTCGTAAATCGGATGGTCCCCGCGCCCGGTCGCATCCTCAATCGAGCCGCCAACAACTCCCGCCTCGGCTGCCAGGCGGATGGTTTCGGCAACAGTTTCAGGATCGTCGCCGAATCCGTTTTCCAGATCGGCGCTCACCGGCAAATCAGTTGCCGATGCGATTTCCGAAATGTGCTTGATGATGCGGTGACGGTCGAGCGTATTATCCAGTTGCCCGGCAGAAAAGGCGTGGCCCATGCTGGTCGTCGCCAGCGCCTCGAAGCCAAGTCGCGCCAGCAGACGCGCCGTACCAATGTCCCATGGATTCGGAATTATGAAAGCTTGGTCGCGCTGGTGCAGCTCGCGAAAGAGTTGTCCCTTCTCGGATAGCGTCGGCATTGTCATCCTCACGCTGATTTTCTACCACATACTGGCCACCGTCGCTTCGTTGCGCATCGGTTGCTGAAAACGGGCTTCCCGAAGGAAGCCCGTTGCGCTGCGCATTACGTCTACGCGAGCCAATTACCAGACTGTGAGCTTTTCCGAGTCGATCCACTCGTGCCAACTGCCGCCGCCAGCCGTGTCATCCATTTGGAACTGCGCTCCCAGATTGTCTGACCACCCGATATTTTTGGTTGGCTGCGTGATGTTAACCGGGGTGCTGTTTCCGTCGACCACCAGCGTGACGTAGGTGTAGGTGTGATTGTTCGTGTTGGTCGTCATGTACCACTGAATGTGATGCCACGTGTTGGCACTGAATTTGTGACACGGGATTCCAGTGTGGATCCAGTGGCCAGTAACCTCGTTCCAGGTATCCCAAACCGCGCCACCGTCGTAATTGCATTCCGTGCCGATCATGTAGTTGTAGCCGTGGACAAATTGGAAGACGTCGAATTCCAGCGCCTGTGCATTGTTCAGCGAAGCGTCGTCCACCTGGAAATAAAAGTCCCAGAGGAAATTGTGCACGTTGTCATTGGCACCCAGCTTCTTGAACCAGAGTCCGTTTTCCCACACGCCGGAGTTATAGAACTCGGTGGATGAACCATCACGTGAGGGAGGGTTCTGATGTTGCGCCATCCAGTAAGTGCCGTTGCCGCTGCCGCCTGAGCAGCTCGAAGCATTGCACCAGTTCCAACCGCTCATATCGTCGATGTTATTGAATACGATCGCGCCTGGAGGAGGATCAGGTAAACCGTTCCCTCCACCGCCCCCGCCGCTGGTTACGGTGATCTCTTCCGTGACGCTGCCATAGGCGCCGCTGCTGTCCCACGCCCGGATTACGACCTGATGACGCCCCGCCGATGCATTGATGCTGGGGCTGATGTGATTCGTCGCGCCGCCGCTATAGACGTCGTTGCTGTCGACATACACATGCCAGCCAACAATCGCATAATGACTGCTTGCACTCGCGGTCAAAGTGAAGGGAGAACCGACTTGAGAACCATTGCCGGGTGAGGTTACGGTGACGCTTACGGTGGCTGCGGCAGCCAGCGGGAGCGAGAAACAGACTGCTAACACGAGTAGTGCACGTTGCATCAAGAATTGCTCCTCAAATTTTTGTATTTTTATTCCGACGAAGAGGGCGCTGGTAGCAAAAGTGGCTGGCACAACGTTGCGTAAGTATCCCGTCCGTGCCCGCAATATTGAATCGGGCGTTCGTCCTAATATGGTCAGGTAGTTCTACTGCGTTATTCGGGGAGGTATTAGGTGGGGTGAGTCCGGTCGGCTGCGAAACAGTTCGCTAGCTGCAACAAAACGCGGGAGCCATTCGGCCGCTATCGTGCAACGTGGAAACCAATGCCAAATTGGAGCGGCGCAACGCCTCTAAGGTCCGATCACCGCGATGTAAATGATGCATTCATTGTTTACTAAAACATCGGCAGTGCTGATCCGCATTACTCACCGCGGGGCACTGCCGATGTATTTCTGACCAGGCTACGATTACCAGACGGTGAGCTTCTCTGAATCAATCCATTCGTGCCAGGCACCGCCGCCGGCCGTGTCATCCATTTGGAACTGCGCTCCAAGATTGTCGGACCATCCGAGGTTCTTGGC
Source organism: uncultured Acidobacteriaceae bacterium (assembly GCA_963818905.1). GTDB lineage: Bacteria > Acidobacteriota > Terriglobia > Terriglobales > Acidobacteriaceae > Bog-257. The sequence continues at coordinate 113,180 of CAWFUE010000054.1, forward strand.
AGGACGCGTGATGTTTACCGCCTTGACATCGCCATCGACCACCAAGGTGACGTGCGTGTAGGTGTGGTTATTCGTGTTGGTCGTCATGTACCACTGAATGTGATGCCAGGTGTTAGCGCTGAACTTGTGACAAGGAATTCCCGTGTGAATCCAGTGGCCAGTGGCCTCATCCCAGGTATCCCAGACCGCTCCTCCGTCATAATTGCATTCAGTACCAATCATGTAGTTATAGCCGTGAACGAATTGGAAGACATCGAACTCCAGCGCCTGCGCATTGTTCAGCGAGGCGTCGTCCACCTGAAAATAAAAGTCCCAGAGGAAATTGTGTACACCGTCGTTGGCACCTAGCTTTTTGAACCACAGCGCATTCTCCCATACTCCGGAGTTGTAAAATTCGGTAGCCGCGCCGTCGCGCGAAGGGGTCCGCTGGTGTTGCGCCATCCAGTATGTACCATGCCCGCTGCCGCCCGAGCAGCTTGAAGCATTGCACCAGTTCCAACCGCTTGTGTCGTCCACATTACTAAACACGATTGCTCCGGGGGGTGGTGTGGGTAGGCCGTCCGCCGCGACCGCAGCCAACGACAGAGACAGGGTGATGGCAACTAATAAGAATGCACGCTGCATTAGAAACAACTCCTTTGAATTGGGTGATTTTCTATTCAGGACTGTATGGCGCAGTAGACAATCAGGAACATCGATCTGGAGTGAGTATCTCGTCTGCACGGGCAAACGCGAATAGGGGATTCAGCCTAAAAGATGCAGGTAGTTTTACTGCGCTGCAGGGCAGTGGGTTAGGTGTCCGGAGGCCGGTAAATCACTACAAACAAAAGGAAAAGTTAAGTAAATGATGCTTCGCTCGTTTCTAATGCCCTGCACCTTAGAGCTGCCTTAGTTTTGCGATGTTAACATTTGATACCAATGGTCACTTTTGTTGTGCTGCGCATCGTAGCTGTGGTCTTGCTCGTCGCGGCAAACGCGTTTTTCGTGGCTGCGGAATACGCCCTGGTGAGCGTCCGCGAGACGCGCCTGCAACAGATGATAGCGGCGCATCGCATCGGCGCCCGCACGGTGCAGAAGCTTCATCAGAAGCTCGAGCTGGTGCTCAACGCCGTGCAGTTCGGCGTCACCGTCTCCAGCCTGGGACTCGGCTGGATTGGCGAAGCTTCCATCGCCCACATGCTGGAGCCGTTATTCCGTTCCTGGCCCCACTCACGCTTCTACGCTCACGGTGTCGCGGTGGTTCTGGCTTTCGCGCTGATGACCTATCTGGTCGTCGTTCTAGGCGAGGTCGTACCCAAGTCCATCGCTTTGCAACGAACAGACCGAGTTGCGCTCGCGGTTGCTGCGCCGATGGACTTCTTCATTACTCTGGCGGCGCCGTTCCTGGCTTTCATGACTGCTTCCACCCGCGCGGTGCTAAGCCTCTTTGGCATGCGCCAGCTGCGCGAGGGCGGGGTACATTCGCCGGAAGAATTGAAGCTGATCGTCTCAGCCAGCCGCCGCTTGGGCATGCTGGGCGCAGCGCAGGAAGAGTTAATTCTGCGCGCGCTGGACCTGGAAAACATCACCGTGCGCGAGATCATGGTGCCAAGGCCAGATATTTACTCGCTCCCCGGAAATCTGTCGTTGGAGCAGGCGCTGCAAAAGGTAGTTGATGAGCAGCATTCGCGCATTCCGGTGTACGATCCGCAGCGCGGACCCGAGCACATCATCGGCGTGCTCTATGCCAAGGACCTCATGCGCTGGCTGCGCTATCGCGTGAACCTCACTGCTTCGGGACGGCCGGTCACCCGTCCCAGCGGCTTAGAGGTTCGCCATATCATGCGCGAGGTTCTTCTCGTCCCGGAAACCAAGCCGCTGCCCGACTTGTTGTACGAATTCAAAATGCGAAAGCGTCATCTGGCTGTCGTCGTCGACGAATTCGGCTCGACGGCGGGACTGGTGACCGTCGAGGATGTGCTGGAGCAACTGGTGGGCGAGATCGAGGACGAGTTCGATATCACGGGACCGTCGTTTCTACCGGGCGCTCCTTCCATGATTCTCGACGGCTCAGCGAACATCCGCGACCTGGAGTCGCAGTATCACATTATTTTGCCGCGCGATGAAGGCTTCGAAACTCTCGCGGGATTTATGCTGGCGCGTTTACAGAAAATACCCACTGTTGGGGATAGCTTTGAGTACGACGGCCGTCGCTATACCGTCGCCAGCATGGACGGGCTGCGGGTGGAAAGCGTCAAGATCGAAACCGCGCAAACCACGCAGCCTGTGCAAGCTCCCACCGCAACTCCGGTCGCCCGGTAGGATAGTTTTCAGAACCAGTTTCGAGTTTCCAGTTTCTTGAACCGGTGTTTCGAGCTTTCAGATTTTCGTCTTCGGCGTGAAAAATCTGAATCTCCTCTTGCAACTTGAAACTTAAAACTCGAAACTTGAAACTGCTTCTCGAAACTGCTTCTGATGCTGCGTTATCTTCTCTCTCGCTTACTCTACATGCTGCCGGTGGTGTGGCTGGTCGTCTCCGTTGTTTTCCTGCTGATTCATCTGGTTCCCGGGGATCCAATCCAGCAGATGCTGGGTGAAGGCGCAGCTGCCACCGACGTGGCAGCGGTGCGTCATGCTTATCGGCTAGATGTCCCGCTGGGACAACAATACGTTAATTATTGGCGCGGAATTCTGCACGGCGATCTGGGGCGCTCGCTGCGCTTCAATCAGGACGTCGGTCATATCATCGCGCAGGCCTACCCTTACACAATGGAGTTGACTCTGGCGGCGCTCGTCGTCGCCTTGGGATTGTCGGTTCCGGCTGGAGTTCGTTCGGCTCTGCGGCGCAATCGCTGGGATGATCGCCTGCTTAGCTTCGTCTCGCTGCTGGGATTATCGTTTCCAAATTTCGCGCTGGGGCCCATCCTGATTTTGTTTTTCGCAATTGAGCTGGGATGGCTGCCGGTGTCAGGCTCGGGTTCACTGGCGCATCTGGTGCTGCCGGCGATCACCATGGGTGGGGCGCTGGCTGCAATTCTGACGCGTATGGTTCGAACTTCGATGCTGGAAGAGCTTGGACAGGATTACATCCGCACTGCTCGCGCCAAAGGATTGCCAGAGCGAACCGTAGTCTATCGCCACGCTCTGCGCAACGCAATGATACCGATCCTGACGGTTGTAGGCCTCCAGTTCGGAGCTCTGCTCGCGGGCGCAATCGTCACCGAAACGATTTTTTCGTGGCCCGGAATCGGGCGCTTGACGATCACCGCCATCTCCAACCGCGATTACTATCTCGTGCAGGGCTGCATCCTAATGATCGGCCTTACCTATGTCGTAGTGAACTTCCTGACCGATCTGCTGTACTCGGCGTTCAATCCGCGCATCCGCCAGTGATCTTCACCGAGCTCCAGCTCGGCAGTACTGGCGGCGTCCACGACGCCGGTCGATGCCGCCGCACTTATAGATTCTGCAGACCCAAGCCCATTGGTGACGCATTCACTTGATTTTTTGCGGCCGTGGGTTTCCAATTCTGTCCCAGCAGCATCTTTCCCAGTAACGTGGAGGTGGTCATGGGCATGATCGACAGGCTTCACCAGATGGAAGAGGCCGGCAAGAAAGCAGCCCATCTCGGCGCCAATCTTGTCCGCACCGGAATTCACAACGCGGACGATAGCGTTCGCCGCCAAGTGATCAGCCATCGTTCCCACGCCAAGTCGAAGATGTCCACCTCGACCCATGCCGATCCGGAGCAGGAAAGCTCGCCCGATCCCAAGGTCCGCACCGGAATCGTTTCGATTAATGGCCAGGATGTAGGTGAGATGCGTTGCACCGGCGGGCGCCGAAGCACGTAATTGGCGGATTAGCGATACATTGGCTGATACGGCAGACTCTTTCCTTCTACGATCGCCTCTGGATTGTGCGTGACCAACGCGTTGGCAATTTCCGCCCCAACCATCTCTGACACGGCATCGCGCGCCTGCGACATGGCCGGCTTGCGATGAACCGGATCATGCGCATCGCTGGCAATCACATGAACCACTTCGCGCTTCAATAACCATTCCACCATCTTCTTGGAACGCGGACCCCACGCGCCGGTAACCGCATTGGCGGTAACCTGCACCAGACATCCCTGCTCCACCAACTCCAGCAGCATCTTTGGATTCTTCAACAGCGGTTGATTGCGCTCGGGATGCGTGATGATAGGAACCATGGCCCGGCTGCCAAGCGCGAAGATGCTCTGCTTCACGCCGGGGGGGATGCCGTAGTCACTGAATTCGATCAGCAGATACTGGGTGTCGCCGATGGTGTAACGCCGGGGATTCGCCAGTGCGTCCTCGATGTTGTCGTAGGAAAAATGGAAGTCACAGCCTAGGCTGAACGTCAGCTTGCCGTCAGCCGCATCGCTTAATTGCCCGAGCATCTCAGTGTAGCGGTCGCGATTGTAGCTGTAGATATCATTGGCATGCGGCGTAGCGACGATATGGGTGATGCCGTCCTCGGTGGCGATGCGGCACATGTCGGCAGTCATCTCCCATGACTTGGAGCCGTCATCGATTCCGGGCAGAATGTGGCAGTGAATATCAACCATGAGTTAGTTCGAGTTTCGAGTTCGAAGTTTCGAGTTCCATGGATCCAGCTTCCTCACAGCTTCGCCCGAGGTCTGCGGCCCGCGACCGCGACCCGAAGCTAGGAACTCGAAACTTGTCACCGCTTTTAGTACCGCCCTCGCATGAACTCTGCCATCGCGTCGTACGCTGTAGCCAGTACAGGCTCCGGCGGCAGGAACACAATGCGAATGTGCCGCGTTCCCGGCCTCTGTCCGAAACCCGATCCGTGCACTACCAGCACATGCTTCTCCTTGAGAAGATCGGTGACAAAGGTCAGGTCGTCCTCAGGAATCTCCAACATCGGGTAAGCATAAAACGCGCCCTTCGGCGGCACCAGCTTCACCTGCGGCGTACGCTTCGCCCATTGCACCGTAAGATCAGCGCGCCGCTTCAGCTTGCGCAAGACCTCTTGCAGATGATCCTGTGGTCCCTCCAACGCCGGACGGATCGCATGTTGAAACGGATGGGGTGCCGACAAACGCGCCCGCAACAACCGGTGAACTGATTCCATGTAGGGACGCAGCACGTCGCGCGAACCAGTGGCAATGGCCCATCCGATGCGCCATCCGGGAACGAGATAGGCCTTCGATAATCCGTTGAAGGTGACGATCGGCACATCCGTCGCCAACGTCGCGATGGAAACATGCTTCTCCTCAGGATCGAAGATCAGCTTGTCGTAAATTTCGTCCGCAAAGATGATGAGGCCGTGCTCGCGCGCCAGATCCAGAATCTTCTCCAGCGTGCGCCAGGAGTACACTGCGCCAGTGGGATTATTGGGAGTGATCAGAAGAATCGCGCGCGTGCGCGAGTTGATTTTGCGCGCCATGTCGTTGACGTCGGGTTGCCAGCCGTTGTCCTCGTCCAGATCGTAGGCGTTGATCGGGCAATCCAGCTTTGCCATGATCGCGCCGTACAGCGGATATTCGGGACTAGGCGTCAGCACGTTGTCGCCAGGATTGAGCAGAGCGGTCAGGCAACTGTCGATGACCTCGCCGCTGCCGTAGCCGATGAAGACGCTCTGAATCTCGCGAAAGCCGTTGCGCTCCGCTTCATTGCGAATCGCTTCAACCGCGGGCTTGATGCCCAGCGATTCCGCGTATCCGTTGTGGCCATCGACCATTGCCTTCAGCACCGCCTCGATCATGTGCGGCGGGGTGTGGAAGTCGAACTTGCAAGGATCGCCGATGTTGAGATAGAGGATCTGGTGACCTTCGCGCGCGACTTCGTCGGCGGCGACCACCAGATCGCGAATGGCATACCGCACGTTGGCCATGCGGCTCGCGGAGACCACTTCCGAAACGGCTTTGGTGACCATGGCTACTTTCCTATCCGTCGGCTATTCCGGCCGATCGATCTGCGCCTTCTGTAGCTTATCGGAATAATCAACGTACACTGACTTCCACTCGGTGTAGAAATCGATGGCGCCGATACCGCCTTCGCGATGGCCATTGCCCGTGGCCTTCACTCCGCCGAACGGCAGATGCACCTCGGCGCCGATCGTCGGCGCGTTGATATAGGTGATGCCGGCATACAGATCGCGCATCGCCGTGAATGCCTTGTTCACGTCCTTGGTGTAGATCGACGACGAAAGTCCGTACTCGATATCGTTGGCGACTTCGATCGCGTTCTCCAGGCCATCGCACGGAATGATTGACACCACTGGCCCGAAGATTTCCTCCTGCGCGATCCGCATCTTGGGATCGACATCGCTGAAGACTGTCGGCGCAACAAACCAGCCGTGGTTGTACGGCTCGCCGTCAAGGCGATGTCCTCCGCACATCATCTTTGCCCCTTCGTCCTTGCCGATTTTGATGTACTTCAGGTCGGTTTCCATCTGCGACGAGTTCACCGCCGGGCCCATGTCCACGCTCTCGTCGAGCCCGTTGCCGACCTTCACCTTCTGCGCACGCGCCACCAACTCATCCGTGAACTTCTTGTACACGCCTTTCTGCACGATGATGCGACTGGTCGCGGTACAGCGTTGTCCAGTGGTGCCGAACGCACCCCACAGCGCTCCTTCGAGCGCGAGATCAAGATTGGCATCGTCCAGGACGATCATGGGATTTTTCCCGCCGAGTTCCAGCGAGCAATGCTTGAAGGTCTTGGCCGCCTCTTGCCCAACAATGCGGCCCACCGCGGTCGATCCGGTCAGCGACACCGCGCGCACGACCGGGTGCTCGACCATTGGCGTGCCCACTTCCCCGCCGAAACCAGTGACGATGTTCACCACGCCCGCGGGAACGCCGCCGTCGGTAAGAGCCTGCACGAAGTTCAACGTCGAGAGCGGCGTGTCCTGAGCCGGCTTGATCACGGCGGTGTTGCCCGCCACCAGAGCGGGAAACAGTTTCCACGACGGAATTGCCATGGGGAAGTTCCATGGTGTGATCATGCAGCAGACGCCCAACGGTTGACGCACGGCCATCGCGAATTTGTTTGGCAGCTCCGACGGAACGGTCGGGCCGAACAGGCGACGGCCTTCGCCGGCTGTGTAATACCCGCAATCGATGGCCTCCTGCACATCGCCACGCGTTTCTTTGATCACCTTGCCCATTTCGCGCGTCATCTGCTGCGCGTACTCTTCTTTGCGCGAGATCAGGATTTCGGCTGCTTTGTACAGCATCTCGGCACGGCGCGGAGCAGGCACAAGACGCCATTTCTTGAACGCCTGTTTCGCCGCCTCGATGGCCATATACACATCTTCGCGGTCCGATTGTTGGAAGACGCCGACTACCTCGCGCGTGTCGGCAGGATTCAGGTTCTCGAAGGTGCGGCCAGTGCGGCTCTCGACCCACTCGCCGCCGATGAAATTCTTATAAGTGCGCGGCTCGGCGCCAGTGCGAATGCTCGGCGCTTTTTGCTCCATAGTCGCCATGATGATTGCCTCCTGCAGGAAACTCCAAACTTTTAATGCTAGCGGGTGAAAGACGAGTTGTCACTACGAGGGAGTCGTCGGCAGTCAACCATCACCCGTCAGCTAAGACCAATGCCTTCGCCGATCGCCCTTCGCTTTCGCCAGTCGCTATCCATTCGAGCTATCATCCCGAGTAAGAGCTTTATGTCGAGCGAAGCGATCTGCCGACGCAAATTTAAGCAAGAATGAGAAGACTTCCAGGCGCTTACTTCTCTGCGTAATACCCTTGCCGCGTCTGCACGATGTAGTCTTTGTTGGTCGTGGTTAGTGTGATGCTGTGGTACCCTGGCGTCGCGTCTGCCTTATCCGGCGTGTAGCCCAGGTTGTACTGGTTGCGCAGCTCTTCTTCGATCTGCTTGTAGATCTGGTCGATGGGTTCTTTCTTCGACACTTCAAAGAAACGCCCGCCAGTCTCTTTCGAGATGCGCTGCAGAACTTTTTTGCCGTCCGGATGCTGCTGTTGCGGATATCCACCGCCTCCGCCCGGATAACCTCCACCGCCGGGATACCGACCCATGCCTCCTCCGCCCCATCCGCCGTGCCGGCCCATTCCCGGGCCCATACCTTGATGCCCATACGCATCCGGATCGGCATACAGAATCGAGTACACGAGCGTGTTGGCTCGTTGCGCCGTCTCAATCGCCCGATCCAGGCTGACCTTGCTCCCCGTGTCCACCCCGTCGGTAAGAAGGATAAGCGCCTTGCGCCCTTCCTGCTTTTTCATTAGTTCGTCCGAGGCAAGGAAGATCGCGTCATACAATGTGGTACCTCCGCCCATTCGCTGGTGTCCGCCACCGCCTCCTGGAGTCCCGCCGCTGCCGCCGGAACCGCCCGACGAACCGCCTGCCTGCTCGAACTGCGGCGTGCCCAGCTTGTCGAGCGCGGCTTCCAGTTTCTCATGCGACGTGGTCAGATCCTGCAGCAGTTCCACATCCCAATCGAAGTGAATAACAAATGCCTTGTCTTTATCCACCCGCATCAGGTCATTGATAAAGCCGTAGCTGGCAGTGCGTTCCTGATCGATGAGCCGCCGCTGACTCATGCTGGTATCGACCAGCAGGCCCAGCGTGAGCGGGAGATCCGTGTCTTTGGCGAAGTAATGAATGGTTTGCGGATGACCGTCCTGCTCCAGCTTGAAGTCGTCCTTGGTCAGGTTGTTGACGATCTGGCCATGCTTGTCGCGCACCGTGGCCAGGACATTCACCACTTTTACGTTCGAGGAAAACGTTGGCGGGGGCGTTTCCTGGCTGAGCAGCACTGATGTCCCCAGCAACAGAACAATGGCTACGGCCACGTGTCGGCGCTTCAAGGATGCGCGCAAAGGTTCGGCAGACACGAGTCTCCTTATCAGGAACGTTTGAGTAGATTGTCACCAAAAAGAACCCTGCCGCGTCGCCGAAGTTGCCGGACTATTTGGAATTGCGGCAATGGTGGGTTGTTCGGCTCATGGGATTCCGCAGAAAAGCCGCTGCGCTTGCACCATTGTACGGACGGATGGTCAGAGGCGATTTTCGAGGAGTCGGCACCGCGAGCGAGGCTCCCTCCTCATTTCCTGTTTCTTATGGCTGCAGTTGCTGAGCGGTCTCTGATGGCCACCGCCAGTTGCCACGGACCAGCGGAAGCTGGCGAAAGACACATGAAACAACCCGCACCAATTTGCTGGACGGGTGGCTGGCTCAAGCGTCGATTTGCCGGGGGCCCGTGCAAGGATCGTAAGGTCGCCCCACTCAAAAGAGCGGTTCCGATGGCCGCGACGTTGGGAAGCGCGTTGTTCGATTGGCGTGGCAAGTGTCCGTACAAACAGAACACCGATTTCGTATTCGGCAGGGCTGAGAGAACGGCACACAACCGTACTGGCCAGACGGTATGCTGCAGAAGATGATTCGTCCTGCCGCCATACGGGCGGGATCACTAAGCACATCGGCTGGCATTTTTTCCGGCGCTCATTCGCAACAATGCTACAAGCGAACGGCGTATCAGTAAAAGCGACACAAGACATGCTCCGGCACGCGAATGGCAGGCTCACTCTGGAGTTGTACGCGCAATCTGTACCAGAAGATCGGCGCGAAGCTCAGGCGGGGATTTTGCGGACGGTGACTGCTTCCGTTCGCAAACGTTCCCTGATAAACTTCTAAGTTGTTGTAGGCGCGTAGCTCAGTTGGTTAGAGCGCTACCTTGACACGGTAGAGGTCAGGAGTTCGAGTCTCCTCGTGCCTACCATCTTTTCAATCACTTGCAAGCACCGTCCTTCGCCGATTGGTAGCATTTGGTAGCAAATCTCACGCAACTTTGTCGTCTTGTGGCTCCGCCATCAGTTCCGCGTACACAGGGAAATGGATCGACCCTCCGCATCAGCAAACCCACGTGGATTTTGGCTTCATGACTCTCTTTGCCTATCGCTGACCAATTGGCACGCGGTGCAGGCTATCGTTACGTATCCATAAGAGGACTTCGGGACAAAACTGGCGGCCGGTGGTAGCCACTCTCAGACAGCATCGAACCGGGCTGAACAGGAACGAGCCCCATCGCAAATTGATTGTGCGCTGCTCGCGTGGTCGATAGGGCGGTTGCTGTTTTTTGATGAATCTTCTCCAGAACTTGCGGCATCATTGTTGCCGAGTGCCCGCTTTGCGCTGCATCTTATACGAGTCTCCATACTTCATTGGGGGTAATTCGTGAATCGGCGTGATTTCTTGCAGTCCACCGGCTTGGCAGTCGCCGGCCTTGGGCTGACGAAAGCGGAACTCTCATTTTCGCAGCAAACGCACCCGCCATCCGACGGTTGGCGCATCTTCGAAGTGACCACTCACGCAGAGGTGCTGGCGCCAGCCGGAGAAACCAAAATATGGTTACCGGCGCCGCTCATACAGAACACGCCGTTTCAGCGGACGATGTCCAACCAGTTTAGTGCCGATGGCGGCAAGGTAAGAATGGACGAAAGCAAGCCGCCGAGCTTGGGTATCGTCGTCGCGACGTTCCCCGCGGGCGTGAAGCCGATACTGACGCTGACCAGCCAGGTGGCCCTGAAGAACTACTCCGTAGACCTGGGCAAGCCTGGTCCGGCGCGGCCACTCCCTGCTGCCGAGTCGCAATATTTTCTGCAGGCGCATAAGAACATTCCGACCGACGGCATCGTGAAGACCACCGCGACCGAGATCACAAAGGGTGCCACGACGGATGTCGAGAAGGCGCGTGCGATTTACGAGTGGATCGTCGACAACACGTTTCGCGATCCGAAGGCGCGGGGGTGCGGTCGGGGCGACATTCGCGTCCTGCTCGAAACCGGTTATCTGGGCGGCAAGTGTGCCGACCTGAATGCCCTCTACGTCGGACTCGCGCGGGCGGCAGGCCTCCCGGCGCGCGATGTATATGGCATTCGTGTGGCGAAGTCCGAGCTGGGCTACAAGAGCCTGGGTGCGTCTTCAGAAAAAATCACGAAGGCCCAGCACTGTCGGGCAGAGGTGTACTTAGCACAATACCGTTGGTTGCCTGTCGATCCTGCCGACGTGCGGAAGGTGGTCCTGGAAGAGCCGCCCGGGAACCGTCCATTGAATGACGAGATGGTAACCAGCGCGCGCAAGCGCCTGTTCGGTTCATGGGAGATGAACTGGATGGCCTACAACTTCGCTCAGGATGTCGAGCTGCCGGGATCCAGTACAACCATCTCTTTCCTGATGTATCCGCAAGCGCAAACGGCGGAGGGGACGCTCGACAGCCTGGATCCAGACAATTTCAAGTACGAAATCACGGCGAGAGAGCTATCGTGATTCCAGGAAAGCAAGCCGCAAATGGACTGGCATTGGTTCGCGTGACCATTGGCGCGATGTTTGTCTGGGTGTTCTTCGAGAACCTGGGCAAGGGACTTTACACGCCCGGGGGCTACGCAGGACTGATCCACTATTACATCGAGAAGGGTCACTCGCCGGCAGTGTGGAAAGCCATTATGGCGTCGGCGGCAAGCCATGCCGCGATGGCAGCTCCAATGCAGGCGATACTCGAGATGTCGCTCGGCGTGCTGCTTGTCATCGGTCTGTTCACGCGCCCCGTGGCTTTTGTTGCCTTCTTGTATCTGGGCAGCCTTTGGATGTCGGAGTGGGGCACCGCGTGGATCTGGGAGCTGTTGAACCCGGTTCTAGCGTCGCTGGCGCTGGCGATAGGACGCGCAGGCCGGGCCTGGGGTGTCGACGCCTGGCTGGCACAGCGATGGCCGAACGCTCCGTGGTGGTTGCTCTGAGCCAGGACCAGTGCGCGTCTCCGTCATCATCCCCACGCATAATGAAGCGCAAGCCATCGGACGCGTCCTCGCCGATCTTCCAGCCGATCTTGTCGAGGAAGTCCTGGTGGTCGACAGCAATTCCACCGATGGGACAGCCGAGATTGCCGAAACCATGGGAGCACGCGTTCTGCGCGAACCGCGTCGCGGATACGGGCGCGCCTGCTTGACCGGGCTTGCCGCGACAAGCGCTCCCGATATCGTCGTTTTCCTCGACGGAGACTACAGCGATCGGCCCGATGAATTGCCGCTTCTGCTTGCGCCTATCACCGAAGGCAGGGCGGACATCACACTGGGCTCGCGGCTGGCGAAACAGAACCATCCTGACGCGCTGCCGTGGCACTCCGTCTTTGGTAATCGGCTGGCAGCCGGCATGATCCGGGTTTTATATGGTCAGCGAATCAGCGATCTGGGTCCGTTTCGCGCTGCCCGTGCCGATGTTCTGAGGCAACTCGCACTGGAGGAGGCCACGTACGGGTGGGCAGTTGAGATGATCCTGAAGGGCGCGCTTGCCGGATTCCGGATTGTCGAGGTGCCAGTCAGCTACTATCCGCGCATCGGGAAATCGAAGATCAGCGGCACGCTGCTGGGCACGGTCGGCGCGGCGTGGTTTATCCTCAGCCTGATCGTGCGCTGCCGTTTCCGGCGCCGAAAGCTATGAGATCGCTACAGCAATTTCTGATTTGGTGTATTCGATTTTATGGTAGAGCAGGCCTTTGGGCCTGCGTCTAGCAGGCGCTGAGAAAGCAACTCCGGCGCTGAAGTCGGAGACCTCAGTGCCGGCCAACAGTTTTGACGCTTGGAACGCGGGCCTGAAGGCCCGCTTTACCCGGTCACAGCGACGCCGAAACGGCCATAGGCAAAGCCCTCTCGTATGGAATCTACGGAGACTCCCCACCACTCGCGCGACCGCACGCTCGTCATCATGGCCAAAGCGCCGCGGCCCGGATTGGTCAAAACCCGCTTGACCCGGAGCCTGCCTGTCGAAACCGTTACAGAGCTTTATCGATGCCTGCTGCGCGATACCATGGCACTGGCGCATTCGTTGCGCGGGGTGAAGGTTGCCATCATGTGTCCGGCGTCAGATGTCGAAGAGCTAGCCCCGCTAGCGGGATCGGCAGCTGTCGTGGCGCAGCAAGGTAATGGCCTGGCGGCAGGGTTGACATCGGTGTTTGCGCACTTTGCAGCCGATGGGCGACAGAGCGTTATCGCTTTCAATAGCGATAGCCCACACCTGCCGGCTGCGGCCCTTGCGAACGCATTCGAGATGCTCACGGCTCATGATGTGGTGGTTGGACCGACCCATGACGGCGGCTATTATCTGGTTGGGGCGAAGGCTGCTCACGCCCAACTTTTCCACGGTGACGGGATGGGAACCGACAGCGCGCTTGACTCCCTGCTGGCGCACGCTCGCAGGCTGGAACTTTCCGTTGGACTCACAGATCCCTTTTATGACATTGACGTGGAGAGCGACCTAACCCGCCTGGTCGCGGAACTCCAGGTTGCCCCGGCGCGCGCGCCACGAACCGCGGCATGGTTGAAACAGTGGCAGCAGGTGATCGCACGGTTGCGCACCAGCACCGGTGACTTGTGAGACTCACTCCGTCTTACCGGCTGCACGCGCTCGGCTTCATTTTACTGCTGTCATTGGTCATTTGCGCGCGCAAGTTCGGCGGCCAGGGCGAAGCCTTTCCCATCATTCCGCTGGCGGTAGGCGGCATCGCATATCTCCTCGCCATCCGCGAGCTCCTCTGTAACCCAAACTTTCCCAAGCGTGTGATCGTCATCGGTCTGGTGTTAGCCGCAATGTGGCACGTTGCGTTTCTCGCGATACCGACGGGCTCCGATGACGACGTTCGCCGCTATGTCTGGGATGGCCGCATGCAGCGGCTTGGATACAACCCCTACATTGTGGTACCCAAGGATCCCGCAGTCGCCGCTTTGCACACAGCCGAGACGCGCACGATGAACCATCCGGATCTGCCCAGCCTGTATCCACCCGGGGCTGAGCTTTTCTTTCGCGCGGTTACAGCAATTCACGAGTCTGTCTTTGCGATGCGAGCCGCTTTGGTGATTTGCGACATGGTCATCGTTCTCGTTCTGTTCGCTGTCTTCCGTAGTACCGGCCGGGAGGCGCACTGGATTCTGGCTTACGCATGGAACCCGCTGCTGGCGACGGAAGTGGCGGGCAGTGGTCACATCGACATTCTCGGCGCGCTTCTGCTGCTGATGTCCTTCGCCGCGCTCCTGCGCCGCTGGCGCGCGATTGCAGCGGTGGCGTTCGCGCTGGCGATCGCCGTAAAGTTTCTCCCGATTGTGCTACTGCCACTCTACTGGCGGCGTGTTCGCGTGCGCGACGCGATCATGGCCGCAGCCTTGTTCGCACTCCTGTACTTGCCATTTCTCAACCATGGGCGAATTCCGATAGGCTCGCTCGGTACTTACATGCAGAGCTTTCGCTTTAACGATCCAGTGTTTACCGTGCTCGAGCGAGTGGCGGCACCGGAGGTCATAGGAGCACTCGCCGCTCTTATCGGAATTCTGATCGCCATCTGGTTGAGAACCAAATCCCAGACACTATCCGAGGACGCATTTGCATGGCCTATAGCTGCGTCGCTTCTGTGTGCGCCGGTGGTGTATCCATGGTATTTGCTCTGGCTGGTGCCATTCGTGCGATCGAAGTCGACACTGCCCATCATCGTCTGGACGGTGAGCATTATCCCAACGTACATCGTGTGGCATCTGCGTGCGCTAGGCCGCCCGTGGATGCTCCCAGGCTGGGTTCTGCTGCTGGAATACGGATCCGTTGCGGTGACCGCTGCCATCATCCTGCTGCCCCGGATCATTCGAGCGGCCGCGGCGCATCGCCCAAGCGAGTAGCTGTTGATTTCGCTGTGATCGGGTAGTGCAGGCCTTCAGTATCCCCGCTAAAGCGGGCTCTCCAAAAAAAAGAGGTTCTGCCTGACGCGGCGCTAAAGCGCCGCTCTACCCGTATAGTTCTTCGTATCCTGAAGCACCCGCCCATCATCCAACACCCGTCGTCAACTCACCAAGGAGGGCCTCCATGGCAAACTCACGCTGTAATAAGGCAATGCGTCTTCGACCGATCCTTGGGGTAATGCTTCTGGCTGCAACTTCGTGGGCGCTGCAGCACTCGCCAATCGCTGAAAAACTCGCCAAGACTTATGGTCTCGATTCGTTTGGGCAGATCGACGCAATCCGCTATACCTGGAACGTGACCTTCCCAGGCGTCAATCTTTCCCGCACTTGGACTTGGGAGCCCAAGACCGGCCAGATCACCTATGAGGGAAAAGATAAAGACGGCAAACCGGTGAAGGTCACCTACCTGCGCTCTCAGCTCAGCAGTCAATCTGCCGAGATCAAGGACGACATCGACCCAGGCTTCCAAAATGACAATTATTGGCTGATCTTCCCGCTGCATGTTTACTGGGACACCAGTGCCACTGTGACCGATGAAGGTCAGCAGAAGCTCCCGCTGGGCAAGGGTTCGGCCGATAAGATCGTGGTGAAGTATCCTTCCGGCGGCGGATATACGCCGGGTGACACCTGGACCCTCTACGTCGGAACCGACGGGCGAGTGGAAGAATTCCGATATGACCGCGGCGGCGCCAAGAAGCCAAAGGTGGTCATTGCGACGTGGACTGGCTACAAGATGGCAGGTCCGCTGCTGATCTCGACCGAGCACCGCGGCACCGCCGACGGCGGGCCGTTCCATCTTTGGTTCACGAATGTGGCGGTCAAGCTGGCGGGTTCGAATACCTGGATGGAAGCGAAATAGAGAGGTGTGCTTCTTTGTGGGTTGGTAGAGCGGGCCTTCAGGGCCGCGTCATCGCCGGCATTATTACCTGAGTCGGCTTCAGCCGACGACAGAGTGTCGCCAGCTGAAGCCGGCACCGTCTGGAAAGAGGGGCAGCATAACGCGGCGCTAAGGCGCGGCTCTACCCGGATGCAAGAAAGGGAAAATCGCAAGAAGCGGCGAGTTCCTATCGTGCCATCACTACCGTCGTACAGCAACTGCTCAGCTTGGGAAGGTCGCGGCTGGCGGCCATGCGGACTTCGAGCTGCGGCCGCTCTCCCCGAATGATGGGACAGTAACAATCGGGCTGGAGCAATGCATCCTGCAAGCGTCGTCGTCCGCTACATCCGCCATGGCAAGAGTCGCGGAATTCGCACGGCTGGCATGCTTCGGGAGTCGTACGCGCTTGCTCGAACGGTGGGGAGTTCAATACGCCGGTGCCCGTCGAAATCAACTCCGACAGCGGCTCGCCTGCTCCCGGCCAATATACGCAAGGCTGCGTGGTGGCGCGGGGCGTCACCCGCACCGTGCTTACGCCACATCCTCCTTGCAACGGTGGCAGCCCAGCCATCGCTCGCACCAGCGGTTCGCCGATGGCGATCACATCGGTTTCTGCAAAGAGACGCCGGAATCCCTCCCAATACTCTTCGTAAGACAACGCATAGACATCGGATCGCACCGCCTGGTACACGTTCACGCGCAGAGGAGCGCCGAACTGTTTGGCCACTCGCGCCACCTCCGCCAGGCGCAAGTAATTCGACTTCATCATGACCGCGATGATGGTCACGGGCACGCCCAGCTTTACACACCGCGCCGCCTGCTGATGAATGAGCGCCCAATTTCCCAGTCCACGCTGCGCATCCTGCTCCGCTTGCGTGGAGTAGTCGAGGGAGAATTCAATGTCATGAAAAGCGCGCAACTCGCTGTCCTCCAAAACGGCGATGCTGTGGCCGTTCGAAGTAATAGTGAGCTTGACTGGCTGGGCGCGCAGGTACGCAAGCATCACCCGGAAGTCGGGATGCATGCCGTTCTCGCCCGTCCCCAGATTCACCGAGCGGATGGGCAGTCGTTCCATCACCGCCTTGACCTGCTCGAGAGTAAGCCGATCCGTTCGCGCTGGATCGCGATAACAGAAAGCACAGGAGAGATTGCACTCGTTCGTAAGTCCGAGCCCAAGCGCGATCCCGTCGGACGCGCTGGCGACGGATGAAATCGGGGATTCGCTGGCGCGATTCTTCATGCAGAATTCTCTCCAGAGTCCCCATCGAGGGCTGGTTTTGCACGCGATAAGGCGAGGCGCGCCAGATATTGCTTGTAGCGGGCGACCGCCGCAAATTCTGGCCGGCTGCCCAGCTTCCTCTCCAGCTCGAGAATCCGCGCGTATTCCGCGCTGCGAGTAATGTGAGGTGGCAAGTAATCCGCCAGGACGCGGATTCCCCGCTCGGCGATGCACTCCAGCGACGCCGCTTGCAGCATATCTTGCAGGCCGTGTGAGGCAAAGAGTCGCACTCGGCCACCGTACAGAGACTCAAAACCCCAGTCCGCAGTGAGTTTGGCTTCGGTAGCCGCCAAGTCGCCCGCCTCGATTGCAGTCTTCAAGACTTCCCCCGCCTGGTTCCGCACAACCATTGACAGTATCGCCGATGAGTCTCGCAGGGCGTGAGCCGCACCGCGTAACACGATAGTCGGATCGTCGACATATTCAAGTAGGTTGTGACAGAGAATGACATCGAACGACGCAGCCGGGAACAAGTTCGTCAATTGACTAGCGTCGCCGCGCCGGAGAGTGACTTTGCTCAATACTCCCGCTTCTTCTGCGGCGCGTCTCGCCAGGTCGAGCATCGCTTGAGACGAATCCAGTTGGGTAACGTGGAAACCGAGCCCTGTCAGGCGAACCGCCGTCGCTCCCGTGCCACATCCTACGTCCAGTGCATGCCTCGGCTTGTTCGCCTGCACGGGAGAAAGAAAATCTTGCAGGGTGGCAAACGCCAGGTCTGCGCGCAACCGGCCCTGAGGCGTTTCGAGATATGCGGCATAATCCTGCGCGCCGTCCTGGAACCGCTCGTCACCACTTTTGGTAATCATCTTCCTCCGCCTCGAGGAACCGGAGAATCCTTGCATTCACCAACGAAAAAGTAGCCAGAAACCGTCTTTTAGGAGATTACTCCGGACAAGCAAGTGATAAACGGGATTATCATTCCATGTCTGCTACGAGATTCGAAACGGGTCATTGACCGCTTCTCTGAGGTTCTGCCTGGCATATCGCCACTGCATACCAGGTAACGTTGGTTGTCACACTCAGCCTCCAGTTTCCGCGACAATGCGTTGCTGACTAACTTCCTCAGCAAGTCCGGTATTAACAGCATGCCTCAGGATAGCTGTCGAGGATGGCCATATGTGGATCGTCCGCTTTGCTCTGCAGACACCGTATACGTTCGTTATCGACGCGGTGCTGATTGCGATCTTCGGCAGGGCTGCCATTGCCAAAGACTTCTTGCTGGGAATTCCCGGACGCTCCGGAAATACGCGCTCCGAGACCGAGCGCTGTCTTGAGCCGACCTACGACGGCTTTCGACCTCGCAGGGCATTTCCAAGTAATGCAAAGACCATCATCGTTTTCGTCCAACGGACTTCCCTACGAAATAAAAAGCTTCGAGATAAGCGGCAAAACTCAAGGCACCGAAGCTTTTGATAAAGCTGAAGGGGAAGGAAGTCCGGTCACAATCACTCCCACCTCGCCACCTCAGCGCATAGTCCGAGCGCTGCCGCTCGATCAGCTGATTATCTCGTTCTCCGCACACTGATGCGCCTGGATTTGTTTACGTCGCCGGCGCATCCCAAACTACGGGGTGATCCGCCATGCGCCCGCATGTCGGCTGGATCGTGCGTGTATAATTCCTCAGCTTTCGCGGCTGTAATCGAGTTCGCAGCGCAGCCTTGACCAGGCATTGATGGAACGCCGACCTTCATCGCAAATTCGAATGTTGGCTCTCGCGTCGCTGGGCGGCGCGCTTGAGTTCTACGACTTCGTAATCTTCGTTTTCTTCACATCGGTAATCGGAAAATTGTTCTTCGCTCCCACAGTTCCCGAGTGGGTGCGTGAAACGGAGACCTTTGGGTTGTTTGCTGCCGGATATCTGGTGCGGCCCTTAGGCGGCATCATAATGGCGCACTTTGGGGACACTCGTGGGCGCAAACGCATGTTTACACTTAGCGTTTTGCTGATGGCGATTCCCACGCTGCTGATTGGTGTTCTTCCGACGTACAAGTCAATCGGGATTGCTGCTCCGTTGCTCTTGCTTGCCATGCGAATAACCCAGGGAACCGCTCTCGGCGGCGAGGCGCCAGGGGGCTGGGTCTTCGGAGCCGAGCACGCGGGAAGCGGCAGGGTCGGATACGCGGTTGGCCTGCTAACCAGTGGCCTGAGTATGGGAATTCTGCTCGGATCGCTGGTGGCAGCGGCGGTCAATGTGATCTTCTCACCCGCCCAGATCCTGGCTGGCGTCTGGTGGGTGCCTTTCCTGATCGGCGGAATATTCGGCCTCACGGCCATGTATTTGCGGCGATGGCTTGATGAAACACCTGTCTTCGAAGAAATGCGGAGCCGCTCCGCTCTTTGCCGCGAATTACCTTTGCGTGTCGTTTTTCGCAGTCATGGCGCGGCTATTGCGGCGTCGATGGTCAGTACCTGCGCATTAATGGCAACCATTGTTGTGGTGATATTGATGACTCCCGCATTGCTTCATCAACTTTTTGGACTTTCGCTGCGTCAGACGCAAGTTGCGAATCTCGCAGGCTCGCTCGGACTATGCATCTCCACGGTAGTGGCAGGCGTTGCAGCAGACCGCTTTGGTCTTCGGCGAGTCGTCATCCCAGCCTACGTGCTGTTGATCCTCGCCACTTATGGACTTTACCTGGGCGCTGCGCTCATGCCGACGCTGGTGACTCCGCTTTACTTCATCGCGGGACTCGGAGCCGGCTCGTCCGTGCTGACGCCGATTCTTATGGTCCACGCTTTTCCCCCGGCCGTGCGCTTCAGCGGAGTTTCGATTTCCTACAATGTGGCTTGCGCCGCGATCGGTGGGATTACTCCCCTGCTCGTCTCCTGGCTGGCTCACCTCGACCGCTTCAGTCCGGCACATTACATCGCCGCGATTGCAATTTTCGGAGTGGCTGCCATGATGATGTCGCCAGTTGCCGGACATGCGGCTGAGCCGCTCGTAACCGATATGGCTGCCTGACGCCGCGGAGGAGTCTCTGCGAACTGGTGTTTCCAACCTGCATCGGATCACGCGCCTGACGGTAGTTTTGTGTCTACTGGCGCTTCTGTGTCATGCCGGCATAGCTCAGCAGGTTCACGTCACGCTCGATCCGGCAGCTACCAAAATCAACGTGTCCGTCCATGATGTGCACGGCGGATTCACTGCAACGTTCAAGCTGAAGAGCGGCACAATCGATTTCCAGCGGAGCACAGGAAACGCGAGCGGCGAAATCGTCGTTGATGCTACGAGCGGCGAAACGGGAATCAGCTCGCGCGACAAGAAAATGCACAAGGAGGTGCTGGAGAGTCAACGCTATCCGGAGATAATTTTCACGCCCAAGCGAGTCATAGGCACTGTCGCCGCACAAGGAACCTCGAACATCCAGGTGCAAGGCGTCTTCCGCATCCACGGCGCCGATCATGACCTTGCGTTGTCATTGCCGGTCGAGGTGAACGGCGACACGGTCACTGCGACAACGACATTCGTCGTGCCCTATCAGCCCTGGGGCATGAAGAATCCCAGCGTGCTTTTCTTGCGTGTCGACGGGAAAGCCGAGGTGAATGTGTCGACAGCGGGACGTGTGACGCTGGCAAGCGATGCGAACTCACGTCGAGAGCCTGCCCCAAAATTTGTCGCAGGCCACGCCACTCGTCGGATCAACTAGGAATTATTGCGTCGCTTCCAAGAGCCGTCGATCGACCAAATCCCAGGTCCGCAAGCGATCAGAAACAGCAAACAGCAAAGCATCGCAAAATCCGTGCGTGCGTCGCTCACCATGTACCAGAATCCTTGATTGGGCCGGAACAGTTCGGGAATCTTAGTGGTCGCAATCGCAGTGCAGATTACGATCAACAGCGGTATAGCGGAAATCCGCGTCCAAATACCCAGCAGAACTAAAATCCCACAAACCACTTCGAAGACTCCGACAAAATGCGCGGTGAACAGCGGAGCGGGAAAGCCAATCCGGGCAAATCGATGCACCCCCATATTCGGGTCAGCAAACTTCAGGAAGCCCTGCGTAGCGAAGGTCAAGCCAACCGCCAGACGGACCAGCAGGATGCTGCGTGCAGATACAGGCACCAGATCAACGTGTGATCGCATAACTCAATTCCATCATAGGATTCGGCAGTACCGCCGGCGATCCATAGATTAATATTGACCACGATATCGTAAATCGCCGGTCACGCTAGCTAAAGATCAAGCTGCTTCCGCGGGAGGACAGGGAATGGATTCCAGCTCTCGCCGTCACTTCCTCAAGGCCGCGGGGTTGACGGCTGGCGCGCTTTGGTTGCGTCCGATCATCACCGATGCCACTGACGCCGAGCCTCTGCTTGCGGCGCAAGCGGGCAATATAGCCGTTTCGCCATCCGATTCAGCTCGTGCCAATTACATCCTTCATATCGCGGTTACGCCGATCGAATTGGCGCCGAACGTCATCATCTCCACCATTACTTACAATGGCCAGTTTCCCGGTCCTCTGCTGCGTTTCAAAGAAGGCCGCCAGGCGACGGTTGATATCTTCAACGATACGGACGTTTCGGAGCAGTTGCACTGGCACGGGCAACTCGTTCCCACGGATGTGGACGGTGCCGCTGAGGAGGGTACGCCTTACGTTCCCGCGCATGGCAAACGGCGTATAGTTTTCACTCCACGTCCCGCCGGGCTTCGCTTTTACCACACGCACAATCGTGCTGGCGCAGATCTGTACGCGGGACTTTACAGCGCGCAAGGCGGGCCGGTATTCATCGAGCCGGCATCAGAACCGGGCCGTTACGATCACGAGATATTTCTAACACTCAAGGAATTCGGGCCGACGTTGAGCCGCGGCGGTGATATGCCGCAGAACTTTCTTGCTCCTGCAGACAAGACAAAGGAGCTGGAAGAGCAGGGCGAATCGGCAATGAAGGCTTCTCTGGCGCGGGGAATGCCGCACGGCTATGAAGTCGGATACAGCTACTTCACGATTAATGGCCGCATGCTGCATCATGGTGAGCCCATTCGGGTGAAGCCGGGAGAACGAGTCCTGTTTCACATCCTGAACGCTAGCGCTACCGAAATTCGCAGCTTGGCGTTGCCGGGACATGTATTTCAGGTCGTCTCGATGGACGGCAATCGTTTACCCAGCCCAGTCACCGTACCGGTTCTGTGGATAGGTACTGCGGAGCGCATTTCGGCGATCGTGGAGATGAACCATCCCGGCGTGTGGATCCTTGGCGATCTGGCGGATGATGATCGCCGTCAGGGCATGGGAATTGTGGTCGAGTATGCGAATCGAGCCGGCAAAGCACAATGGATCGCTCCTCCGCCCTTTCATTGGAACTATGCTCATTTCGCTAAGCCCGGCGAGGCTCCCACGCCAGATGAAATCATCGCCATGACCTTCGCCAAAGATAACGCGGCCGAGCAGGGCTTCAATCGTTGGACGATCAACGGCGTGGCGTATCCGACGACGAGTGCCATGGCTCCACCCTCTTACCACCTCAAAGAAGGCAAGCGCTACCGCATTCACATGCGGAATGCCAGTGATGACATTCACCCGATCCATTTGCATCGTCATATCTTCGAAGTGACGAGTTATGCGGGACAGCCGATGAAGGGACTAATGAAAGACGTTGCGATGCTGGGCGGATATCAGGAAGCGGACATTGACTTCGTCGCCAACGAGCCCGGGCTGACCCTTTTCCACTGTCATCAGCAGCTACACATGGACTATGGATTCATGACGTTGTTCGACTACGAATAGCGGCGCTTTCCAGGGATGCAGTGGCGGCAGTATTGCGCAGCAACCTGGCTCCTCCACAAGCGCCTTTTCAGACCTGATAAAGCAACCATCACATTCGCCACGTCATTTCTTCCACCTGATTCGTGATCTCTTCCGGCGGAGTGTCGGGCGGGAAGCGCATCGGCTTACCAATCACCACCTTCAACTGGCCGGGACGCGCGATCTTATGGCCTTTCTGCTTCATCTCCCACAGGCCATCGATGCGCAGCGGGAGTACTGGAATATTCAAACGCGAGGCCAGCATGCCCAGCCCGTAGCGGAAGGGGGATGGCTTGCCATCGAGCGTTCGCTGGCCTTCGGGATAGACCAGGACGTTATAGCCGCGATCGACCGATTCGCCGGCATAGGCAAAACTCTCGCGCACGCCGGAGTGCTGTGGGAGGGGAAAAACATCGAAGAGTGCCACAACGAGGTAGTATCCCACCTTGTAAAACAGACGAAGAAATGGATTCCAGTCTTGCGGTGGGCGCCACATCTGCCACAGCAGCTCGCCCAGCATTCCGACCGCCAGCTTGCGGCGCATGCGCGGCGGCAGCGCGATCAGCGCGAATCCCACATCGATGTAGGTAACGTGGTTGCAACTGATGAGCAGCGGCCCCGGGACGCCGCGCAGGTTCTCGCGGCCGACGATCTTAGGATGCGCCATGATCATCGTCGCCGGCCAAGTGAGCAGGTAGTAGATGAATTCGCGAATCCAGGTGATGGGCCAGCGCTGCGCCCAGCGCGGGTACCGATATCCGCGTTGTACGGATTTGTGGGGCTCGCGCAACAGGCGCTCCAGATCCGCGACAGTCGAGACCTTGGTGAAATCCGCTTGATTGAGATCGACCTTGTAGCGATCTTCGAGTGCGCTCATCAATTCGACGCGATCCATCGAGTTGAGGTTGAGATCGCCTTCCAATTGCGCATCGGGCGCCAGCGCGTCTGCTCCAACCTTCCGTCCGGTGATGCGCGAAATCAGATCACCCAGCGCACCATGTGAAGCTGCTGCTCCGCGGTCGCCAGAAGCGAAATGCTTCTCGACCGCGGCTTGAATCACCGCTGTCTTCGGCTTCTGGGTTGGCGTGCGCGGGAAGTCGTCGTCCGGCCAGACCAGCCATCGGCGGATCTGCTGATAATCTGCGAGCTGCTGATTGGCGCGCTTCACCGCAGCTTGCGGTTCGGCCGAATCGCGCATGAGTAAAGCCGCACAAGGATCCGCATTGCCATCCTGTTCCAGGCCGACGACCACGCAATCGCGAATTTCCGGCTGCTGACGCAGCGCAGCCTCCAGGTCCTCAGGATAGACATTCATGCCTTCGCGAGTGACGATGACGTTTTTCTTGCGGCCCTTGAAGTAGAGATTGCCTTCGGCGTCGAGCTCGCCGATGTCGCCGGTGTGGAACCAACCCTCTACGTTGAGCACCGACTTCAGTTCCCTGCCCTGCCAGTACCCAGCGGCGACGTTGGCGCCCCGCACCAGGATCTCGCCGCTGTAATCGAGTTTGATTTCGCGACCCTCCAGCACCTTGCCGATGGAACGCTTGCCGGTGCGAAAAGGATGATTGAGCGAGATCAGCGAGGTGGTTTCGGTAAGGCCGTAGCCTTGAATGACGACGAAGCTCAGGCGCTGCCAGAACTCTTCGGTTTCGGCATCGAGCGCCGCGCCGCCCGAGATGAAGGCCCAAAACTTCCAGCCGAAGCGGTTGTGAATTTTGCGGAAGCGCCACCAGCGCTTCACGAAGTGCTCACCTTTGGCGTCGGTAAGTTGGTGCCGGAAATACTCCAGTTGGCCCGCGGCTTCCAGATCACGCTCGATTTTGTCCTTGAGCGATTCCATCAGTCGCGGCACAGCCACGACGACGGAAACACGCTCGCGCCTAATCGCCTGCATCACCTCGGAAGGATTGAGCGTGTCCTGAAAGATGACGGTCGCGGCCAGCAGTTGCGGCAGGAAAATCCCCAGGAACTGTCCAAAGACGTGGCTGAGCGGCAGCAGGTTGAGGAATCGCAGAGGATGAAAGATGCGTTCGTAGCGGCGATATTCATCGATGCCGCGCTCGATCGGCTCGAGATTCGCCAGCACGTTGCCATGGGAGATGACGACGCCGCGGGGCTCGGCCGTCGTGCCGGAGGTAAAGACGATTTCAACGATGTCGTTCCGCGTGAGAGATGGGGGAGCGATGGTCGCATCGGATCGCGGTGCAATCTGATCGCGCAAATTTTCGAGTGTGAGCGATGGAACGTGCGGAATCTGGTTGTGCGCTGAACTAACGCAAAGCCTGGCATCGACCTGGCTGGCAACACGCTGGGCGAAGTCAAGTGTAGAAATCTTATCGATCGGGACGACGATGGCGCCGCGCAACAGGCATCCAAAAAAAACGGCGATCCACTCGGCGCAGTTCTCACCCCAGATTAAGACCTTGTCGGAGTTGCCGATGCCGCGCGCCTCAATTTCGCGCGCAAAGCGATAGGAAGTGGCCAGCACCTCGCCGTAGCTCCAGCGCCAGGTGCGATACCCGCGCTTATGGACGTATGCGGTCTCGTGCGCGTGACGGCGGAAGTTGTCCAGGTATTCCAGGATACTGGTGCGAGCCATCGCAAACTAGTGTAACTGGTAGGGGAATTGAGCTGGAGTGGTACACCGGAGTTGGGAACCAGAGCTACAACGTTTCTTTCTTTAGTATCCGTTGTGCCACCAAAGATACCCCGCTCTACACCCTTCGGGGGATTGGCCGACGACTTTGGCCATGGCAATATGCAGTCATCGCAACGGCAGTGAAACCGGCCGCAAAGTTAGGCGGCAAAGCGACGCAGGGTCAAACTTCTCCTCATACCCACAAACCTGCGAAGCGGTTTCCTCAAGCAGACACAGGCCAGGCCCAGCGTTCTCCTCGCTGGGCCTTTGGTGTTCAGCGCCCGCCCGAAGATGGCTGCCACACCGCGAGCGGCAGCTTAGCGAAATATCCACAGTTTCCAAACGCCAAGCACCCGTCAGTTCGGGTCGATCATCCCACCTGCAGGGTGCACTTTGTGTTCTAATGCTGCTAATCGGGCAGTATTGACCAGAAGTTGCGGGTCAGCGCGGGAGGTTGGCGTGGAAGAGCGCGATTTCTTTGACGAGCGGCAGGAGACCAAGAGGACAACCTTGAATTGTCCGCACTGTCATCAATCGGCTGAATACGATTTGGGCTGGTTCGTCCGCACCAAGCGCCGGCATTTACCCTCGCGTGCGGATGAGCGTGACCGCGCTAAATTCGCCAAGGCCCGCTCCTACATGGTCCGACGCGACGATCTGGTTGCGTGCAAGAACCCACGCTGTCGCAAGCGTTTCGAAGTCTCCGGAGTACAGTCGGTGGCGTTTCTCGATGAGCAGGTCAAGCCGGAGCGGGTGCAGTAAGGGCGTGAGTCGTGGATCGTGAGTCGTGGATCGTGAGTCGTGGAACGACGATAGCGGATACTTAGGATAATTTGCTTCCCGGCTGAATCGACCCTGCGCTCGATCTTCGCGCCGTTTGCTCGCCGTCAAGAATCGCCGCACACTCCACGATTCACGACCCACAATCCACGCTCATCTCCACTTGCTCTCTCTTCCGGCGTTCTGTAATCCTTTCTAGAAGCTCATGCCTCAAAAACCCCAAGGCACGCCGGCTCGTCCGCCAACGTATCCGCCGAGAACACGCTTCGGCAGGCACGATGAAAGCTTTGGAGACCGGCTAAAACGCTTTTGGCTGCGTGTCACCGAGGGCATGCGGCTGAGCGACCTGTGGTCGCAATTCCGCACCGACGCCACATCCAGCTACCGGCTCTACTCGGCAGAGGTCGACTCAACATGGACAGCCGGCATGCCCCGCGGGCGGCAATTATTTAACATCGTGAGCCAGTTTTTCTGGGCCATCTTGGAAAAGCTGACTCCGGCACGCCGCGTTCTGCTGCTGATAGCACTCGTGCTGGTCATCCTGCCTGGCGGCGAGTGGAGATGGATGACAAGCTCCGGCGAGGTCAAGGTATTCGCACTGGACTTCCACTTTTACGGCGGCCTGCTGATGTTTGCCCTACTGATTCTGGAGGTCGCGGATCGCGTGGTGATGAAGCGCGACCTGCAGATCGCCAAAGAGATTCAAGCATGGTTGTTGCCGGCGAAGCCGCCAGAGATTCCGGGGCTGCAGATCGCGTTTACAACGCGACCAGCAAACACCGTTGCGGGCGATTATTATGACGTCTTCGCCCGTCCTAATCCATGCGCTAACGACCAAACTTTCTTGATCGCGATCGCGGATGTTGCCGGCAAAAGCGTTCCCGCCGCAATGCTGATGGCGACTTTCCAGGCCAGCCTGAAGACGCTGTCGACGACTCCCGGAACGATCGTTCAGTTGGTCGAGAGCATGAACCGTTACGCTTGCAGCAACAGCCAGAATGGCCGTCGCTTCACCACGGCATTCATTGCGGAATACGATCCGGCGACGCATTCGCTGACGTATGTCAATGCCGGGCACAACAACCCCATCCTGCGGCGGCAATCGGGAATGATTGAACGCCTGGAAACGGGCGGCTTGCCGCTGGGCGTGATGCCGGATGCGGTTTACCAATCGGGGACGGCAACGCTGGCGAGCGGCGATTGGCTGGCGATCTTCACCGATGGCGTGGTGGAGGCCGAGAACAAGGCACAGCAGGAGTACGGCGAGGAGCGCCTGATCCCCATGCTGCATTCGGGCGTGAGCTTGACGCCGGCGGAGTTGCTGGACAGCATCATGGTCGCCCTCGACCGCTTTGCCGCAGGCGCCCCGCAGCACGACGATGTCACCTGCATCTTGATCAAGGCAGTTTAGCCGGTTTCGAGCAGCTTGAGCAGCTTGCATCAACCGTGCGCCGATCTTGCCCTTCGGGAACACCGAAGCCCCACGACGTCATCTAATAGTCGACCCTGCGGCGAGTCGTGCGTCTTATGCTCAACCCACTGCAGCAAAATTGCGACTAACATGAGGGCCGCTGAAAATGGTTCGTAGATCGATCAAATCGCTCGCGTTTCTCTTCATCTTTGTCTTGCCGGCTTGCTCCCAAAACCCAGCTACTGCCCCGCCGCCAAAAGCGCCATTCACAGATTACCGTTACGAGAAACCGGGCACGGTGCGCAAGATTACCGTTCGGGATCTGCCGCCGCCGTTTGCGACAAAATCGGCTGTGAACGGGCCGAATCTCGTCGACCGTCCCAAGGATGCGTGGCCGCAAGCGCCGGCGGGATTTAAGGTCGAACTCTATACCGCTGATGTGAAGGACCCGCGCAAGATTATTACGGCTCCCAATGGTGACTTCTTCGTGGCTGAGAGCCACGATGGCGACATCAAGATATTTCGCGGCATCACCGCCGACGGAAAGCCGCAACAGACATCCGTCTTCGTTAGCGGGCTGACGCAGCCGTATGGAATTGCGTTCTATCCACCGGGACCGAATCCGCAATTTATCTATATCGGCGACACCGACGCCGTTCTGCGAATTCCTTATCACAACGGGGACTTGAAGGCTACGGCGAAGCCGCAGCATTTGGTCAATCTGCCGCACGGCGAAGGACATTGGACGCGTGATCTCGTCTTCTCACTGGATGGCAAGCGGTTGTTCGTTGCTATTGGGTCAGCTTCAAACGTCGACGACCCCGATACCCATTCCGACGAGAAGAATCGCGCCGACATTCTGGTGATGAATCCAGATGGTTCGCGCGCGCATGTTTACGCCTCTGGAATCCGTAATGCGGGCGGTGGGCTGGCCATCAACCCGAAGATCGGCGAACTGTGGTGCTCTGTGAATGAGCGCGATGGGTTGGGCGACAACCTGGTGCCCGACTACATCACACACGTGCAAGAGGGTGGCTTCTATGGCTGGCCTTATTACTACATGGGGGACCATCCCGATCCGCGCCTGAAAGGCGCGCATCCCGAGTTGCAGAGCAGGACCATCATTCCCGACGTGCTGTTGCAGCCGCACAACGCATCGCTGGAAATGACATTTTATGAGGGCCAGCAGTTCCCGGCCGAGTACTCGGGCGATATTTTCTCCTCGCAGCATGGATCGTGGAACCGGAGCCCGCGCACCGGCTACGAAGTCATTCGAGTTCCGCTGCATCAAATGGGCAAGGCCACAGGTGAGTACGAAGACTTCTTGACCGGCTTCGTTCTCCCGAATGGCGAAGTTTGGGGACGGCCGGTCGGGGTGACGGTTGCTCCAGATGGATCGTTGCTGATAACCGACGACGGTTCGAACTCGATCTGGCGAGTGAGCTACAGCAGCAAATGAAGTCATCACTTCGACTCGACGGTTAAGCATCCGGAACTTCTGGGGATGACACAGCTCCAAGGGAAAGTTTGCCGTCGAGATTTATTGTGGATATTTTGGCGGAGTCAACCGCGTATCGGCTGCGGCTCTGTCGACAATTGGGCGACGGTATTCGCGGCTTCCATACCCGAGCGAACACAGTCCGGAACTCCGATACCGTGGTAGGCATTGCCCGCCAGAGCGAGTCCGGGAATCTCCGCAACGCGCCTTTCTACTTCTGCGATCCGTGCGATGTGTTGCGGCTCGTACTGTGCCATCGCCTCGCGCCAGCGGTAAACGCGGCTGAATATCGGTCGCGCATCAAGTTTCACGATATCGCGAAGCTCACGGTGAACCGTCTCCAGTAACTCTTCATCACTCAACCCGAGGACCGATTCGTCGCGTGCGCCACCCAGAAAGCAGCGCAAAATACCTTTATCCGGCGGTGCACGATGGGGAAACTTGTTATGGACAAAGGTGCAGGCCAGCATGCGCGTACCCTCACTCCGAGGTACCAGAAAGCCAAATCCGGGCGGCAGTTTCGCCAGTTGCTGCCGGTAGTATCCGAGAGTGACCGTCACGGATGAGCTGTAGGTAATCTCGAGCAGCTGCCGAGCAAGTTCGCGATCCACTCCGTCCAGCAGCTCGCCCGCAACGTGAGCCGGAGTGGCCAGGATGATCCCGTCGTAACGTTCGTCGCCATTCATTTCAATGGAAACTCGCCACCTGCCATCTTCCGGATAAACTCGCTGAACATGGCTCCGCAAGCGAATCGATTGCGGATCCAGCTTCGCGACGATGGCATCCACCATCTGCTGCATCCCATCCTTCAGCGAAGTAAATAGCGGGCGCGGAGGCTGTTTCTTGCGGGCCTTGGCCATTTTCTTATGCGCTGCCACCATAGCGAGGCTCAAGCTGCCGTACTTTTCCTCCATCTCGACAAAGCGAGGCAAGACCGCACGCGCACTGAGCTTGCCGGCATCGCCGCCATAGACTCCGGAGAGCAGCGGATCGGCAAGACGATCGACTACTTCGGAGCCGAAGTGACGCTCCACCAGTTGCGCCACGGTCTCGTCCTGCTGCATGGGACGCGGGGGATGAAGAAGCTCCTGCGCCATGCGCAGCTTCGTCTTCCACGAGAACAGCGGCGATAACACAGTTGGCATCAGCCGGGTAGGTACCATGAACATCAGGCCATCGGGCATGGCAATCAATCTGCCATGTACCACAATGTAGGTCTTTCTCTGAACATCGTTGGAACCAATTAGCTGATCGCCCAGGCCAAGATCTGCGCAGAGGAAACTCGCCCAGGGTTTTTCGGTGAGAAAAGAATCCGGGCCGGCTTCGACCAGACAGCCTTCAATGTAATCGGAAGCGAGACAGCCGCCCAAACGCTGCCCGCTTTCAAACAGCGTGTATTGCAAATCAGCACCGGCAACCCGCGATTTCTCCAGATAGAAAGCGGCACTCAGTCCGGAAATCCCTCCGCCGACAATAGCGATGCGCTTCATACGGCTCTCTTAAGAAATCTTCTCAGTTTCGATGCCGGAGCTGCAAGCTGGACTCAGAGAAGCGAAGCGGGTTCGCGCCAAATCGGCCACCGCGCGCACAAATATCGGCGAGTCGTTCAGCGACTCGGCGCGATAGAGCTTCAGCCCCCGCTCCTCAGCAAACTGGCGGAAAAGGATATCGACATCGAACAAGATCTCAACGTGATCGCAAACAAAGCCGATCGGTTGTACGAACACTCCATCGTGACCGGCGTCTCGCAGACCGGTGATGGTGTCCTCCACTGTGGGACCTAGCCATTCTCCGCCCGACATGCCTTGGCTCTGGAAGGCAAAGCGCCAATCGCCGATCTCCAGACATCGGGCGGCAACCAAGGCCGCGGTTTCCCGCGTCTGGGCTTTATACGGGTCGCCTTCAGTGATCGTACGCTGCGGCACACTGTGCGCCGTAAATATTACCGGCAGCCGGGAGCCATGCTGTTCGCACGTGCTCTGCCAGCCGCTGCGAAGCCTATCGGCAAACGCTTCGATCAGCAAAGGATGATCGTGCCATTCTTCCACGAAGTCAATGGTGAACGGAGCCCCCGCTCCGAACAGCACCTCCTTGTAGAGCCCCACGCTGGTGCGCGAGTTATGCGGCGCCAGACAGATGGCAATGGCCTGCTCGACTCCATCAGCAGTCATTTGTTGCAAAGTGTCAGCAATAAATGGATGCCAGTTGCGCATTCCGACGTAAGCGGGGATGCCCAACTGGCGAGAAACCCCATCGGCTTGCGCACGGGTAATTCTGGTTAACGGCGAGCTCCCAATCAGCGAGTAACGATGCTGGACCTCACGTACCACAGCGTCAGACATCGGACGGCCGCGGGAAATATTCTGCAGGAATTCGGGGATCTCTTCCACCCGATCGGGACTTCCATGGGCAATGAGCAGAACGGCTTGCCGGCTCATAAATCCCTCGCTGGAATGGCAGTCGCCGTAAACTCATGCACGAAATGAGCGAGATCTCTCACGTTATCCACCGGGGTGTGCGGCAGGATACCATGTCCGAGATTGAAAATGTGACCTGGCCGGCCGCCCGCCTGGCGCAGGATGAAGGCGGCGCGCTGCTTCAACTCGCGCCACGCCGCAAACAGCAACACAGGATCGAGATTACCTTGTACGGCGTGGTTGTGTCCTACATTGTGCCAGCCCTCATCGAGCGGAATGCGCCAGTCAAGGCCGATCACTTCCGCTCCGGTTTCGGCCATGGACGGCAGCAGGGTTGCGGTATCGGTGCCGAAATAGATGATGGGGACGCTTGTGTCCTTCTGCAGCCGCTGAATGAGTTGCGTGGTGGGGACCAGAACGTAGCGCCGATAATCTTCCACGCTCAAACATCCTACCCAGCTATCGAAGATCTGCAGCACATCCGCGCCGGAGCGCACCTGCTCAGCGGCGTACTCGGCCAATACATCCACCAATTTGCCGACCAGCTCGTCCCACACTTCCGGCGAATTGTACATGAGTTTTTTAACTTCCAGATAGTGACGTGAGCCTCCTCCCTCGACCATATAACTGGCGAGGGTGAAAGGCGCTCCGCAAAATCCAATTACGGGAAGTTTAGCGCCAAAGTGTTTCGCCACCAGAGCCACCGCATCTGCGACATAGCCCAGTTCGCCGGTACGATCCGTGCGCAGGAAGTTCACATCTTCGGCAGTACGTATCGGCTTTTCAATTACCGGGCCCTCGCCTGTCGCGAAATGAAATGGCAACCCCATGACTTCGAGGGGCAACAGCAGATCAGCAAAGATGATGGCTGCATCGACGTTGAGGAACTCGGCGGCGGTGATCGTCACATCAGCGGCGAGTTGGGGATTTTTGCAGATTTCCACGAGCGAGTGATGCTTGCGAACGTCGCGGTATTGCTGCATATAGCGTCCGGCCTGGCGCATGAACCAGACTGGAGTGGTGGCGACGGGAAGACGGCGGCAGGCACGTACAAAGAGGGATTCGGGCGCAGACATAAAGAAGTATCGTAGCACTCCGCCTCACCAGCCCGTGTGATCCGAGTCACAAAGAGTCGCCGGCGTGCCTGTGAGCCGCATCACCGACCCGTGTGCCGCGCTTTTCCTATGCTTCTTGCAGATGTCCGATCTCTCCACTCCCGTCAATCCCTGGATTGTGACCATTGCGGTCATGCTGGCCACATTCATGGAGGTGCTCGACACCACGGTAGTCAACGTTTCCATCCCCCACATGGCGGGAAATATGGGGGCTACCGTCGAAGAAGGCACGTGGGTTGTCACTTCGTATCTGGTCTCGAACGCCATCATCCTGCCGATGGCAGGCTGGCTCGCCGGTCGCTTCGGACGCCGCCGCATGCTGATGCTCTGCGTCTCCGGATTCACCCTCACCTCGCTGCTGTGCGGCATGGCGACGACCCTAAATTGGCTGATTTGTTTTCGCGTGCTACAAGGGCTCAGCGGCGGCGGATTGCAGCCGCTTTCGCAATCGGTACTGCTGGAAACCTTTCCGCCGAAGAGACATGGCACTGCCATGGCGGCATTCGGGCTGGGCATTATCTTCGCGCCCATCCTGGGGCCGACGCTCGGTGGCTGGATTACGGACAATTACACTTGGCGGTGGATCTTCTACATCAACCTGCCGGTTGGCATTCTGTCGCTGCTGATGATCAGCCAGTTTGTCGTCGACCCGCACTACTTACGCAAGCGCAACTACGGCGTGGACCTTTGGGGCATCGGGTTTCTCGCGCTTGGATTTGGCATGTTGCAAATGGTTCTCGATACCGGGCAGCGCAAAGACTGGTTCGGCAGCGACGAGATCCGCCTGTGGACGACGCTGTGCGTCATAGGGCTGGTGGGGATGGTGATTCGCGAGCTCACGGCGAAACATCCCATCGTTGACCTACGCGTCTTGAAGGATCGCACCTTCAGCGCAGGCACGTTTCTGATGACAATGCTGGGTTTCGTACTCTACGCATCGCTCATGCTGCTGCCGATTTATTTGCAAACGCTACTCAATTATCCGGCTTATCAATCCGGACTGGCGCTGTCGCCGCGGGGCATCGGTGCTCTTGTCATGACACCGATTAGCGGCCAGCTCACCAATCGTATGGATCCCCGCAAGTTGCTGTTCGCCGGTATCATGACTGGCGGCTTCACGATGTTCCAGCTCTCCCACCTGAACCTCAACGCAGGTTACTGGGACATTTTCTGGCCGCAGATCATTCAAGGCGCAGCGATGGCGTTTCTCTTCGTGCCGCTGATGACGACCAGCATGTCGGGCATTTCGAGAGAGAAAATGGGGAACGCGACCAGCATCTACAACCTGATGCGCAATATCGGCGGCAGCTTCGGCATCGCAACCATGACGACATTTCTGGCGCGGCGGCAGCAGGTGCATCAGAACCAGCTCATCAGTCACGTTACGCCAATGGACATTCGCACCCGGACGATGTTGCACGGTCTGCAAAGCTGGTTTCGTCTGCACGCACCGCTGAGCGCCTACGATGCCGCCCACAAATCCTGGGGCGCGATTTACCTGATGGTGCAGCAGCAGGCTGCGATGCTGTCGTTCGTCCAAGCTTTCTGGATCATGGGAGTCATTTTCTGGGCGATGGCGCCGCTGTTGTTACTACTGCGCAATGCGCGCGACCTGCATCCGCATGCCCCGTCGCGGCCGCGAATTGCGAAAGCGCCTAAGGCCGAGGAACCTGAGCCGGAGCTGGTAGGCGCCGCACCATTCGATTGATCGAGCGAATTCACCACGGAAGCCACGGAGTTCACGGAATCCTCGGAAGTGTCTGTCTTGGAGCTCCGTCTCTATCGTGATGACCGGAAGCCTTCTCGACTTCGCGCTTGCAGTTCGTCCAACTACAATCAGGCACATGGAGGCGCGGTGCAATTCAAAGAATCTACCTTATCGCGGACGGCTCGCGCCCTCTCCCACTGGCCTCCTGCACATTGGCCATGCCAGCACTTTCTGGACGGCCTATCAACGCGGGCTCGAAAACGATGGAACGCTGGTCTTTCGCAATGAGGATCTAGATCCGCAGCGGTCCAAGGCGGAATTTGCGCAGGCCATGATCGACGATCTGCGCTGGCTTGGCATACGCTGGCAAGAAGGTCCGGACGTGGGCGGTCCGTTCGCGCCTTATGAGCAGAGCGGTCGCCGCGAGTTTTATGTGAATGCCTGGCGCAAACTACGGGACAACGGTTTCATTTATCCTTGCACCTGCTCACGCAAAGATTTGTCCACTGCGGCCGGAGCTCCCAATGAAGGCGATGACGAGCCACTCTATCCCGGCCGTTGCCGCGAAAAGATTGCCAAGAGCAAAGATTACACTGAGCCCGGGGGCGTGAACTGGCGATTTCGTGTTCCGGATGGCGAGGAGATCACATTCGACGATCTACGGCAACGGCAACAGCGTTTCACCGCAGGGCGGGACTTCGGTGACTTTGTTGTCTGGCGGCGTGATGATGTGCCCGCCTATCAGCTTGCCGTGATCGCCGATGATGCGGCGATGCGGATCACGGAAGTTGTCCGCGGCGTCGATCTCCTGAAATCGACCGCGCGACAATTGCTGCTCATCCGCGCTCTCGGTCTGGCCGTTCCCGCCTACTATCATTGCGAACTGGTACGGGATTCGGCCGGAGTACGGCTAGCGAAACGGCATGATGCTCTTAGTCTGCAGACCCTTCGCCGACAGGGTTGCGCTCCTGAGGATGTACTGCGGATGTGCACTGCGCGGGAATAGGTTTGCGCAACTCCTTGGGACAAGTGTATCGTCGCCCATTGTAAGGGGGACGCCGACATGCGATTGAACTGGGGTGCGATTATCCTGGCCGGGATTCTGGACTGGGTACTCGGAGCAGTTTGGTTTACCGCGTTCGCCAGTCAGTGGAAGGCGGGATTGCGCATGCCGGCGGAAGAGCTGCAAGCCTACATGGCCCATCCGAATTACTGGCCTTATCTGATTGCCCTGCTGTGCAGTTTGCTCATGGCTTACGCTATAGCCCATCTGGTTGCCGGTTCGGAGACACACAGTTTGTTTCGTGGCATTACTGTGGGCATACTGGTCGGGTTTGCGGCGGCGCTGGCAATGGTCACCGAGATGGTTTTCGAGATCCGCGCCGGGTCGTTCATTTTGATTGGCGCAGCCTATCCCCTGCTGGGCTGTATCCTGATGGGAATCATTATTGGGGTCTGGAAGCCGAAAGGCGCCGCTTCCCTATGACAATGAAGATCGAAGGGAAAATTGTTCATGGTTATGTGAAGGCGCTGACAGGTCTGGAGCAGCTGCCGGGACCTGCGGGGCAACGGTACATCGAACTGTTCCGACATGGCACGCTGACGGTGGAGTTGTATGCGCCGCGCGGTAGTGATCCGCAGACCCCGCACACGCGCGACGAAATCTACGTGATCGCGACCGGCTCCGGACGTTTTCAGCGGGGTTCGAAGGAAACCACTTTTGGCCCCGGTGATTTGATTTTTGTTCCCGCAGGCGAGGAACATCGCTTCACCGAATTCAGTGATGACTTTGCAACCTGGGTGTTTTTCTATGGACCGGAGGGTGGCGAACCCGAGGTTATAGAAAGCTGAAGGCACTTTCCGGTATTGTAGCCTCGCTATAAACGTACTAACCTGCACCTTATAGATGAAAGCATGTGGAGGTGTCTCTGTGTCAAAGGACGACAAGAAGGACAGCAAGGGAAGCAACAGCCAGGTTGCAACCGCCGACAAGTGGGTATGCTGTGAAGAAACTCAGCCTGAAGGGAAATACAGTGACGGCCATCCACTGGATGCCGTGCAATACCTGGAAGCCAAGATCATCCTGAAGCCCGACCGTTTCGTTTCCGTGGACAGCTTTCGCGATTTCGGCAAGCTGGTGCAGCGCACCGCCAAAGATTTGAAAGTCGGTTTTATTACTGACCCGAAGGTCGGACGCCGTCCTGATATCCGCGAGATCGTTTTTATGGACACACCTGACTTCCGGCTCTACAACAATGCCTTCATCTTGCGCCGGCGAGTCTGCTTCGTAGATGGCTTTCCTGTCGGCGATCCGGAAATTGTCTTCAAGTTCCGCCATCCGGACGAGCGAAAAGCTGCGGAACTGGATGTGCGTCCCAACATCGCCGGCAAATATCAGATCAAGTTCAAGGCAGAAGCGCTTCCGTTGAAGGACCAGGTTGGTGGGTTTCGGCTTCTCTACTCACACAACTGCCAGTTTGGTTTGAGCCAGATGCACGAAGGCGACCGGCTCGGCATGTGGGCGCTGGCCAAGGTTTTCCCGGCGCTTGCCGTGCTCAAGAAATCCAAAGACGAAGAAGTGAAGCTGGTGAACGAAGCCATCGTTGAAGAAGTTCTGCTGGAATTAGGTGACTTGGATTTCGGCAAGGGCATCGAAGGACATTGCAATGTGGCGCTGTGGCGGACACGCGGAGAACACACGCCGCTGGTCGGCGAGTTTGCTTATCAGCTCAAATTCACCCGCAAGGATGAGGGTCACGAAAAGCCCAAGAAGCTCTCCGAGCAATTCTTTATCACACTGCAGCGGGAGGTGCAGGACTGGGTCTCTCTTGGCACGACGAAAACCGGAATGGTCTACCGACTCAAAGGCAATCCTCCGCAAAGCCATGAATGATGCGGCTGTCAGACCTCTCGGCGCGGCTGTGGCCGGAGGCGTCAGCTTTGGTCCGAAGATCTTAAACTAACGAGGCTGCTTTACAGCCAGCGACTGGCTGCACGACTTCCGCCTCAACCGGCTCCAGGTATGCGGTGAAGTGCCGCAGGAAGCGCGGTTCGTAGGTTAGCCGCAAGCCGCGGATCCGGTTGTGGCGCTGCCAGACTGCCAGCACTACCTCGATCACATAGTCAATGTGGCTTTGAGTGTAGACGCGGCGAGGAATCGCCAGCCGAACCAAATCCATCTTCGCCGCTGCTCCGAACATCAGGCTGCCAATTTCGACGGAGCGAATGCCGCCCTCGAGATAAAGTTCCGCCGCCAGAGCGACCCCGGGAAACTCTGTCAGTGGAATGTGAGGTAGAAACGCGCGCGCATCCAGATAGATGGCGTGGCCACCCGGCGGTTGAACAATGGGCACGCCTTGTTGCGTGAGATGGTCGCCCAAATATGCCGTTGAGGCGATGCGATAGCGCAAGTAGTCTTCTTCCAACGACTCCTGCACGCCGACAGCGATGGCCTCCAGGTCGCGGCCGGCGAGACCTCCGTAGGTGGGATAGCCTTCGGTGAGGATCAGCAGATCCTTCTCCTGCGCTGCCAGAGCGCCATCGTTGGTGCAAAGAAAGCCGCCGATATTGGCCATGCCGTCCTTCTTCGCCGACATGGTGCAACCGTCGCCCAGCGCAAACATTTCCTGCGCAATCTGCTTGGGAGATTTGTCGGCATATCCATCTTCTCGCAGCTTGATGAAATACGCGTTCTCCGCAAAACGGCAGGCGTCGAAATACAACGGAATACGATATTTGTGGCAGACGGCACTGACCGCGCGCGCATTCTCCATCGAGACGGGCTGCCCACCCCCGGAGTTGTTGGTAATGGTGAGCATCACCAGCGGAATGTGCTCGCGGCCGACGCCCGAAATCAACTCTTCCAGCGCGGCCACGTCCATGTTGCCTTTGAAGGGATGCCACCTTGCGGGCTCACGGGCTTCGGCGATCGGCAGGTCAATTGCTTCGGCGCCAATGAACTCAATGTTGGCGCGCGTGGTGTCGAAGTGCGTGTTATTGGGGATCACGTCGCCCTTTTTGCATGCCACGCCGAACAGAATGCGTTCAGCGGCGCGGCCCTGGTGGGTGGGAATTACGTGCTGATATCCGAAGATGTCCTGGACGGAATCGCGAAAACGGGTGAAGCTACGGCTGCCGGCATAGCTCTCGTCGCCCTTCATGATCGCTGCCCACTGTGCGGTCGACATCGCGCCGGTACCGGAGTCGGTCAGCAGATCGATAAGCACGTCGTCGGCAGAGAGCAGGAAAAGGTTGTAGTGCGCGCTTCGCAGCAGAAGTTCGCGCTCTTCGCGGGTAGTCCAGCGAATGGGCTCGACACTCTTGATGCGGAAGGGTTCGATGATGGTCTTGCTTGGCATGGAGATTCCCCTTGCAACCTCTATGCTGGCGGTTTTGCGGGACAAGCGCAGTGATGGGGGTCACAGGGGCAATACCACGAGAGTGGACAGCTTGGCTGGAATGAATTGAATGGCGGCGCGAATTCCAGGAATTTGGGTTAGTAGCGCGGCCTGATAGGGTTAGGATCGGCTGCGCAATCTGGCAGCACCATTGGCCAGGGCGTTGGCCTGGCGATTCTCTTCTCGCGGGATGTAGGCGATGGAGAACTCGACGGCGCGGGCAAGCTTGCGACAGGTCCAGTTGAGAGAATACAGGCGTGCGCTGAGACATTTGTACTCGCCGGTCATCTGCTTGACTACGATTTGCGAGTCGGAATAAACGTGTAACGTTTTGGCGTTCACCGAGACCGCGTGCTGCAAGGCCTCCAGCAAAGCAACATATTCTGCGACGTTGTTATCTTGATGGCCAATCCATCTGGCTATACGAACGGTTTCGTTACCGGAGGCTTCGATAACAACTCCAATGCCCGCCGGTCCGGGATTTCCATGAGACCCGCCGTCCACATAGGCTACGAGATCTGACATTCGGCTCCTAACTCAACAGGATGCTTCAGGGATCCTTATTCGTCAATAAACTGATTTGATTCTCCCTCTGATGCAGGAATTTTGGGCTGCGTTCCTGTGAAAAAGATGTGAATTGAAATTGAATATTTATTTACCGTAGCAAAAGAGGGTCTGCTTTCTAGAGTTTGCCGACAGAAATTCCCACAGCAAATTAAGTTGCGTTTGCACAAACCTTGGGCGTTGACAATTTCCGATCCTCAGTTAGGATGGCTTTCGTCGACGGCAGAAAAGGGCAGGCAACAAATAGTCGTCAGCCCGAAGTAAGCTGAGTGATCGGCTTGACGGGGCGACCCGGGCGAGCCGCCAGACCCGAAAAAACCGACTGCACTGCGAGGTGTCAGCCGGGGTTTGGAACCGCGAAAGCGGTGATCGCATCAAAGGCTGTGACGGTGCATGCATCCACGCCGAGGACTCCCTCGCAGGAGTTGGCGGCTAGAGCATAACCAAAGTCACAGCCTTTTCTATTTCTTCCGACTTCCCTTCCCTCATTGCCCAAAGTTTCATGTGAAATCCGAACGAATTTTGGCGCCTACGAGCGACTCTTTGTCGCTAACGAACTACCCCCGATTTGCTTCTAAAATAGAGATATGGTTTTTCGTTCGGGCCTGCTGCGCGCGATCCTACTGGGGTTTTTCTTCCTGCCAACTTTACTTCACGCCGACACGGCGGCGTTCGACCTGCCGGGCCCTCGGGTTGAGGTGCGGGTAAGCCGAGCCGGCAAAGAGCTGCCGATTGCCGAGGTGCCGAACTTGCAGGAAAGCGACCGGCTTTGGGTGCATCCGGCGTTTCCCGAAACGCAAAGTGCGCACTACCTGGTGATCGTCGCGTTTCTTAGGGGAACAACGAATCCGCCTCCGGAAAACTGGTTTACGCGGATCGAAGCCTGGAACAAGCGCGTTCGCGATGAAGGTGTCGTCGTCAGCGTACCGAAGGGCGCTCAGCAAGCCCTGGTATTCCTGGCGCCGGAAACGGGAGGCGACTTCAGCACCTTGCGATCCAATGTGCGCGGCAAGCCGGGAGCGTTCGTCCGCGCTTCACAAGACTTGAATCGGGCCGCTCTGGATCGCTCGCGTTTGGATACTTATTTGAACGCGGTAAAGAATGTCTCCGATAACGATCCGGACAAGCTCAAGGAAGAATCGGCTCTGCTGGCGCGAAGCCTCAACATCAAGCTGGATGACGATTGCTTCAAAAAGCCGATCGACGAGCAAGCGTCGTGTCTGGTGCAGAACAGCAGCAACATCGTGCTCGATGATGCGCATAGTCAATCGATGGTTGCGGAGCTGGCTAATGGGCCGTCAGCCGATCTGGCCGGCCAGATGAGCACCACTCCGTGGGCCGGAGCCGGGTATTACAGCGCGTACGTGGGAGCGGTGGTGGACGTAGTGAAACTGCTGACCAGCTTTCGCAACCCGGAATACCAGTACATTCCGGCACTGGCATTGCCGAAGGCTGACCAGCTTAATTTGCAGCTTAACACCGCACCGTCATTCGAGAAACCGAAGTCGGTGATGGTGATCGGTCTGCCGGCGATTGAAACACCGAAGCCGCCGCCGCTGCGCGCGGTTGATTCCAAGGGTGTGTATTGCCTGCAAAATTCTTCTCTAGTGCTGCCGGCCGACGGCGCACCGCTGGTGTTCTCAACCAGCCTGGCGCACGATCTGGTCCTGCATGTCTGGAGCAAATCCGGCTCATCTTTGGATATTCCGATGAAGGCCGATGCAGCGCGCGGCGGATTCGTAATTGACACCGCAGCAAGAAGGAACACAGATTGGAATTCGGCTGCGCCGGCAGTTCCGACCCAAGCGGACTATGAGAAGCTCGGCACCGATGTGAACGCCACTCTGCGCGGGCAGTGGGGATTCGAACCATTCGAAGGGCCGACATTTTCGTTGCGAAGCTCGCAGCCGGCAAAGTGGACAGTTCTCACCGCCGACCAGAGTGCCATGATCGTCGGCCGCGATGACACTCTGCATCTGCGCTCCGACGCTGCCGTATGCGTGGATACTGTTACCGTCGACGATCAGCAAGGCAAGAAGCTGAAAACGACGCACAAGCTGGTGAGTCCCGGCGAGCTGCAGGTGGATGTTTCCCTCAAGGACGCGACTCCTGGACCGGTAACGATGCAGATCGCGCAGTATGGAGTGGCGAAACCGCAGACGGTTGCGCTGCATACCTACGCGGAGGCAGGTCATCTCGACGACTTCACAGTCGATGCCGGCGACCACACGGGTCAACTGACTGGCACGCGGTTGGACGAGGTCGCCAGCCTGGAGATCGGCGGAATTCACTTCCAGCCGGCGGGTCTAACTCGCGCCGGCGACAAGGATCAGTTGCAAATGTTAGCGCCCGCCTCCGTCGATGTTGCAAGTTTAAAGGCGGAGCAGAAAGAAACCGCGCAGGTCACTTTGAAGGATGGCCGAGTGTTGGATTTGAAAACCACCGTGCAGCCTGCGCGGCCGAAGGTCACTCTGATCAGCAAGAGCATTCAAGCTGATGCTTCCGCGAGCGCGTCGCCGATTCAGTTGCAAGGAGACGATCAGTTGCCGCAGGACGCGCAGTTGTCGTTCGCCATCAAGACCGAGGTGCCGCAGACATTTTCTCGCGATGAGACGATCGAGGTTGCCACCAGCGACGATTCCATCCACACCGTGCTCAGCGTCGCCGACGGAACCCTGATGCTGCAGGATCAACAGACTGCCCTGGCGATGCTGGACCCGCTCAAGAGCCTGGGCGGTTCGGCTTTTGGGCCGCTGCGCTTCCGCGCCATTGCCGGCGATGGAGAAAAAGGAGATTGGCAGCCGTTAGTGAACCTAGTCAGGCTGCCGAAGCTACAAGAGTTGCGCTGCCCGGATTCGCCGGACAAGCAGTGCACGCTGCACGGATCAGGGTTATACCTTCTGGATTCTGTGGCGGCCGACCCGCAGTTCCAGCAAAGCACGCCGGTGCCGGATGGCTTTGCCGGCTCGACCCTCAACGTGCCGCACCCGAGCGGACAGGACCTCTACGTGAAGCTGCGGGATGATCGCTCGGCGGTGAATAAGCTGGATTTGCCGGTGTTGCCAGAGCAATGACTTAGTATGAGCACCTGCGGACAATCTTTGTTGCGCCGGAATTTGCTAGATCACTGATTGTCCGCGAACTTACCGGTTATAGACCGGCAGCGGACCACGCAGATTTTGCCAGACTTGATCGCAGGCCTTCAGCACATCCTCGCTAAGCGGCCCATCTTCGATGGTCGCCAGATTTTCGTTCAGCTGGTCCAATCGGGACGCGCCCAGGATGATGCAGTCAGCTGCCGTGTGGTGCAGCAGCCAATTTAAGGCCACGCTGACCAGAGAGCGTCCGGCCGATTTTGCAATCTTGCGCACCTGCTCGACTGCCTGGAAGTACTGATCGTGCCAATAGCGGTCCTGGTAGAGTTTGTTGTTGTCGAAGCGCGTGCCCGGCGTGATCTTCTCCGGTTTGTGCTTGCCGGTCAGCAGGCCGCCGGCTAGCGGGTTGTAAACTACCGTCGATACTTCGAACTCTTTGCACATGGGCAAATATTCCTGCTCGATACCGCGAGCCAGCAGGTTATACATGGGCTGCGAGATGTGGGGTGCATGCCAGCCGCGTTCCTTGGCTATCCACAGCATTTGCACCTGCTGCCATCCGGCGTAATTGGACGACGTGGGATATCGCACCTTCCCCTGCTTCACCAGTGACTCCATCGCTTCCATCGACTCCTCGATCGGAACAACGCGGTCGGGAGCGTGAAAGTAATACAGGTCGAGATAATCGGTGCCCAGCCGCTGCAGGCTTTCGTCAATGTTGCGGAGAATCGCTTTGCGCGAAAGGCCCTGTTGATCGGCGTCGTCGCCTACTTTGAAGAACACTTTGCTGGCGATGACCAGCTGGTCGCGCTTGCCTTTGATGGCATGGCCCAGCATGGTTTCGGCGACGCCAAGCTGGTAAACATTTGCGGTATCGAAAAAATTAATGCCGGCCTCGATGCAGCGATTCACCAGTTTGGTCGCGCCCGCCTGATCGAGCGGCTTTCCGAACGTCATCGTGCCAAAACAATATCGCGATACTTGCAGATCAGTATGCTTCAGTTTGATAGAAGGAATATTCATGATTTCTCTTTCTTCCTACTCCGCAACTTCAGATGCTCGATCGACTGCCTAAGGATCAGCGTTGAAGGAGGCGGACCTTGCCGGTTTCAACGATCGCGCTGTCGATCCGCAGCGGCAGCTTAAAGGTGCTGGTGATGCCCACGTTGTGGTACTTCGGCGTGATGTAGTGCTGCACGAAGAACTCCAGCGCGAACTGCGGCACCGCGACGCCATCCATTTCGACCGTCTGCACGTGAATGGTGCCAACACCGCTCGCTCCGCTGGCGTCCGCAACCACGTGAACATCATGATTTCCGCTGAATAAACTGTAGAGCGGATTGTTCGAGCCATGCCCTTGCATGATCTGTTCGAAGTCGACTTGCGCGTGGCCATCGATCACGCCCGTCTTTGAGGTGAGATGTACTTGAGTGACGCCTTTGGGAAGCTTCACCCCACCCTCGGCGAAGTAGGCATTCGCCTCGGCTTCGGAGAGCTCGGTCGGCTTAGAGTCAGGATGAACCCTGGCGGCGTTCTGCTTCAGGTAAATCAACTTCTGCTGCATCGCGCGGAATGCGGTGCTGTGATTTTCGTGTTGGACAGTCGCGGCGAGAGTGACCGAAAAAAGCACAAGAGCAATCCGACAAGCTCGGCGCGTCATCGCAGCGAGGCCTCCGCTGCCGGCGTCGTCACGGTCTCGACATGTGGCTTGTCGAGTGTGCCTGAGATCACATACGACTGCCCGCCCGAACGCTCCAGCTTCAACGCCAGGTTGCGATCGGAAGACGCGGTGCCTTTGACGATGTAACTGCCTCCGTTCGACTGGAGTTTGCAATCTGCCAGAGTGAAGGTCCCATCCTGAAGAGCGACCTTACCGGAGAATTTCGAAAAGGCGATTGGAGTTCCGCGGTTATCCAAACTGACGTGCCGCAGTGAACCACCGCTCCAGGTGAACTCCGCCGTGCCTGTGGCCGACTTATAAAGCGCGGCAGGGTTGAGGCCTGAGAGCGTCATGCTGTATTCCGCATTGACCGTTCCGGAAGCCCAGTTGTCGTGCATCAGC
Organism: uncultured Acidobacteriaceae bacterium; assembly: GCA_963818905.1. GTDB lineage: Bacteria > Acidobacteriota > Terriglobia > Terriglobales > Acidobacteriaceae > Bog-257. The sequence goes on from CAWFUE010000054.1 coordinate 157,475, forward strand.
GCGGCCAGCTGTGACATGGACAACTTGCTGATGATGCCATTGCCCATAAATCGCGGCGGCGAGACGGTGAAATCAGCCAGCCAGGATCCATCCTGATGACCGTCTAGCAGATCGGCTTGGACCTCGTCGATCCGCAGTTTACCGGACGAAAGTTCAAGTGTTCCATCAACTTTACTGGCAACCAGGCTGCCGAGATCGAGTCGCGAGGCGGAGAAATGTCCGCTGGCGCGCAGCTTCATCAAAGCATCTTCGTTGCGTTTGCCGATAGCGAGCAAGCGATACCAGGGCCGATGAGCCATGGCGGGATTCAGCAACTGATTGAGCCGTGCCAACGAGGCATTCTCGGCACGGATATCGAAGTTCAGAACACAATTTTCTGGTGCCGTGCAGTGCACGGGAAAGCTCGCCGATCCGCTGAGCTCGGTGCCTCCGCTGAAGGCGGCTGAGAATGACGCTATCTTGACCAGTTCATTGCCAAGAAGTACCGAAGCCGAGTCGACGTGCAGTGGTTCCGATACGCCTTGCAACTCAACAGTCGCGGCATGTAATTGCATTTTGCCGGACGGCACAGGCGCGGCAAATCCCATCCACGGACCGGCAACGCTGACATTCACTTGCGCCTGACCGGCCAAGCCCACGCCAGGAGTGCCAACGCCCAGAGCTTGAGCGACGTTCAGCAAGCGACCGAGTTCAGCGCCGCCACTCAATTCCAGACTGTAACGATCCTTATCGAACTCTCCGGTTCCGGTCGCGGGTGATGTAGCACCGAGCGGGATGGCAAACGGCTTCACCACTAGCTGGAAGCCGCCGGCAGTCGTGACTGGCGGGTGTGGCTGACGATTCGACCGCTTCCGGCCGGGCAGATTTAAATTCGTCGACAGCGGTTTTGCGCTGGGTACAGCGAACTGCACCTCACCAAGCTCCAGCGCAGTTTTCAGAACGTCAGCCTGCAAAACTAAAGCCCGAGTGCGACCTCCGCCGGACCATTGCGGTTCAGCCCCTGGGGATTTGCGGACAGTGAACACCGCTTCCGCTTCGCCAGTGGCAGTCAGATCGGCGGGAAGATCTTTCTTGGCATGACGCGCGAAGGCGACCACCTTCTCTGCAGGAATGTTCTCGGCCGAGATATCCCAGTCGTATCCGGAATTGCTGCCCCATCCCTGCCAATCTCCGCGCACACGCAAGATTCCGGGGCCGACCGGCGATTCGCAGCGTACATCGTAAAGCGAGTCCCGGATCGACGAATAAGTTCCGGTACAGTGTGTACGCAATCGCAAAGCCTCACCGAGGGCAATGTCGTAGCGGCGGAATTCATCGACCCGGGCGTCCAGGGTAATTCCCAGCACGGCGGGCGAGCCGGTCAAGACGGCGCTGGCGCGAAGATCGCCGCGCCAGCCGCGATCGCGCGCGTAGACAAGTTTGGTCAGCTGACCCAGTGGACCATTGTTAAAGTTTAACTTTAAGTAGATCGGAGTATCCCGCAGGTTGCCAGCGCGCTGAAAACGGCCATCAACTGTAAGCGTTCCGGTGTCGCTGATGTTGACGTCGGTTCGCACCGGTCGAGCTTCCAAGCGGATTCCCCACAGGTTCTCGGATTCGAGCCAGAGAGCAAAATCGGCATCGGTGAAGGCGAAGGCTTTCTTCACGTCGCCGAGTTTGAAGTTGATGCGGCCGCCGGACGCCTCCACGTAGGGAAATCGAGGGCGGGATTCAGGCCGCGCTTTGGCGGTAGGAGCCGGATTCACCTGTGATGCCCGTGCGACCAGTTGCTCAACATTCCAGCGGCCGTCCGCGCGACGCACCAGATTCAGGCTGGGAGTGTCGAGATCGAGGGTTCCGATTTCCAATCGCCCGCGCCACAACGACGTCAGCCGCAGATAGGCGGTGACGGTGTCGGCTCGGAGCATGGGCTCGGCGCCATAATTGGGATCGTCGGCGACAACGAAGTTATCGAGCACCAGACCAGGTCGCGGCAGCAACTTGAGCGAAATTTTGGAGACCGTCACGTCGCGGCCAAGAGCGCGGCTGATGGCTTGCGCGGCACGGCCGCGATAGCGGTTCACGTTGATGAATGGCGGCAGCACCAGCGCCAGCAGAAAAACCAGCAGCAGCGTCCATATCAACCGCCGTGACCCGCGGCGCCGCATCAGTGCACCACGTGGAACATCCGAGACCAGCGAGTCTGATCGAAAAAATGAATGATGATATTGAACATCCAACCGATGCGATCGCCGATGCTCTGGCGCTCGTATTCATCGCGTGGAGTAATGAAGGACCAATAGATGAACATGGGCCGGCCAATCACATTTTCGAAGGGCACGAAGCCCCAATACCGGCTGTCGAGGCTGACGTCGCGATTATCGCCCATGGCGAAGATACTGTTGGGCGGTACCACGAGGTCGCCATCCTTAATGAAGGAGGGAAGCTCAGCTCGCCACTCCGGAGTTACGTCCTCCATGTCGCTCGGCGGAACTGAGGGGAAATTGTCGCGATAGGGATTGTCGGCATTGGCGCAAGGGATCGGGTCATGGCTGCAACGCAGCACGTAAGGTTGATTCAACTTTTCGCCATTGCGATACACCACGCCGTCCTGAAGATGAATGCGGTCACCGGGCAGACCGATAATGCGCTTCACGACATAGAGCCCGGGTTGCGCCGGAGAAATGAAGACAAAGACATCGCCGTGACGCGGCTCGCGATAAGGAATGAGTTTGCTGATCCATTTCGTCGCCGGCGCCAGCAGAATTCGGCAGACGAAGACGTGGTCGCCGATCAGCAAGGTGTTCTCCATCGAACTGGACGGGATGGTGAAAGCTTGCAGAGTGAAGGTAATAATGAAGAGACCCGTCACCAGGATGATGGCGATGGAAGCAATAAATTCGGGAGTTGTTTCTTTAGGCCTTTCCGGTTTTGACGGCTTCGCCGGTTGCGCCTTGGCCGGCGCGGCTTTGACAGATTTCCTGGTGGTTGGCAAAATTGCTATTCCTTATAAAACAGTCGCTGTTCGTCAGGTGAAACTGTACCGCGGGCTTACGCCCGGGCTCATTGCGATGCCGCCGCTCGACCACCCCATGGAGACCCCGCTACGCGGCTCCGTCTCATTACTGCGGGATCCGCAACATGCGGTGCCAGCGCAGGCTATTCCATACCTGATTGAAATTCATTGTCAGATTGGAAAGTTTATCAGACGGCAGACCACCCGCCATCGCACTCTCGGCTCGCTGCATCGACCAATAAATCAATAGCGGACGCCCGACAACGTTTTCCTGCGGAACAAATCCCCAATAACGCGAGTCATAGCTATCATCGCGGTTATCACCCAGAACAAAGTACGACCCCTGCGGGACGATCAGCTCCCCATCATCGATCAGCTTCTGCGCCTGCGCAAACCACGCCGTGGCAATCTTGTCACCAAGGATCCCCCCGCCATCGGGGAAGTTGTCGCGATAGCGGTCGCGCCAGAACCAGTTGAATGAAGCGTAGGCGTCGTCCTGACGTACTCCATTCACGTAAACGTGCTTGTTGATCAGGCGCAGATGATCGCCGGGAATGGCGACAACCCGTTTCACAAAGTGCTGGCGGGGATCCACAGGGTAACGAAACACAATGATGTCCTGGCGGTGAATCCCCCGGTACGGCATCAGCCAGTCCCACACACTCGAGTGTCCGTAATGAGCCTTGTCGACCAGAAGATAGTCACCGATCAGCAGCGTTTTTTCCATGGATTCGGACGGTATTTGGAACGCCTGCACGATAAAGCAAATTACGAAGATTGCGATAACGATGGTGCCCACCAGCGATTGCAGGGAGTAAAAGCCACTCCTGATGGGCGGCGGCGGTGCTGCTGGTACAGCTGGCTGCTCTTCAGAAACTGGTTGAGCTTGCTCTGGGATACCGACTTCACTCATAACGGCTCAATGGCTTGACATCCGCAGGAATGTCGTCCGTTGCGGAGTGGCCCTGTATTGATTGTAGACGCTCCCATGCCAGACGTGCCGCTGCTTGTTCGGCAGCTTTCTTGGTGCTGCCTTCACCGCGGCAAACAAAAGCATCACTACCGCCAGGAGATGGCGGGATGTGCGCTTCCATGGTGAACATCTTGCGGTGATCCGGACCCTCCTCTTTAACCATCACGTAGCGCGCCTGGGAACGCCCCGTGGCATGTATGGCTTCCTGCAAAGCCGATTTGTAGTCCATGACCGGCAGCTTATCGCTACCGAGCTTGTGCAATTCGGCGAGTTCAGGCTCAAGAATATGGCGAAGGATGAAGCGCTGTGCCTCGTCCAACCCTGCATCGAGGAACAGCGCAGCGATGACGGCTTCGAGAGCATCGACGAGCAGCGCGCTCTTATTTCGCCCGCCACTGCGCTCTTCGCCCCGGCCGAGCCGCAGGTATTCTCCGATGCGCAGCTCGCGAGCGGGACGCAGCAGACGGCGCGCACTTACGATGTGAGCACGCAGCTTCGACAACTCACCTTCCTGATATTCGGGAAAACGGCGAAACAGCTCCTGGCTGACAACGAATGACAGCACGGCGTCGCCCAGAAACTCCATCTGCTCGTTGTCGGCTTCGGCGGTGATGAGACCGCCGCTCATGTTCTGCGATTCCGACTCGCGGGCGTAGGAGGCATGGGTGAGCGACTGACGCAGAAGATGGCGGTTGCCGAAGACATGGCCCAGCGCTGCCTCCAGAGCAGCCGTATCGTGGGCAGGCGACTTCATCTTTTCATGTGTCACGGCAACCGATATGACTCCGTTAGTGGGGCGTGCTCGGCGAATTCGGGACAGGTGATTGACCCGGCTGCATACCCTGAGCCGGTGTCGCTGATGGCGATGCCGGAGCTGCATTCGGCGCAGCGACCGATTCCGCGCTTACGATCTTCTGCACACGCGCCTGTTGTTGCTTGGCCAGATTCTGCGCCGCAGTTCCATCCTTCGAATACTGTACCGCCTTATTGGCTGAATCCAATGCCTGCGGATACTGCTTTAGTTTGTCCTGCGCAACTGAAAGACGCAGATAAAGGACAGCCTCGGGATTGCCCTTGCTCTCATCAATTGCTTTCTGCAAGTTCGTCTCCGCCGAAGCGTAATCGTTCTTATTCATATCGACCATGCCGAGCGTGTCATAGGCCATGGTGAGAATGCTGTGCTTGGCAGTTTCAACTCTTGCCGGATCGGCATTCGCAGGAATCACCAGACCGGTGTCGATGTTGTCGATGGCGGCATGGGCGTCCTTCGCCGCTTCAGCCAGGCGCTCTTCCTTATCGAGATCGGTATCGCGGGTTGACTCAGCCAATGCGGAGGCGACTTGCACCAGTGGGATCGGATTGGTGGGATCGGCAGCAATCGCCTTGCGTCCCGTGCTAATTACCTTGTCCGTATTGTTCTGTTGCGCGTACAGATTCATGTCCTTGATGTAGAGCGACGCGCGCAGCTCGCTGGTAGGAAACTTCGCGGAAAAGTCGTCGGCAGCGGCTTCCAGCTGTGCAGGGTCGGTCTTGGCATAGGCGTCCTGATATGCCTTCAGCTCGTCCTGAGACTTCGCTTGCAGAACCTTATGGCCGGCGGCAGGTGGAGTCTGTGCACTACCCGGCTGGTTAGCTGCGCCGCTTTGCGTCTGGGGTGTGGCGGCCTGCCCGGGAGCGGAAGTGGTCTGAGCTGACATTACCGTGGCGCCTACAAGCAGCGCCGTCATGATTGCTATTGATCGCATGATTCCTTTCCTTTCTGCGGGACGGAAGGCCATGTCGTGCCGTCCGACCTATTTACCTTTACCCTGATCTTGATGCTTCGCCGTAGGAGGCTCGTACGGCTGCTGTAATCCGCGTTCGGCCGCGCTCCTGGCGTCAGCCGGAATGTCACTGGTCGCGAGTGCCGCGTTGTATTGCGCTACCGCACTGTCGCGTTCCCCCTGTAAATCAAAGATGCGGCCTAGGTAGACGTGAGACCACGCAACCACATGAGAATCCTTCCCAGCATCCACCGCCTTCTGAAAATCCGTTTGCGCGCCCTGCATATCGCCGCTAAAGCTGGCGACTTTGGCCAACACAAAATAGGCGCGACCCGGATCTTCGTTGGCCTCAAGGCTGTCCTGCGCCAACTTCCCTGCTTCCGCCGGATTACCGCTTGCCAGAGCCTGTTCGGCCAAATCGATCTTCTTCTGGGATGCAGGTTTCGAGGACTGGATCACCTCCGGCTCCGCCTCGGCGGCAAAAGCAATTTCACGCGCCCGCTTCTTTTCGTGCTCAACGTCTATATTGTGCAGCCAATCAGGAAATGCATACTGTAATCCCATGCCGGCTTTTTCGAAATCGCGCAATTGGTCGTAGAAGTACCCGGTGAGCACAAATCCTTGCGCCTCATCGCGCCGCACCAACGCAAGTCGTTCCTTCTCGGGCAGCTTGGGATCGACCGGGGCACGCGCCTCGATAGCCCGAATGAGACATTCAATCACGAGCAAGCCCATATCCTCTTTGTAATCCTCGGACATGGGAGCACGCTGCACCGAGAGCAGTATCGCCTTCAGACGGTCAAGAGAGGTGGCGCGCTTGGCTATCAGCGGATCCAGTACGAAATGCAGATACGTGTGCCGCAGCGCCTGCATGTGAATGTCATTTCCTGATCCTGAGGGCGAGACAACTACGTAATAGAAATCCTGAAAGTAGTTCCGCGAATTCACCTGTCCGGGAGCGATCATCGGCTCCAGATAGACCGTAAAACTGCGCCCCGCATAGCCGGACAGAGGCAGCCGAAGATAGGTGTCCGTCGAGGCAATCATCTGTGCGACCGCGTCGTGATATTGGTCGATCAGGGCCAGATACTCCGGCTGGTGTTTCATCCAGATCGCGTGCAGCTTAGCGGCGGCATAGTACTGCTTCAACACCGGCACGTAGCCTAAAACATAAGCGGTATCCGGGGGCAAGTCAGCTTCTTTTCCCTTGGGCGCGAAGTCGGGAGGCGCGCCTAGATTGAGCGCCAGCGAAACATACTGCGCGAGATCGTGAGCGGAATCACCCTGCCGGTGGTCGTTGTAGAAGCGGCACATCTCCCTGGCTGCCGATGCCGCACCGGGCAACTTACTCGCCTCGACCAGGTCGGCGCGAACTTCAGCCCGAATGGGCGACGAGGTGGCTAACTCCTGATCGTAGCCACAGACGTTCATCCCGGTAACGACACTGAACAGGGTTTCATTCACGTCGAGCGTCGCCTTCGACTGAGCCGCGGCAAGACAACTCAGCGACGCCAGCAGAGCCGACAGAATAAGGGTGCGGACACAAATACTCAGCCGTGCCTCCTGGATCGAGCCGTGAGCCTCCGGCCATAGCTCGTAGTTCCAAAGCCACTCGGAGCGAGCATCCGGGGAAGTAGCACTATGGTAGGAAACTCGATTTGTCCAGTTTACGAGCGTCGGAAGGGGCACGCAAACCTCAACAACCGGTCGCCTTGCCGTTTGATGATTCCGAAAAGTTGGAATTCCGCTTCGACCGACGCGTCGCAGAGACCCGCCTTTGAGGGAAAGGTCAGTTACCTGGACTCCGCTGTCAGCGACAGGATACGCCACTCACCCAAAAACTAGCTCCGTTATCCCTGCACCTGCACTTTAGAGAAGGTGAGGACCACGTGACTGGCAGTGGGCTGGCCGAAGGCGGTTGCCGGACTGAACGTGGTGAAGATCAGCATGTTTTTCAGCTGAGGGAGGATTGCCTGCGCATCCTCGGGCGCCGACAGAATGCGGTAATCGAGGACGCGGCCGTCTGGACCGACATAAGCGTCCACCACCAGAGAATCCGTGGCGGAAACACCCATAGTCAGCTCAAAGGGCGTCGATTTCAGCTCGGCCGGAGTGTAGAGCACGGTCGGCACGTCGTTGGAAGCGCGCACCTGTGCGGGATACAGAAAGCTGATCAGTACGCCAAAGATGATCAGCGTGGTGACCAGGCCGGCCGTAGCCGGAACCATAATCGCGTTGAAGGCATTTTCCCAGCGTACTTGCAACCGTTCCCAGCGCGAACGCCGGGAATTGGCAACCTCTTTGGATAAGGCCACGCGTAACTTCAGAGCAAGGTCGGGCGGCGCAGCTTTCCGTCCTAAGGAGCCGACGAGCGACTGGACGCGCTGCACGCTTGCGAAGCGCTCCGCACATTCAGCACAGCCACGCAGGTGTTCGTCCATCTGGGCCATCTGGCTGCGCGTCACGGCGCCATCCAGGTAAGACGACATGAGCCCCTTCGCAACTGAGCACGTCATGGTAGGACCTCAACTTTGCGGCCAGCGATTGCACCGCCGCTGCGACGTCTGTTCTCATGCGCTTCGGCCGCCGCCATTCCGAACGCCGGCAGAAATCGCTCCAACCGTCTGCGCAACGCTTCCCGTCCCCGGACCAGCCTCGATTTCACCGTACCCAATGTGGTTTGCATGACCTCGGCGATCTGCTCGTAGGAAAGCTCCTCGACATCGCGCAGGATCACGGTTGTGCGGTAGGGCTCGGCTATCTGCTTCAGCTCTGTCTCAACGCGCTCGCGCAGCTCGTCGTCAAAGACGTTTTCCAGCGGCGACTTGCCTTCGTCGACCAGAGTCTCTTTCATGCCTGACACGTAAGGCTGCTCATCGCGTTCGGGAACCGGCTCAATGGGGGTTTCGTGAAACTTGTGGCGAAACCACCAGCGGCGCCGGTTCGACGCTTCATGTAAGGCAATGCGGTAGATCCAGGTCTTCAGGCTAGAATTGGAATTGAAACCTTTGATCCCGCGAAAGACCTTGAGAAAAACTTCCTGGGTAGTGTCGGCTGCGTCAGAGGGATCGTCGAGAATACGGTAAACCAGGCTATAAACGGGCTGGTTGTAGTGTGCGATGAGCCAGGAAAAAGCGGCTTCCGATCCGGCCTTGAGTTCGGCCACAACGGAGGCTTCTTCGGTGCGAACTCCAATCGCACTTGCGAGGTCACTCAATGTTGTTACTCCCGCCACAGGCGGCACCTCGATAATAAATACTTTCGCGACCTGCAACAACCATGTTCTACGGCGCTTGACGCATTGCGCCGCAGTTCGTCCCATTTTGGCGAGGCGCCTTCCGGCAGATATAGCAGCGCCATCACCCAGAGAGGGACTATTGGGTTAGACCCCACGGATGCACAAAATGTTCCCGAGAAAGGGGAAGATTGACGCACAGAGGTGGTGAGTAGATTACTGCGCCTTGGCCACCGGCGCAGCACTGCCACTGGCGCCTTGGCTCGAGGTAGAACCGGAGCTGCCAGCATCCGGCGTCGTTTTCGGCGCCGGCTTCTTCTTGTGCGCAGTGGTTGTCTTTTTGGCTGGCTCGGTATCGTCCACAATTACTTTCTTGGGAGGAGCCGGCGGAGCCGCAGCGCGTTCCTGCAAGGTTTGGACCTCAGTGCGCAACTGATTCAGCTCCGACTGGGTTGACGACGTAAGTTGCTCCAGGTGATCGCCCAGACTGCGTCGCACGGAATCGATCACCCCCAGTTGCTGGGCCAGTGCGTCATAATCGCCGCGCGGGCCGAAGGCACCAGCCGATTCGGTCAAGGAAGCGAAGACGTCGTAAAGAGCATTGAGATTGCGATACAGCTTGAACTCAGCATTGACGTCCTGCGGCGCGTTTCGCACACTGCTGATCAATGTAGGCAAAGCCTCGGCGACGTTTCGTTGAATGGAGTCGGCATTCGATTGCGCCTGCTGTTTGGAGCCACTGTCAGCCTTCCACTTATCGATGCGCATGTAAGCGAGCTCAGAATTTATCCGCGATGCCGCCGTCTGCAGGCGATCCAGGTCGGCGAGGATCGGTGTCATCGAAACGCTGCCGGCCGAAGTTCCATTGGTGACAGGAGCGGAGGCCGGCGTGGATTGAGCCCAGGCGCATGAGCTCAAGGAAAGAAGAATTAGTAGAGCTTGCGAAGTTCTTATCATTGCCGTCACCCTAGGGCGATTAGACGCGGGAGCAAAGGACGAGGTGGGATTACAGTTTATCAAGAAAAGTTGGATGCAGGGGCGTTGGTAGAGATGGGTAGTGGGGTCATAGACTAAAGCACCACTACCTAGAGATGTGAGGGCAAGTGGGCCGAGTTTCCGACAAGAACAATACTTGTGAGGGCGATGGCCAGGATGTGACCTTGTTGACCATGCCGCCGGATGGGTTGCTGTCGTCAGGCGAACGGCGATCAGGGACCTCCGAGCGTGACGGCCTGGGGTGCGCCAATTACTTTGAAACTTCAAAGTAAGGTCCATTGCTCCCATCCATCACGCGGTAACACAAAAAGGCCCCGGGGGGTACCGCTCGTGGCTGGCGAGAGGCCGCTGAAAAACGGGGAAAAGCGGGTCCCTCACGGACCAAAGTCCGTTCGGGGATGACAAAATAAAAAGGCCTGCAACGGCCAGCTGAAGCCGCGCTCTTTCAGAGCGGTGCAAAACGGACTTTGTCGGCAGCCGGATAAGCGTCCTACTGCACCGGACTGTCAACGTGCAGGATGATGCTTACCTGCGGAGTTTGGGCGGGCTTCGTGTAGCGATCGATCAGAAAGCGCTCGCCGTCGGGCGTCATGTCATAATTAAAGATATCGCTGGAAGAGACAGACGGACGTGCATGGGCCTGAAACAAGGCTGTGGGAGTAGCGGCGGTTAGAGTGTTTTCGCTGTTGACCTGGACCGCGTTCAGGTAGCCCTTGGGATCGAGATAGAAGATTTCTTTTCCATCGCCACGCCAGCGCGGCTCTTTGCCGCCGCCGCGAGAAACCTGTAGCTTGCCGCCTGAGTTGGGATAGGGAGTGATGTAGACCTCCCACTCGCCGGTTTCGTCCGATTCATAAGCTAGCCACTTACCATCGGGCGAGATTTGTCCATCCGCCTTACTGCCTCGTCCGGGGAGCAGTGGAGACACTTTCTTATCCTTGAGCGAGACGATCTCCAGAGCCGAACCGCCGGTTGCAACCGTTCCGGTAGCGACCAAGGCCTGGTCATCAGCGGTGAAGGAATTTGGAGCGATATCAATGATGTTTGCCGGCGGAGCTGCCAGACCGCGATCCCTTTCAAAGCCGGTGGAGTTTTTCAGCCGCAATATTTCGTCGTTGGCCGCTGAACGATATGCAATAAATTTCCCATCCCGCGACCACACGCCCGTGGTTTCTTCTGCCGGATCGAAGGTGAAGCGAGTAGAGGAATTGTGGAGCAGATCGTAAATCCAAACGTCAATATTCTTCGCTTTAGGATCGGCAACATCGAATACGACGCGGTGTCCGTCTGGTGAGAGGCCGGGATTCGCCAGGATGCCAGCCTCGCCGGCGCGGCCCAGTTCCCTGCCGCTGCGATCGTACCAGGTGAGCTGCGATTGCGAAGAGCCGGTTCCTTGATGAAAGATCACCGTGCCGTTCACGGCCACGCTGAAAGCGGCCCAATAGGTTGAGGGATGTCGGCCGACCTGATTGGAGACGATCTGCGGCTTGCCTTCCAGCTTCCCTTCTGACGGATCCAGTCGAACCTCGACCAGTGAGCCTTTGCGGTCAACATAGAACAGGCGATTTTTGGCATAGCCGGGATTGGACCATGCCAGATTCAAGAGCTGTTTGTGCTGCCGATCACTGAGCGAACTCATGTAAATTCCGCTGGTGTGATCGTTGGGATCTTCGTTGAAATTGCCTCCCCAAAAAAGAAAGTGATCGCCGTCCGGCAGGAAAATCGGCCAGCGGTGTGAGGAATCGTCGGCAGTAAAAACTTTATCAGTCAGCGGAGCGGCCTCACTGCCATCGGCATCGATTCTCCATAGCGGACCAGCCGCGTCGGGTGCGTAAATGATGATGTCTTTCTTGCTCCAGCTTCCGCCGCGCGGCTGGCCCGCGGTAGCCAGCACCTGAGTTGGGCCGCCGGTTACGTGAATTTTCTTTAGCTTGCCTTGGGCGAAGAAGCCGACGTAATCGTCGTGCGGCGACCAGAACGGATAGGCCGCGCCTTCCGTCCCGTCGACCCGATTGGCACTCGCCGAGCCGATCCGCTGCACGAAAATCATTCCCTCGCCGGAGATTTCATCCACGGCAACATAGGCCAGCATGGAACCATCGGGCGAGATCGCGATGTGCCCTACTTCTCCATGAACGGGAATGGCGAACTCCATCGGCGTCATGGCGCTGGTGTGTCGAGAAGCGAAATAACCGCCGGCCAGAATCGCTGCAATCAGGAAAATAGCAATTGCGCCGGCCCGGAGAGGCCATCGGTGCGGCGCAACTTGCGCGCTGAGAGAAGGAGCGGAGTCGGAGCCAGACAGTGCGCCCAACGCGAACGTGAGGTCACGCGCCGACTGAAATCGGTCAGCGCGGTCTTTCTCAAGGCAGTGCCGCACGATTCGATCGAGAGCCTGCGGGACTTTCGTCTGGGCCGGATCAAACTGCGGCGGATCCGACTTCAGCACCGCGGTCATCACTTCGGCCGCCGTATCCCCGCTGAAGGCGAGTTTGCCACAGAGCATCTCGTACAGAACAGCGCCAAAACTGAAAATGTCGGCGCGAGAATCCACTGGCTGTCCACGGACCTGCTCGGGAGCCATGTAAGGCGCAGTTCCCATCACCATTCCCGGCTCGGTTTGCATGGTCGCCGCCGTCTGCATAGTCAGGTCAGACATGTGCGCTGACGCCTTTGCCGCCGCGGGAGCGGCAACAGCTTTGGCGAGACCGAAGTCCAGTAGCTTGGTGTGACCGTCTCTGGTGAGGAAAATGTTCTCCGGCTTCAGATCGCGATGTACGACGCCGCGCTCGTGTGCTGCACACAGGCCATGCGCGATCTGCAGTCCGATCTCGACGGCTTTGCGAACCGACAGGGGGCCATCGTTCAGCCGCTCGCGTAGCGTCTCGCCCTCAAGCAGTTCCATGACGAGGTACGAAATGCCTTCCTGTGAGCCGACGTCGTACACGGCAAGAATGTTGGGATGATTAATGGCTGCGATGGTGCGCGCTTCCTGCTCGAAGCGCTGCATGCGTGCGGGATCGCAAGCGATTGCCTCAGGAAGAATCTTGATCGCAACCGCACGCTGCAGCCGGGTGTCGCGGGCGCGATACACCTCGCCCATGCCGCCTTCTCCGACAGCGGCTTCAACTTCATAAGGACCGAATTTTCTGCCCGGCGCAACTTGCATAGTGACCCGGCGGCATTATAGCGGACGATGTCGTGAAGTAGCCGCAATATCAGGGCGACCTCAATCGAATGGCGTCGGATCAGAACCACAGGTACTCGAATTCGTGCGCATCCACCGGACAGCGCTGCGGCGAACGCGGACGATGTCGTGAATCGTGCCGCGGTATCACGGCGACATCAATCGAGGCGTCGGATCAGAACCACAGGTCACTCGAACCCGCCCGCGACGATCGGGTTGCGCTGCGGCGAACGCTGCGAAGGTTACCCAGTTGTGGCGGTTCATCCTCCATTGTGTCGAATTGGAACTCGGCCAATACATTTGCTGGCGCGTTGGTTTGACCTGATGTTCACAGGACGATATGATCGAAGTGCGGGGTGGAGCAGTCTGGTAGCTCGTTGGGCTCATAACCCAAAGGTCGGTGGTTCAAATCCACCCCCCGCAACCAAAAAGCTCCGTAACATCAATGGCTTAGACGTTTGATGCGTCTAAGCCATTTTGCTTATGGCTCCAAAACGCTCCAAAACCGCTGGAGAGATTGGAGCCAACATTCGGCCAAACTCAGAGGCGAGTTGCCGATCATCTGCGCTGACGACGTGGGAGTAGCGCACCATCATGCGCGTGTCACCATGTCCCAGACGATTCAGACGCAATGCAATGGGAGTCTGTAATCCGTCCATCACGGTTTCGTTGCCGTGCCTGAAGCTGTGAGAGCCTGCCTGCTTCATTGCCGGCTTCTTGAGCAGCGGAACCAGACGCCGCTTCTGCACGTCGTTCATGTTCCACGGTGTTCCATTGCGCGTTGCGAAGACGTACCCCTCTGGCCTGCGCTTGCTCTCCAGTCGGGTTTGCAACTCGCCAGAGATGGCAAACGTACGGATACCGTTGGCTGTCTTGGGCAACTGCGCTTTGCTGCCCCAGACGCTACGACGCACTTCGATATGGCCGTTCTTCACGTCACCCCATTGCAGGCCAGCTAATTCTCCAGCCCGAAGGCCAGTCTCTGCGGCCAGCCAGTACAACGTTTGATAAGGCTCCTGAGCCCTTCGGATGATGCGCCGCATCTGCTTCGCGGTTGAAGAACGGTTGCTCCTGCTTCTCCAGCAAGGGCAGACGCAGGCCGTCGAACGGATCATGGGTGACATACCCCCATGCCTTCGCGGTGCTCCACATCGAGCGCAACGTCATCACGGCATTGCGTGTCGTTTTCGGTGATACTTTGCAGGTCGTCACGAATGTTTGCATCACGGCAGGTTGAATGTCCCGCAGGTTGAAACTGTCGAAGTACGTCAACTGATTTTTCAGTTGTGAGCGCGTCGTGCTCTGGGTCGATGGTTTCAGTTGTGGGAGCACTCGCGTTCTCCACTGCTCTGCAAACTCTGCAAAGGCTATGGACACGGCAGGCCGATACTGCGGATTGTTTACTTCGGCGAGAACGCGCTCCAGTTCACGTTGTGCAAGGCGACGGGTAGGAAACTCTGCCTTCGTGCCGATGATGCGCTTCCGACGAACGCGGTACGGGGTCGCCATACCGGGTCGTAGCTCATCCTCTCGCCACTGAGCAACCCATTTCGGATTCCGTTTGCCTCGCAATTTGAGCGATCCTTTCTGAAATCTTCTTCTCGCCAACAGGCGTCCTCTTTCCGCCTGCTGACTCTGCAAGTCCTGTGCAGGGCATACCACTAAGGCAGCCTGCATGTCAATTCGTCCGCACCTTGATGGATGTTAGGAGCTTTGCTGCTCCCTCGCTGTCAATCGTTAGTTGGAAACTCTTGTTACTGCCTCTTACGTACTTCTCAGCGACGTGCATTGTTTTTATGAGTTGTCTTTCCCTCTCATGAAGAATGCCGTGCTTGCGCACGGCGTCGGTTACAGCGTTGAATGTTCGAGGATGACCCCGATGCTCACCCGAAGGGAGCAAGCCGCAGGAAACCCCGCGCAAACGCCAGGAAACCCCGCGCATTTTGACGATCCCGCCGACACTCTGCGGATTGCCGGAGCAGTCCGCAGAGTGTGCAGTGGTTCATCACCGCATGAGCGAAGTGTGAATTAGAGAATTCCGTTTACCTTTGCCAAGGCTCGCAGACGTTTGTATTCGTCCGGTTGCTGGGAATGAAGCCGCTGTGCCTCTGCTGCGTTCGATCCCGCTCCAAAGAATTTCTTGATGGTAGTCAGCTTGGTGCCTGCGCCGCTAATACCTAGCGCTGCGGCGCGTTGCTCAGCGGAGAGCATGTGCCAGCGGCAGTTGCCGCCGACAGCGTTGATTGCCTTCTCTATGGCTACATCCTGCGCACCGGTTCCTACGCTCACAGATGGTTTGTTTGCTTGCGCAACAGCAATCTGGAGCCGTTGTTTGGCTAACGCAGCCTCGTGGTCTGCCTTCTCCGCTGTGCGCTCGGACTTGAGTTGTTCATTTTCCTGTCTGAGTCGAGTCAACTCATCTTGCTCGGCATTTACAACCGTTGGTTCGACTGGCGCAAGCGGTGCGGCTGGACTGCCGTTGGTGTCGGTGGGGGCTTGGGTTGCAAGCTGTTGTTGAACAGCGTCGTTAATGTCACTGAAGTTTGCCAAAGTATTGCTCTTTTCCGGGCCGTTCCTACGACCCTACGAATTGTGGCCTTGACCACGAAATTTGTTTGTCCACATACCAGAGCAGACACACGTCAGCCGCAACCCCGCGTCGTAGGTCGCACAGTTATGTGGCGATGAGTGCCTGTCTGGTTGATGTGGTATGTCCACGCAAGCTGCGCTGCTAGCCCAACGGCAAGTAAAGGCTAACTAGCTTTGGCTTAATTGCACAGGTGGGCCGTCGCCTCTGTGCTGCGTGGACTTGATGCCGCTCACGCCCTCTGGAGAAGGAGAAGAAGGACTGCCAGAGATAGCATGAGCGTATGGAACGGAGCGTAGAACGCTGCAACGTCCCTTTCCAGCGGCGACAGAGCCTAGGAGTCAAACCCTGTGGCCCGTGGATGTCGTGTAAGCTACTTTGTTGCCGGAACTACAGGTGTACCTGCAAGATAATCGTTCAGATTCTGAATGCTGAAGTAGAATTTCCTCCCAATCTTCCGGCAACCGATTCGGCCAGTTCTGGCCAAAAGTCGGAGTGTATCAGCGCCGATGCCTAGCATAGGAGCGGCGAGTATGCTCGAATAAATTGTTTCTACTTCGTCGGAGTGCTGATTCATATATTCCTCACAGTTCATTTGTTGTGTTGGTGTCACGGGTGAGTTAACTCAATAGTTAACATATTTTGTTGCACGAGACTTTATTCCTTCACTCTGCACGTGGGATAGGGCTGTATTGAGCACTGCGTAAGCATTGTGGTAGGGTTCTATGAATTAAAAGGCTCTTAGCCTTTGTAGTTCGAACCTGGCTAGTCACGATAGACAAACTAGGCTTACAGTCTGACAGTCGCCAGACCTACGTAGCTTAACGCGGTACTTCGTACAGGACTTACCTTAACGTGGGCCTTCGCCCTAGCACTAGCCGAGCTGCCGTTACAACATGTAGCAGCGCCCCTCTGGAAACCCAGAGAGTGCAGTACGCCATCCAGTGAAGAAATGCTCCAGTCGCCGATTGCTCAGCGACCTTCTCTGCAAGTCTCAGTCTTGATTAACAATTGATCGTTTGCTGGTTCGTTCGACTGGGGACTTATTCACTTCTGCCAGTCGTTTAGGCTGGCCGTGCAGTTGTACGCCCCACATGCGCTCAGGTCAGTCTCCGACCCACGCACTCACCGAACCGATCACCTCGGCGGTCCCTCCGCTTCAGCATCAGTTCAATGTAAGGATTCTCTAGGCGAGCGATTCCCTCGAAAGGAATCGCTGTCGAACCCAAGCTGTTTATGATCTTCGGCGGCAGCGCCTGCAATGTTCGCTGTTTTCCCGCCTACGTGCTCATCTGGTTTTGATCGATTGTCGCCGCTGGCCCTCGGCAATGTGATTTAGGCCAGAAATGCGAATGCCGCTCGCTGCGCGGCGGCATGTTACGAGCAAAGAATATTTTGCCCCTACTTCTATTGTAAACATCCATAAGTCCAACATATTTCGCAGATGTCACTGACTCTGAATGACTTCCTGGCGGTGATCTCTCGATTTTTGTCAAGAGGCACTTTGGCGTGGAGTAGTGTTTGCAATGTCATGTAAACAAAGAGCCAAAAAAAAGTTAGTACATCTCGTCAAGGTCGTGCTTTGACGCTTTTTCCACATTGTCGGAACATGCAAACCTTGCAGCAGACAAAGCGATTGAGGATGGCTCATCACACGTAAGTGTCATTTGTCAACTGACTCCAACAGCGTCAATCGCAAAAACCGCCATGTTTGCAGACAGATAGTCAAATTCTTATGTGCACCAGATCCTTTATGAACGCAAGGTTATGCCCTACTTTCGGTGCGAAGTCAAACCGACTCTCACAATCATAATCTGGCGGATCTTTGAGGACAGAAATGCACAGCGTGCAAACAAAATGCATCGGCCATGGCCCCGCTACGCGACTGCTGCCAGTGGTGGCGGCCAGCCGTACCGCCATCTTGCTCCCTCCACGTCCTTCTTCATCTGGCAATTCTTGTAAAGCCCAACCCGACCTCTCGCACTCAGGTTGTTCCATTTTTTAGGCTGGCTATCTACAATGGGTAAGTCCGAGTCACTAGTTCAGCTTGGAGAATCGTGCAGGAAGAAAAGGTCCAATCCGCCGGTCGATCCGTTCAGCCGGATTTATCCGAGAATCAATCTCTCATTAGCCTCGCAATACTAAAGGTCAACTGGGATACCAACCAGAAAGACTACTTGGAAAATTTCGTTCCTATCGTGGCGGAGAGTATACGCCACCTTCCTCAGGATGTGATCTCGCTCTCGGAATTGCAAGTCACCATAGCGCAAGACTTCGGTCTAGAGTTATCGCAGAACTCCTTGAAAACCATTCTTACCCGCGTAAGGAAGAGAGGGTACGTCAGGCTCGATAACAGGGTTTATTATCGTGAACCAAGCGCTCTCGACACTTTAGACTTCATCGTAGTGCAGCAGCAAGTTCTCGCAAAGCATGAGGCGCTCATCGCGGAACTGAGGAGGTTTGCTGCTGAGACTTACGCTGTCGCATGGAGCGTTGAGCAGGCTGAGATCGCGTTACAGGGTTACATCACCGGCAGCGAGCGAAAGATCTTGGCAGCCACAACTTTTAAGGCGATGATCCCTGTCACGGACTTCTCTGCCAAGTCCGACAGATATATCGTAGCGACGTTTGTCCGACACACCCAAGATAGTCATTCAGCCCTGTTTAGCTATTTAGAGACCATCGTTAAAGGGAGCATGCTTGCCAATGCTGTCTATTTGCCAGACATCACAGACGCGAACCGTCGATTCCGAAATACACAAGTTTTCCTTGATACTTCTTTTATTGTTTTCGCATTAGGGTATGCAGGACAGCCTCGTAAAGACCCTTGCGAAGAGTTGCTGCGCCTGCTGTATGAAACAGGGGCAGAGCTGCGGTGTTTTCAACATACCGTCGATGAAGTTCATGGTATCCTTGCCGCCTGCGCCCGTAGAATTAGATCAGGAACCCTACAAGATGCTTGGGGACCCAGCATGGAGTATTTTATTTCGCAGGGCCGGACCGAAAGCGACATTGAGTTTTATATAAATCGCCTCGAACGCGATATTGGAGCTCTAAGGATAAGAATAGTTGAAAAGCCACCCTTTATTCCTAAGGTGACAATTGACGAGAAAGGTCTGGCTACGGCGTTAGGCAGAGTTATTCATTACCGCACTCAAGGGCCGCTAGATCGGGATGTGGCTTCCATTTCGGGTGTAATGCGATTGCGTGGGACAGGGTACTATTTTCGAGTTGAGGACTGCCGAGCTCTTTTCGTGACTACGAACACTTCATTGGCTCAGGCAGCGTGGGATTTCTTAATGCCAGACGCCACTCCGGGAGCGGTCGCTCCTTGCCTCACGGACTATAACTTGACAAACCTGCTTTGGCTTAAGAAACCATTGCGCGCCCCTGACCTGCCGCGCAGACGGCTTATCGCGGACTGCTATGCTGCAATGCAACCAGAAGAACACTTGTGGCGACGGTATCTGGAGGAAGTTGAGAAACTAAGGGCGGAGAAAGTCATTACAGCAGAGGATGTTTTCCTGCTGCGCCACTCGCTCGAAGCGAAGGTAGCGCTGATGGATCGGACTCGCGGAGAGGAAGCGGCCTTTACTCAGGGGACTGTTGCGGAGATTTTGAAGGTTGTACGTGCTGCTATTGAGTCGAAAGTTCAGGCCCAACTTGAAGTCGAGGCGGCAAAAAGGGAAGGGCTTGAGACGGAACTAGAGAAAGAACATCGCAGCGCAGCAGATTTACGAGCGACAATTAGAATTAGAGCGCAACAGCTTGCGGCGTTTACAGTAGACGTCGTTAGGTGGTTTGCTTTGCTTGTGCTGGTAGTTGCGACGATCTGGTCGTTTCCCTGGAAACTCCCGGAGTTCTCGTCGGCGTGGCTACGATATGCCGTGTCAGGAATGATTTTCCTTGTTGGAGTCCTGGCCGCAACCCACCTCTACACGGGGCGATCTGTTCGTATATACCTGAGAGAGTTCGAGACATGGTTGACAGATTATTTCGAGCAACGATTCATGGTGCTAACTGGGTTAGCGGCTCCAGGAACTTCCACCGTCGGCCCAGATTTCCACTAAGTTTGACTGAGGACCCTTTCTTCGAGTTCGCGGCAGTCGCAGCGGGTCACTCTCATGACGCTGCACCTAACTGCTCGCCGATCTGCACGGCGGACAATCCCTGATGGCGCATGAGAGCGTCAAGCGATGATTGCTCCGGGCAAGGCCGCTTTCTTCTTTCCACCAGCGACCAGCTCACTGTGCCCCAGTGCAACCTAGCGTCATACCGACGCGGTACACGTCCATTGTGCTGCGGCCTAATTCCTCAGCGATTTCCCGGTAGCTCTGGCCTTCGTCCCGCATCTGTCGGATGCGTTTGGCGTCCTTGTCACGCTCCCGTCGCGCCCTCGGTCGTCCAATAGCCTTACCAGACTTCGTTCCTTCGGTTCGGGCGTGCGCCAATCCGGCCCGTACTCGCTCCCGAATCAATTCGCGCTCGAATTCGGCCATCGCACCGATAACGTTGAACATCAGCCTTCCCGATGGCGTACTCAAGTCTATGTTGTCGCTGTAGCTGACAAACGCAACGCCAACAGCCTGTAGGTCTGCAAGGGCATTGACGAGATGCTTTAGGCTGCGGCCAAACCGATCTAACTTCCACACAGCGATTAGGTCGATCTTACGGGTCTTCGCCAGCCGCATCATTGCGTCCAGTTGTGGACGGGAATCCTTCGACCCAGAGATACCGACATCCACGAATTCACCGGCAACATGCCACCCGCGTAGTTTGGCATAGTCACGCAAGTCCGCTAGTTGTAGCTCCGGGTTCTGGCCTTTGTCTTTGGTGGAAACACGTGCATACAACGCAGCCCGCAAACCGCTTGTGGTCTCGTTCATGCCCTCACATTGCGCTCGCTGCGGTCGAATGTCAAGAAAAATCGTATCTGAAACCATTTGCTTTCTGATATGAAATATGCGCGGCGCAAGAAGTTGAAAACACGCGGTCACGGAGAGCGATTTTCGGAGGGGTTTTCTGGTACACCTAACCGTGCGCTGCACAGTGTGCGCCGCTTGTACATCGGAAAAGCTTGGGCGCCCGCATACTAACCCGGCAATAATGGCCGCTCTCGTCCAGCCGCTACAAGCAACAGCGGAGATCCATTGAGGCAAGTCATGGCAGGGGGCACAACGATCAGGGAATCACGCGGTGGTGCCCCGCAAGAGTTTGTGAGTTTTTGGAACCTGTCAACAGGCCATCGGACATTTCTTGCGAGATGGCGATTTGTTGCTCGCAATTCGGAAAAGTGGTAATCGGTGCGAAAGCTGATTTCGAAGCAGTAAGTAGATCGGGACGGCCTCCGCGTCCCGGTTTGACAGGTCTGGACTACTTTGCCTCGTTGATGGCCGACGGTTTCCACGTGCCGTCAGCCCTTGTCTGCCCTGTCACGGCACGAAAGGGGCCGACGGACTCGCTATCTCCGGAGCGGCCCCTTGGCCCCCTAGCAATTACCCGCGTAATGGCCTGGAGAGCCAGTAGATTGGATGACACTGCCCCGAAGAGTAGGTTCGCTTTCTGAGTGCTTTCTGAGTGCTTTCTGAGTGCTTTCTGAGTGCATTCTGACGTGACCGCTGTCACTGACAGCGATCCGATAGCGCCCTATCCTAATACTGACAATTAGTCAGGAATCTTTCCGAGAGCAATGAGATACCCTGATGGGTTTCAGCCCACGACATCTTCCGCCGCGGGCTGTACTTTTTGTGCGCTATTGCGTCAAACCCCGATGCGGTGATTGCCGTCACTGACGGCACTCGAAACCAAGTCCACAATCGCAGTACGTTTAGGGCTTGCGAAGGTATTATATGAGCAGCCAAGATTCCGAGGACCAGAATCCTCAGTTCACCCGTAAAACTGAAACCGAAAGCATTTGTAGGCTTTGCTTCTTGACGGTCAAAGGAGATCGCTACGCGTCTATACAGGAAGCTGAACGTATCCACGCCGATGTTTGCCTGATGCGGCCCGGTTCGCCAGTGCGCTATGTCATTTATTGAGCTGGAAGCAGCGGGGAGTCGGGAGAGGCTTGGCTGTATGCAGATGACAGCCCTTCTCTTCGGCTCCCACCTGTAATTCCGTCAACTCCCGCGATTGATTAGCGTAATATGTTTGTGCCTTCATATTTCCTCTGAAATCATGCGAAGCAATACCTGGGGAGTCGCTCCAGTCAGCCTAAAAACACGTTAGCCGATTCCGCAGTCTGTAATCGTTGGTAAACGGGTCTATTGCACCATCAACGCTTCGAAGGACGCTGCTGTGACCGGGGTCACTGACTAAATGGACGCCTTAGCCTTCTTGATTGCTGGCGATTATCAGGCCATATCGTAGCTTATCCGCACAACGAAAGGCTCTGTTTGAAACACCGGGTACGTTGTCACTAACGATGCTCGAACGCCCGATCTATCCCTAT
Organism: uncultured Acidobacteriaceae bacterium; assembly: GCA_963818905.1. Lineage (GTDB taxonomy): Bacteria > Acidobacteriota > Terriglobia > Terriglobales > Acidobacteriaceae > Bog-257. The sequence continues at coordinate 179,662 of CAWFUE010000054.1, forward strand.
GTCCTTTGTTCGCAACGGAGTAAGTCATGGTAGGGCGTAGAACGACATCGGAGACACGCGGTGGTCGCGTGGCAAATTGTTGAGCACGGGAGATAGGTCTACAGGTTTGCAGCCAATGAATATGCGGGTCTTAGCGGTATTTGGCAGAATGGAAGGAACGTCGCAATCTTTGCCTGCGACGGTGGTGCGGCGAAGTGTACGCCATTGTGAGCGGGGGTATGTGTTACAACCCGCAAACCACTGATGAAGAAGTGCTTACTTCGTGGACAGCGCCGCACGTTGCCGTCGTCGTTTTGGGCGTGCGGAAGCTGATTTGTGACCGGAATCGCAGTTGCGACAAGTGCTCACGTTTCGAGCATACGGGGCAGCAGTCGAGCGAACAGGACTCGCTCCAAAGATGGCTCCAAAACGGCTCCAAAACTAGGGTCATTTTGCCTCATTTTCGCTATTTTGTGCGGGTAAGGCTTGCAGAATCAACAGGACTTAGCTGTTCCCTTTCAGGCTCATAACCCAAAGGTCGGTGGTTCAAATCCACCCCCCGCAACCAAAAACTCCACAGAATAACTCTTCCAATCGATTCATTCTGTTTAAGTTGCGAGCTGAGCCTGAGTTTCCCATTTTCTAGTTGATTGCCGCGCTGTTGTTCGTGTTCTCAATTTTGGGAACAGTTGCGAACAGATCGCCATAGATCGCCTGTTCTAAAGCGAGAGCCGCGGCCGCGTCTGCTTCTGCCGAGGTGTGCGTGTACACATCGGCTGTGGTGCTCAGATTTGAGTGCCCTAGCAGCTTCTGAGCGAGTTTGAGGTTGCCGGTGCGGGCGTTGACCAAGCTCGCTGCCGAATGGCGGAACGTGTGGAATCCAGCTTCTCTCGATGCCCGGGGAATCCCGAGTCGGTCCAGCGCCGGGTATAGCACGTCACGTCGCAAGACGTCAGCATTGTGTGGCGTTCCGTCCGTCTTGCAGAACACGAAGGACTCAGGTCGGGTGTGACTTGAATTGAGCCTTTGAGTCGTGAATGCTGACGCGAGAGCCGGCCCAAAATAGATCGAGCGGACGCTGCCTTGCGTCTTCGGAGTCAAGAGCTGTCCCTCCCATAAGGCTTGGCAAATATCCAATCGATGGTTTGCCAGGTCCACATGTTTCCACTGCAGACCCAGGAGTTCGCCCAGTCGGGCACCCGTGAGCATCGCACACTGGAACAATGGACGGAATCCGGAGGCTACGCTCTCGACGATCGAGCGCATCTGATCCGGTGTCCATGTGGGCTTCTCACGCCGGGTCACCGCTGGTTTGTGGCGATTTCGCACGGGAGACCGTGCGATCAGGTCATTGTCCACTGCCAGAGAGAAAACACTTTGCAGGATCGCCAGAACATTGCGAACGGTTTTGGCAGATGCCCCGCTCTCCAATCTCTTGCGCAGCAGATTTTCCACATGCAACGGAGCAACTTCTAACAGCCGTAACGAACCCACTGCGGGGATAATGTGGAGTTTGAGTCCCGACTCGTAGGAGCGTCGGGTGGAAGGCTTCACCTGTTTTCGATCAAGGTAGGGCCTCCAGTACGTTTCGACAAAGCCCTGGACGGTGAGTTCTGTCTGCTCCAGTGGTCGATTTTCACTGTCGCGAATTCGTTGATCCAGCACAGCACGAGCAGCCTTCTTCCCTGCCAGTCCGTACAGAACCTCCGACCTGTGAACCCACTTGCCGTCGGCGGTTCGCAACCTGTACCGAATGACGAAGGCTAACCCGCGTCGGGTGCGCTTGGCTTCTGACACATAACCCTGTTGGTACGAACGACGAGTCATCGTTTCTTCCTCTCCTTTCGCTTCGTTGACTCGTCTTTGCCTCTCTCGACATAGAGCGCGGCGCCCTTGCGGAAGATTTCGGCTACTGATTCCCCAAGGCGGCGAGATGCGGCTTCGAGTTCCGCGATCTCCCCAGGCGTAAGTCTCAAGGGAAAGAGTTTGCTGCGCCGTTGCTCTTCCGGTTTGGGTGGACGCCCCATGCACAGTGTATTTGTATATACAGAAATATCAGAAGTCAAGCGCAATTTGTTCTTCATTTGTTCTTTGTGCCTTCCAAGCACGCATGTTTAGCGGCCCTGGGGAGAGTCGTTGGGCTGCGACCCCAACCCAGGAGCGCCCCGTTCTCTTAACCTCTTGAGGATCTCCTGCTGACTGAAGCGCAAGTATTTCCCCAGTCGATACGCACCCAAGAAATCGGCATTCGCGTAAATCCAACTCGGCTTCACTCGCAACAGAGAAGCGGCTTCTATAACGGTGATTAGCGGCTCAGTTTCCATAGTTACACTCCCGCACGGATGCTGGACCGAGCGCCTTAGCAAACTGAGGCTTGGTCATTCTGATCCCAACAAGACATCTGCCATTCTTGCCCTCACGATTTCAGCCATCCCGAACTGAGCGGCGGTTGCAAGAACCCGCTACTCGCAAATTTGCTTTCTGCCAGGCAGGGACGACAGCGTTGTCTTCGCTACCGTCCCTCCCTGCGGGGTAGTTGTGCTTTTGGTCGAAATGCCCACTACCCAAACTCGTCTTGCGCGCCTTTTCCTTGGCGGCGTTTTTTCGCCACTTCTGCTAGGGGTGTGTTAACGGTGTTGCTGTGTTGGTCGGTTGTAAGTGTTGTCTGTGTTGAAGGGTTGATAGGTACAGGGTTGATGGGTTGAACGGTTCGCACAGCTCCTGAATTCGCCTTTGAGGGATGAATCTCGCGCACGATGCTGTACCAGTGCTCAGGCCGGCGCGGCTTGCCCTCTCTGTCTACCTTTACCGTCTCTACTTCGATTTCATAGAGAACGTCGAGAAAAACCTCCATGCCGACGTTTGCACCAGGGGGCTGTCCGCCGTTCACCTCTACAAAGAGACGCCGAAAGCGACTTTGTGGCCCCGCATAGGGCTTCCGCGGGTCCATGCCGAGTCCGAGGAAGCTACAGAGTCGCCCCGTGTAGGGACGCCCCATGTAGTTTTGCGGCTCAAGCACAAGCCGCGCAATCCACTTCTTCCACTGCCGCGCCCAGGCGAATGTCGCTTCGGGACAAAGAGCGACATACCGGCCGGGGTCCAGCAGCGGAAACGGCTCGCTGAGGGTGATGCAAGGCTGTGTCTTCGCTTCTAGCCCGCTGAGATTCGTAGCGCGATAGCCACTACATTCAGCGATCGATCCGCCGTAAGTATGAGCATTGCAGGAGTAGGCCGTTACCTCTGGTGGGCCACTCTTGATTACGTGCAGAATCGGCTTGCGCTGCGCCTGCTTCACGGGTTCGAGTGTGGCGGATCTTAGGCAAATAAGCACTAAGCGTAAGAGAACTTCTCAAATGGGTAAGCCACTTGCGTTGAGATTGCCTTGGAGATTCATGAGACTTCTAAATTATGGTAAGAAATTTGGGACTTTGGGTAAGATCCGCGTAGGTGCTGACCGAAGCAGGCTAGTGTGAAGCCTTCCGGAGGACTTTCCGATCTACCGAGATCATTTTGTCAATGCTGCCACGACGGTCTGATTTGTATGCAGCTTCCCAAGTACACCTTGGATCCCAAAGGCCCGTGGTCCAAGGCAAAGGTAACTTCACGTCATCGAACTCCCGGCACAACTTCAGTGCTGGGTATTTCGGGAACCTCGACACGATCGCTCTGCGTTTTGCCACGTCAGGATCGCTCGGTCTCCCACGCTTCGGTTTCAGTTGACGTTTTGCTTGATCGGGACCTTTGGGAGCTTCGGGAACCGCGACGGTATTGCGTGATGTGCCTGATAGCGGCCGCTTCTCACGGCGCAACGAGAGTTCAATCTTGAGCCATTCGATGTACCTCTGTACTGCGCCCTTCACCTGTTTTGGGGTGGCTGCCCGCCCCTCTCTTGATCGATCGAAGTTGCGGTCTGCTTTAACTCCAGGAAAAAACGCTTCCTGTCTGTCGCGGATGTGCTCCATACGCCGAAGTTCTCTTTTCAGGGTCTCGGTGGGGGCATGTCCTAACGGGAATTGGCTCGAAAGCGTTTCGGCAGGATCCCAACTCCTCGAACCAGGGAAGAACCACGGAGGAGTATCAATGGAAAACTGCGGCGGAGGGGGTAAAGGCGGTCGGAGTTTCTTGCGTGGCTTCTTGGACATGCCAGTTCCCATTTGGCTCCCGAACGGAATTACGGCGGCAGGCCGGCGGGAATCCGGCTTTTCGGTTGCGAACCTAGCCGCGCAGAATCACGATAGCGCAAATGGATCTGTAACGGGATGCCTTCCTCGCTGACCTATTGATGAAGGACTGGCCGGGCGCCAGAATATGAGCGGGAAAAGCCAGGGGGTGGGAAGCGCCAAAGGCGCCCGGCCGCCCGAGTTGAGTTCGGCGAGAAAAATTCCTGCGTTTTTTCCGCCGCTCAGCTGTAAACGTTGTAAACAAAAGCGCCACCTGGTCGGTGAAATCGGCGACGGCGGCAATGGGCTGAAAGGGCGGATTGGAGGGCGCTTTGCCGAAAGCAAGCTCCGGAATGTTAAGAAAAGGTCAAAAAAACTTGACATCCTTGCGCTTTAGCGCCACGATGCAGTCCTCTTCCCTTCATTGGAAAGTGCTCTTCGGTCGAGTATCAAAGTGCTACCGTCCAGACGTTGCGGGTAGTTCGGCATCCTAGCTGTGCGCACTACAGGCAGGGAACTCCTGCGAGGCATCCGTCTAGGCCAACGACGGATCAGCAAAAGTAAGGACGCCTTTCCCCAGGCTTAGATACGACTAGCGCCGTTCTCGCTGTCCTTGGCTCTGCGCGGCGCCGTACTGCGAGCCTTTCTTTGTGAGCCAAGGCGCTTAACTATCGGGAACCACTCGCAACACAGACGGGGCCGTGGCCCGAAAAGGAGATTCCTAATGCGCCGTGTAAGTACGATTATCGCTCTTGCTCTCTGCTCTTTGCTGTGCGTTTCCATCAGCACAGCGCAACAAACATCCACCATAGCGACAACCACGAGCACATCCGTCCCCAACCTCGTCCGCTACAGCGGAACTCTGAAGGACGCGCAAGGCGCGGCCCTTGCATCCGCCACGCCCGTCGGCGTCACGTTTGCCATTTACAACCAGCAGGACGGCGGTGCTGCCGTCTGGCAGGAGACACAGAACGTCACGCCTGACGCCAGTGGTCAGTACAGCGTGTTGTTAGGCAGCACCACCGCAACAGGCTTGCCGGCTGATCTGTTCTCGCAACAGGAACAGCGCTGGCTGGGCGTGCAGGTTCAGGGACAAGAGGAGCAGGCGCGTGTCCTCTTGGTGAGCGTGCCCTACGCCCTCAAAGCCCACGAAGCGGACACTTTGGGCGGATTGTCCGCATCGGCTTTCGTCCAGGCTGCGCCGACCAGTGTGTCCGGCGGAGTATCGACCGATACGGAGACCGTCGTGAACGCATTGAGCAACGCCGGGGAGGCGGACGGCACCTCAACCGGAAAGCGTACCGCGGGCCCGGCTAAACCACCCTGCAGCACACTTACAGGTAGCGGCACTCAATATTCCATAGCCTACTGGGACCTAAGCACGGGGTGCGATTTAGGGAGCTCCATAATCTCTCAGCCTCCTCCGAGTGTGGGTGCAACCCCTTACATCGCTGTAAATGGGGATGTCACCCTCGACAACCCTCAAGTGGACTCTTACCAAATCGACTTTCCCAGCGTGGGAGGCACCCCGACCAACGTGCTAAGCCTCGGCTTTTACATTCCCCCCCAAGGCACGACTCCCCCGACACCTGGGAACATCTTTGTCGGAGTGGGGGCGGGCAATAACGTGATTGGCGCTCCAGGCAATACCCTTGTTGGCGACTATGCGGGCACTAACGGCGCTACGAATGCAGGCTACAACTCTTTCTTCGGCGGGCTTGCTGGCTACAATACTACCTCCGGTGGGGGCAATGTTTTCGTTGGCTACGAGGCTGGCTACGAAAACGAAACGGGCTCAGGTAATACTTTTGTTGGCCAGCTAGCTGGCTATTACAACAACCCAAGCAACGGGGACAACGGTTTTGATAACAGCTATTTCGGCGCGAGCGCTGGCTATCATGCCAAAGGCGGCAATAGCAATACCTTCGCGGGCGCCGGTGCCGGTGCCCAATCCTCGGCGGGTGAGCAATTCGGCCAGAACGCCTACTACGGCAGCAATGCTGGCTATATGAGCGCCGGCGATCACAACACCTTTATCGGCTCCGGTGCTGGGCAGGGCACCGAGGGTAGCAACAACATAGCTATTGGGTATAACGCGGGTGTAATTGGTGCCATTAGCAATCAAATCCGCATCG
>CAWFUE010000055.1:0-62507 GCA_963818905.1 uncultured Acidobacteriaceae bacterium
GCCTTTCCGGAAAGAAAATCCAGAAAATCCCATTGCGGCATGAGAGCGATGAACTTGCAGTGCGTCGGCAAAGAGGTAGTCACCGCTGCGGTGAATTCAAAGTCACCGAAAATGCCTCCGGCGGAGGTCAGCTCCTGGTGCGGCACCCGAAGAAGGTCTTGAAGAATGCCGAGCTCGTACATAACTTCGAGCGTGGAGGGATGAACCGTATCGCCCCGAAAATCACGGAAGAAATCGTTGTGCTTCTCCAGCACCGTAACCGCAACCCCGGCGCGCGCCAGCAAATAGCCCAGCATAATCCCCGCCGGCCCGCCGCCGACGACGCAACAAGTGGTCTCGATTGTTCGATTCGCCATCGCTATGTTCCTTTATCAACCTGTTTGCAAGACATCTCGCATCCAGATTATAGGAATGGGATGACAGCCGGCGGATAGCGCAGGACGATTGGATGGAATTTGACGACACTCGCGCCGAGTGCAAATTCGGATAATGCACTCGACTCACGCAAAGGTTCGCGAAGTCGCAAATCGGCGATGCCCGGATGACAAACGTTCCAATTCGTCATTCCGCTCTTAGCGCTTGCATGGGATCCAGTTTGGCCGCGCGTCGTGCCGGAAGATAGCAAGCGATCAACGCCACGATTACCAGCACCAGAGGAACGGAGGCGAAGGTCACCACATCGGTCGGGGTGACGCCGAACAGCATAGCCGACATGAGCCGGGTCATGGCCAGCGCGACTATTAACCCGATTCCGATTCCTGGCAGCGTCATGCCGGCGCCATCGCGCAGCACACCACGCATCACATCGCCCTTCTGCGCGCCCAATGCCATACGGATGCCAACCTCGCGCGTCCGCTGTCCCACAATGTAGGAAAGCACGCCATAGATTCCAATGCTGGCGAGCAACAGCGCAACCCCGGCGAAGATTGCCAGCAGCCCCATCGCGAAGCGCTGCTGCGAGATGGAATCGGCGACAAGTTGCTGCATGGGGTGTAGACCATCAACCACGACCTGGCTATCCAGTTGCCGCAGCGCGCGCCGGACGCTGGGGAAGACCGACTCTGGATCAACTCCCTCGTGGACCCGAACAAAGCCATTCGCCCCCTCGCCGACCATCGGCATGACGCTGTCCAGCAGCTGGAGGAATGGCTCGTAGATTTCGGCTTCTACGCTGTTGGCCTTATCGGGCGCCAAGCCGAACTGTTTGACGTGCCCCACCACGCCTACGATCTCGTCCGTGCGCACTCCCGGCACGGTGGCCTGTTCGATGAAGTGCACGTGCCGGCCAATGGGATCCTGTCCGGGAAAGTAGCGATCGGCGAAGCCCTGGTCCACAACAATGACGCGCGCGGAGCGTTCGTTATCCGCATCCGAAAAGAAGCGCCCACGCAGCAGAGGCACGCGCATTACCCTCAGATAATCAGGGTTCACGGCGTATCGCAGAGCCATCGGCAGGTCAGCCTCGTGTTCTGGCCGTGTCATGTTCTCCGTCCAGAACGTGTCCTCGTCGTCACCCCACATGGGAGTAGCGCCCCAGTCGAGCGATGCGCTTTCCACCCCCGGGACCGAGGCCAATGTGGCTTGCATTTGTCGATACGCCGCACGAATCGCGTCCGGTGACTGGCGCGAAAGCGAGTTCGAGGGCGTGATGTTGAACATAATCACGCCGTGCGGGTTGAACCCGGGATTGACGTTCCAAAGCCGTACCAGGGTGCGAATCATCAGTCCCGCACCAACCAGCAGCACAAGGGCCATTCCCATTTCCACGGTGACGAAGATGGCTTGGGCGCGATGGCGGGAACCGACGAGCGAACGCCCGCTCCGGTTGAGCGTCGCATTCACATCGGTGCGCGACGTCTTCAGCGCGGGAGCCAACCCGAAAACCACGCCCGCGAGGCAGGCGATTAACACCGTGAACAGCTGCACGCGTCCGTCGAGTCCGACATTGTCGGCTCGTGGCAGCATGTCTGGGATTGCCGCCACAGCAGCTTTGGATCCCCAGTAGGCAAGCAGCAAACCCAGAGCGCCACCGAACATCGAAAGCGCCAGGCTCTCCGTCAACACCTGGCGGACAAGCCGCGATTGTCGCGCGCCCAATGCGACCCGCACCGCAAACTCGCGCTCCCGCGCGGTAGCTCGCGCCAGTTGCAGATTGGCGACATTGACGCAGGCAATCAGCAACACGAAGAGCACGGCGCCCATGAGCACCCACAGCACCGGCTCTACATCGCCGACGATCTCCTGCTTCATGGGAATGATCGTGGTTTTGATCCCGGCATCAACGTCGGGATAAGCCGCCGCCAGCCCGCGATTCACCCGCTCCATGTCCTGCGCCTCCTGCCCCAGTGTTATGCCGGGTTTGAGGCGCGCAATGGCATCCGTGCCCCAGGATGCAGTTCGGTTGCGAAACTGTGGCTCGGGATACTCACCGATGGGCGTGTACAATTCGGGTGCGCGAAAGTTCCACTGGTTCAGGCGAAAGCTGGCGGGAAGGACGCCGATGATGGTACGCGGTCTTCCGTCAAGAGTGATAGCTTGTCCCACAATGTGAGGATTGGAGGCGAACTTGCGTTTCCACAGGCCTTCCGAAATCATCACCGTGGGATTGGCACCCAGCCGGTCTTCGTCCGCAGCGAAGGTTCGGCCCATAAGCGGCTTGACGCCGAGAATCTCAAAAAAGCCCGCAGAAACCATCTCGCCCTTGACGTCTTCCGCTTCGCCTGAGCCAGTGAGCTTGGCATCGCCATTGCGATAAGCAGCCATCGCCTCAAAGCTCTTGTTGTCGCGCTGCCAGTCGAGAAAGTTGAGATACGAAATCGAGCCCTTCACGAAGTTTGGCTTGTTATGGAACAGCACAACCAGACGATCGGGATCACGGTAGGGCAGGGGATTCAGCAACACACCGTTCACGACGGAGAAGATCGTCGTGTTCGCTCCGATGCCTAGAGCCAAAGTCAGAACCGCGACGACCGCAAAGCCCGGCGACTTCATCATCTGTCGGCCGGCATATTGAAGATCGTGGAGCAGGGTACGCACGATTAACCCTCTGCAATTAGAAGACCGACTTTTAATCCTCGTAACCTCATGGCAACGCAAGCGTTACATATATGTAAATACGAGTTCCCCTGCCTGTTTGTTCGTCTCCGGACGCTCACGTTCGTCAGCGGACAACAGCTGTCGCTGCTAACGTAGCTGTGCGCTCCGGCCTCTCAACTGCGCCCTTGCGTGCAACCGGTCACATCCGTCCTCTTCGCTACCGTCATTTCTGTTACCCTGCCTAGTTTGCAATTCTCTCTTCGACTGGAGTCGCCCGCCAGATGCTTAAAAAGCACGTTCGTATTTGTCTCGTAGTTCTCTTCAGCTTTGTTCTTCCACTTGCCGCAGCCGACAAATCCAAGACCGCGACGGCCAATGCGAATGAACCTTCATACGATCAGCCGCAGCCCGAACGCGAGACCTTGGACCTCAACATGTATCAGCAGATTCGCATTGAGGGTCTCAATCACTCGCACGTGATGGAGTACGCGTCGGCACTCGATGATGACATCGGCCCGCGCTTGACCGGCTCGGAGAATCTGAAGCACGCCAATGAGTGGACGCGCGAGCAGTTCGTGGCGATGGGCTGCGCCAATGCGCATCTGGAGGACTGGGGCGAGTTCGGCATGGGATGGCGGCAGCTCAATACGTGGGTGCGAATGGCGTCGCCGGACACGGCGGTGTTCATCGCACAAGCTGCTCCGTGGTCGCCGGCGACGAATGGCGCCATCACCGCGCCGGCAGTGTGGGTCGATATCAAGGATGAAAAGGATTTTGACAAATACAAGGGCCAGCTCTCGGGAAAGGTCGTTCTTTATGGGCCGATGCGCGATGTGCCTCCGGTCGATAAGCCGCTGTGGGTGCGGCTTGATGACAAAGAACTAAAGGATCTCACGGAGTGGCCGCTCAAAGCTCGCAATCGCGAGGACTTTATCCAGCAGTACATGAAGCGTCTGGAGTTGCGTCAGAAGGCGGGAAAGTTTTTTGCGGATGAGCACGCTCTGGCGGTGCTGACCCCCAGCCGCGATGGACGCGACGGTGGTGGTTCTGGCGGTACGATCTTCGACGATAGCAGCGTCGGCTTCGGATGGGAAGCCTACAAGCGCGAGACCGCGAATCCGCTTCCCGTAGCTGTAATGGCCATCGAGAATTATGGACGCGTTTATCGGCTGCTGAAAGCAAATGTGCCGGTCACGATTCAGATGGACATCGACACAAAATTTACCGGCGATCACGAACATGGTTTCGACACGATCGCCGAGATCCCGGGCACCGATCCCAAGCTGAAAGATGAAGTCGTGATGGTGGGCGGGCATCTCGATTCCTGGACGTCGGGCACCGGCGCGACCGACAACGGCGCGGGCACAGTTGTGGCGATGGAAGTCATGCGCATTCTTACCACCTTGCATGTCAAGCCGCGGCGCACCATTCGCGTCGCGTTATGGACTGGCGAAGAAGAAGGCGAATTCGGTTCTTACGGATATGTGAAGCAGCACTTCGGATACGTGCCGGTATCGACCGCTCCCGATCAGATGAAGCTGCCGGAATGGGTGCGCAAGCCCGGCGGTCCGGTGCAGCTGAAGCCTGAGTATCAGAAGATCTCCGCGTATTTCAACCTCGATAACGGCAGCGGCAAGATTCGCGGTGTCTACCTGCAGGAGAACGCGGCGATGGCGCCGATCTTCCAGCAGTGGATTGAGCCGCTGAAGGACCTCGGCGTCACGACGCTGACGCTGCGCAATACCGGTGGCACCGATCATGAAGCTTTCAACGCCATCGGTATTCCCGGATTCCAGTTCATTCAGGACCCGCTGGATTACGACTCGCGCGTGCATCACTCCAACATGGATGTGTACGAGGAGCTCTCGCCGCAGGATCTGGCGCAGGCAGCCGTTGTTGAAGCGACGTTTGTCTACAACACAGCGATGCGCGATCAGATGTTGCCGCGCAAACCGCTTCCGCGTCCCGAACTGGAAGAGCAGCTGAAGGCGCCGCTGAAGAACATCATGCCCGGGGCAGCAGTGGCAGAACAAGGCGCAACGGAGAAACCGGAACAAGCGCCGCCGCAGCAATGAGCTGCTAAAAAACTCGGTCTGGCATGGCTTTGAAGGGGCGCACCTTTAGGTGCGCCGTCGCAAGTCCTTTATTTTTGTCATTCCGAACCGACTTTAGTCGGTGAGGGATCTGCTGTTTCGGGCTTCTCAGAGGCCTGTGAAGCCATGGCCTTCAAAGCGGACGGAGTCGCCGCCCTAGAATCCCATGAGATTAGCCTCGGCCTTCTTGTAGCCATGCTGGCTTGCCCAGAGATCGAGGCTGACGGTCGCCACCTCGTCGACAAGAGGGACAGCAAGACCATCGACCGTCAGATCCACTGACTTCAGGTAGAAGTGGCAGCTGTCGCAAGCTTCAACGCGAACCGCATCGATATCCTCAGCCGAGTAGCGCGGCAGCTTCCTATAATCTTCCTCACCGCATATCGGGCAGAGGATTCGGCGAAACTCCCACTCTGTCAGACATAACGAACAGAGCAGAAACCGCTTTCCGCCATCGCCTTCAGGACGAAGCACGGCCGCCTGCGGCCGCGCACCGCAGATTGGACAGATTGATCCGGCAGAGCCAGGGACTGGCGCAGAGTAACTGGATGCGAGAAATTCCGCATAGGGCTGGAGCACAACGCGTGGGAAGAACGAGTGCGGTATCGGTTCCGTGGCAAATAAGAAGCTGGCGAGCAACTCGCGCTGCTCTTGTAAAGATTTCCCGCATAGTTGAGTGGCTTGTTGCGCGAGCTTTGCGGGGCTCTTGCTCTCGATGAGCCAGAGCAGGCGCGGCAAATGCTGAGCCGCAGCAGAGATATCTAACTGCTCACGAAACGAAGCTTGCTTCTCAATCTGAGAACGAGGATTGGTTAAAACCTCCTCGTAAACACTTCGCTGGAACTCCAGAACTTTTGGATAGAAGGCAAGGATCTCAGCTGCGTGACTGAAGCGGCCGGCCAGATCGGCCGCACGTTGCACGCGCTTGTGCCATTGCGACTGCGTCAGCCGCGCTGCCGGCCCGGAGTTATCGTAGGGCATTGTTCACGATCTGCTGCGCCTCATCCACTATGGCTTCCAAATGCGACTCGCTCTTGAAGCTTTCGGCGTAAATCTTGTAGATGTTCTCCGTGCCCGACGGGCGCGCCGCGAACCATCCGCTGTCGGCGACAACTTTAAGTCCGCCAATGTCTGCTCCATTGCCCGGCGCTCGCGTGAGCTTGGCGGTGATCGGCTCGCCCGCCAGCGTCGACTCTTTCACCGCATCAGACGACAGCTTGGCGAGTTTCGCTTTCTGCTCCGGAGTTGCCGGCGCATCGATGCGCGTGTAGTGCGGCATGCCGAACTCGTCAGCCAACATACGAAAATGCTCGCCCGGATCTTTGCCCGTCCGCGCAGTAATCTCGGCGGCAAGCAAATCCATGATGATGCCATCCTTGTCGGTAGTCCAGACTGTCCCGTCACCACGCAGAAAACTCGCGCCCGCGCTCTCTTCGCCGCCGAAGCAGCAGGAGCCGTCGAATAGTCCGGGCGCAAACCATTTGAAGCCAACCGGAACCTCGAAGAGCTTGCGCCCGAGCTTTTTGACCACGCGGTCGATCATGCTGCTGCTGACCAGCGTCTTTCCAACCACAACGGTCTTCGGCCACTGATCGCGATTCGTTAGCAGATAGTGGATTGCGACCGCGAGATAGTGATTCGGGTTCAGCAATCCAGCCGAGGGCGTCACAATTCCGTGACGATCTGCGTCGGTATCGTTGGCGAAAGCGACTTGATACTGGTCTTTCAATCCGACCAGCCGCGCCATCGCATACGGGCTGGAACAGTCCATGCGAATCTTGCCGTCATGGTCGACGGTCATAAACGAAAACGTGGGATCGATTGAGGAATTGACGACCGCGATGTCGAGTCGGTAGACGGATTTGATCGGTTCCCAGTAAGGCTGCGACGCGCCTCCAAGAGGATCGACTCCCAGCCTCAGCCCGGCCGAGCGAATGGCGTCCATGTCAATGACGCTCTTCAGATCCTCGACAAACGGCAGCGCGAAGTCTTGCTGGTGCGTGATCGGCGCCTTAATTGCAGCTTCATAGGAGAGGCGTTTCACGCCGGCGTTGTTCGCACGCAACAGATCGTTGGCCCGGTCTTCAATCCAGCGGGTGACGTCGGTGTCCGCCGGACCTCCGTTGGTTGGGTTGTACTTGAAGCCGCCGTCTTCCGGCGGATTGTGCGACGGAGTGACGACAATTCCATCCGCAAGATGGTTCTTGCGACCGCGGTTGTACACCAGAATCGCACGTGAAATGACCGGCGTCGGCGTGAAGCCGTCGTTCTGCTGAATGATTGTCTCGATTCCATTCGCGGCCAGCACTTCCAACGCGGTGCGCTGTGCTGGAGCCGACAAGGCATGCGTATCCTTGCCGATGTGTAGCGGACCGTCGGTGTGCTGCGTGCGTCGATAATCGCAGATCGCCTGCGTGATAGCGAGGATGTGCGCTTCGTTGAACGTCCCATGCAGCGATGAGCCGCGATGCCCGCTCGTCCCGAAGCTGACGAGCTGTTCAGGATCGCTGATGTCGGGACGGTTCTCGAAGTAATCGCGCTCCAGCCGGGTGACATCGACCAGCAGTGCCCTGGGCGCAGGCTTTCCGGCAAGCGGCGACAGGCTGGGCTCGGTCTTGACGTTGGAACTCATTCTTTAAGCCTACAGCTTCGTGATGAAAATTAGATGTAGCCTCGCCTCTGCTTTCTACGGGTGCCTAATCACGTCTTGTCTGCGCCCCCCGTTGCGGTCTGCTTTGGTTTCGCCTGTTGCGCGCGGCGGTCAAGCTCTTCGGGTGAAACGTCCTCGATATGCGTGGCGATCCACCAGTTGTTGCCTTGCGAGTCGGCCACGCCTCCATGGCGATCGCCGTAGAACTGATTAGCCGGCTCGCTGATCGACGTCGCTCCAGCCGCAATCGCCTGCTTGTATACGGCGTCGCAGTCCTGGACGTAAACATAGAAGTTGCCTGGCCGCGACTTCCATTGATCATGCGCCGCGCCCAGCATCACGATCGAGGTGCCCACCTTGACCTCGGCATGGCCGACCTTGCCTTTGTCGTCGCGCATCGCATAGGTCTCCTGCGCGCCGAATGTTTTCTTCAGGAATTCGATCACTGCACCGGGGTCGTCGACGGTGAGGTACGGAGTGACGGTGTGGTATCCATCGGGAATCGGTTTGACTGCCATGTGAATTCCTCCACTGCTCAAGCGAATTCTTGGCATTCTACTGCAGTTTCGAATCGAGTGGCGGCGTGCTTGTTGAAGAAGCTTGGCCCGGCATGCCGTCAAGATCAAACCAGCTACCCCACTTGAAACTTGAAACCAGAAACTCGAAACTGTCTTTATGCGCCTGATCATCAACGGGAAAGAGCAGAGTTTTTCCGAGTCTCTCACGCTTGTCGAACTTGTCGAGCAACTTGGTATGAAGGGCGACCGGGTCGCGGTGGAGTTGAATCGCGAAATTGTCCCTCGGGCGGAATGGCCGCAGACGAAACTCAACGACGGCGACCGTCTGGAGATCGTTCACTTCGTGGGTGGGGGATAACCGGCATCTGCAGATGCCTGCTTGCATTCGAGGTTATAGTCCACCGCTATCGGATACGGGAGCTTCGGCGCGGTGATGGCAATGTCAAACGCAGTATCGGCGCCCGGACATGTCTTCAGTTCCAACTTAAAGCGTGTAACGCCGCCGGCCTTCTTGTAATGGATCGTCTCGGCCAGGAGTTTGAAGTCGTTCGCAGATTGTGAGCCGGTCGGTCCACTGTTCAACTGAACCTTGGTCGCGTGCAAGCGCACCGGGACATCGATGGTGATCTCGTTTGGCACCCACAATTTATTGCCGTCTGCAGCCTTCACGGGCGGGTTCATGGTGATTTGGATTCCGCAACCCGGAGAGTTAACTCCGGCGAGGCACGGCTCCATCTGCGCGTAAGAAACGCTCGCAGTTGCCAGCAATAGCATTAAACAGCAATAAATACGCATAACATTCCTCAGCAAACGGCAACTCGGTTGTATTGCTGGCATTGTATGCTGAGGCAATGGAACGCGCATCCACACTGCCTTGGGAAGCAATGTGAAACAACAATGAATCCTGCTCGACCTGCGGTTGACACCATTCGCTATCAACTTCTAAACTCGATTGTTTACGCATAGCTGCTCGAAGTTTCTGAGCGTAGCGCAATCATGCCGCAACTTTATTTTGCCCGCTATCTTCCGCTGCTGATCCAGGTTTGTGTCGCTGGCATCATCGCCTGTGCCATGGTCGCGCTCTCCTATTTGGTCGGCCAGCACAAGTACAATCCCGCAAAGATGTCGCCTTACGAGTGCGGCATGGAGCCGGTCGGCAACGCGCGGCAGCGCTTCACGGTGAAGTTTTATCTGGTGGCGATGTTGTTCATCCTCTTCGATGTGGAAGCCGTGTTCCTCTATCCCTGGGCGGTGGTGCAACATCAGCTGAAAGCCGCCGGCCTGGGAATGTTCTGGTTCTGGGAGATGCTGGTTTACATCGGCATACTACTCGCCGGTTTCTGGTACGTGTGGAAAAAGGGCGTGCTCGACTGGAACAAGCAGGACAAGGCGGAGAAGATCTGATGGCTCTCCAGCCGGCAATCACTGACATCGAGCAACTGAAAGACCGTCCCGAAGTAGCGACGCTACTGGCTGCCAATGCCGTTGCGGCCGCTAAGTTCGATCGCAACGAGCTGACGATCTGGGTTCCTCGCACCGCGTTGCGGGATGCCTGTCTGGCTCTAAAGAATGATCCGCAACTGCAATACAACGCTCTGGCCGATGTTACCTGTGTTGACTGGTATCCGCGCGAGCCGCGTTTTGAAGTTGTCTACCAGCTGTTTTCGATTCCGAACAAGAAATATTTGCGGTTGAAGGTGAGGCTGCAGGGCGAAGATCCGAATATCGATTCGTTAACGCCAATCTGGCCGGGCGCCAACTTCTTCGAGCGCGAGGTCTTCGATCTCTTCGGCGTGCGCTTTGACCAGCACCCGAATCTAACCCGCATTATGATGCCGGAGGATTGGGAAGGTCATCCATTATGTAAGGACTATCCCGTCGAGGGGTACCGCTAATGGCGCACATGACTCCAACCCCGGTCCTGGATCCATCGCAAGACAAGACGATGATCCTGAACATGGGCCCGCAGCATCCCTCGACACACGGCGTCTTGCGGCTGCTGCTGGAAGTCGACGGCGAGACCATCGTGCGCCTGATGCCCGACATCGGGTATCTGCACACCGGCATCGAGAAAACCTGCGAAGCCAAGTTCTACCAGCAGGTCGTGCCCATGACCGACCGCATCGACTATCTCTGTCCCATGACCAACAATCTCGCCTACTGCCTGGCGGTGGAGAAGTTGCTGGGAATTGAGATTCCGCCGCGCGCCCAGTGGATTCGGGTGATGCTCAACGAGCTGACGCGAATCAACTCGCACCTGGTGTGGCTCGGCACCCATGCTCTGGATATCGGCGCGATGACCGTCTTCCTGTATTGCTTCCGCGAACGTGAAGACGTGCTGCGCCTTTTTGAAGCGGTCTCCGGTCAGCGCATGATGACCTCGTACTTCCGCATCGGTGGTCTCGCGCTGGAACTGCCGCTCGGCTTCCTCGACCGCGTAAAAAAATTCCTCGACCGCTTTCCCGGCAATATCGACGAGTACGAAAACCTGCTGACGAATAATCCCATCTGGGTGGAGCGTACGAAGGGTGTCGCTTACATTTCGGGCGAGGATGCAATCGCGCTGGGCGCTACCGGGCCTACGCTGCGCGGCAGCGGCGTGGATGTAGACCTTCGTCGCGACGCTCCTTACACGGGCTACGAGAATTTCAAATTTAATGTGCCCATCTCGAAAGATGGCGACGTGTACGCCCGCTACCTCATTCGCGTGGCCGAGCTGCGCGAATCGCAGAAGATTGCCATGCAGGCGCTGGAAGGAATGCCGGAAGGTTCGATCAAAGCCGACGCGCCCAAGGTCGTGCTGCCTGATCGGGAGAAGATGAAGACCCAGATGGAAGCGCTCATCTATCACTTCAAGATCGTGACCGAAGGTTTCACGGTGCCGGAAGGCGAAGTCTATATGCCGGTGGAGTCGCCGCGGGGCGAGATGGGCTATTACGTGGTTAGCGACGGAACGGCCAAGCCATATCGGGTGCACATGCGCTCGCCGTCTTTCGCGAACTTGCAGACGTTGCGCAAGATGTGTGAGGGCAGGCTGATCGCCGACGTGGTCGCCGCCATCGGCAGCATCGATATTGTGCTGGGAGATTGCGATCGGTGAGCACGTCGGCACAAACCGCCGTGGATCCCAAACGCGAACTATTGCGCCATACGCTGGCGACCGTCGCCTATCGCGGCGGTAAGGCCCTACGCGGTGCGCCCGCTGACTTTGCCGAGTTTCGAGTGGCAGAGGGCTCGCGCACGCCGGCACAGATTCTGGCGCATATTGGGGATCTGTTGGACTGGGCGCTCTCGATTGCGAAAGGCAAGCAGGAATGGCACGATTCGGCTCCGCTGGTTTGGCATGACGAGCAGCATCGCTTCTTCGCATTGTTGCAGGCGCTGGAAGATTACCTGACATCGGGAGATCCGCTGGGAGCGACGCCAGAAGCGCTGTTTCAGGGACCGATTGCCGATGCGTTGACGCATGTCGGACAGATTGCGATGCTGCGGCGCATCGCGGGCTATGCGATGAAAGGCGAGAACTATTACAAAGCCGACATCGTTGTGGGACGCGTGGGCCAGGAGCAAACGGCTCCGAAACGTGAGTTTTGATAGAAGATGCTGGCGAGAAGCAGGTGCCTCGACTCGGGCGAAAGTCCTTGCTCGGGATGACACGCGGTTTTGGTTCTGTCTGAGTGCTGACTGCTGATGGCTGATTGCTAACGATGAAATTCTCCGACCAACTCGAGCAACGCTTCGCGACGATGGTGACGCATTATCCGACCAAACGCTCCGTTCTGGTCCCCATGCTGCTCTACATCCAGGACGAGCTTGGCGCGATAACGGACGAGGCCATCCACGAGATCGGGCAGCGAATCGAGCTCTCGGATCTGGAGATTCGCAACGTCATCAGCTATTACTCGATGCTGCGCACGCACCCGGTCGGCAAGTACAACTTTCAGGTTTGCACTAACGTGAGCTGCTTGTTGCGGGGCGCGGATGAGATTTTCGAGCATTGCAAGCGGAAGCTGGGCATTGGCAATAAAGAAGACACCCCCGATGGGCTATTTCATCTGGAAGAGGTCGAGTGTATAGGCGCGTGCTCCTGGGCTCCGGCGATGATGCTGGACTACAAATTCGTCGAGAACCTGACGGCCCAAAAGATCGACGAGTTGATTGATGGAATAAGAAAGAAGGAACAGCAGTAGGGTAGAGCGGACCTTTAGGTCCGCGTTACGGCTGTTTAATTCTTGAAAGCCGGCTTTAGCCGGCGACGGGTTTCACCCGGGGTAAGGCCCCGCTCATAAAAATCGGCCGGGAACGCGAACCTGAAGGTTCGCTCTACCGAGCCCGCAGCAACAATGGCGTACTTAGTTTCTCATCCCGATGAAGTCAAGGTCGTCTCCAAGCGATTTGGTTTGGGTGCGACCAACCTCGACCGCTATCTCGAGCTCGATGGTTATAAGGCTGTGCAGAAAGCGCTCACCATGCAGCCTGATGCCATCATCAATGAGGTGAAGGCGTCGAACCTGCGCGGGCGCGGGGGTGCGGGATTTCCCACCGGCATGAAATGGTCGTTCGTGCCGAAGCAGTCGCCGAAGCCGAAATACGTGCTCTGCAATGGCGACGAGAGCGAACCGGGCACATGCAAAGACCGCCTCATCTTCGAACACGATCCACACTCCGTCATCGAGGGTGTGATGATCGCGGCGCTCGCCGTGGGCTCGAAGACGGGCTACATCTACCTCCGTGGCGAATACCGCTACCTGATTGAGATCATGGAGAAGGCGGTTGCCGACGCCTCTGCGCGCGGCTTCATCGGCAAGAACATCTTCGGTTCGGGCGTTGATCTCGACATCTTTGTGCACTCCGGCGCTGGCGCCTACGAAGTCGGCGAAGAGTCCGCGCTTATGGAATCGCTGGAAGGCAAGCGCGGCGTGCCTCGCATTCGTCCACCGTTTCCTGCGGTCGTCGGACTGTGGGGTGGTCCGACGGTCATCAACAACGCCGAGACTTTGGCCAGCGTGCCGCACATTATTCTCGGCAGCGGCGAGTGGTTCGCCAGCCTGGGAACTCCGCGCAACGGTGGCACGCGCCTGTTCTGCATGAGCGGCGAGCTGGAGCGACCCGGCGTCTACGAGCTGCCCATGGGCTACAACCTGAAGAAGATGATCTATGACGTTTCCGGCGGCATGGTGAAAGGCAAGACGCTGAAGGGCGTTGTGCCCGGCGGTTCGTCGGTGCAGATTCTCACGCCCGATGAGATTGACGTCGCCATGGATTTTGATGCGGTCCTGAAGGTCGGATCGATGTTGGGTTCCGGTGGCGTTATCGTGATCGATGATCAGATGTGCATCGTGAAGTTCGCCCTGCGGGTCACTCAGTTTTACCAGCACGAAAGCTGTGGCTGGTGCATTCCTTGTCGCGAAGGCACTGACTGGATGAAGAAGACGCTCGTCCGTATGCACAGCGGCGGCGGCGTGGCCAAGGACATCGACAATTTGAAGTACCTGGCGGAGAACATGCTGGGACGGACCTTCTGTCCACTGGGCGATGCGGCGGCGATGCCGATCATCTCGTATGTGCAGAAGTTCCGCAGCGAGTTTGAGGACCACCTGAACGGCAGGCTCTGCCCGTACGAGAAGGTAGCGGAAGCGGCGGTAGTATGAGCACAATCACCGGCAGCGGAGACAACGGTAGCTAATGGGGCGTCTCGGGAAGTGGTTTGCCCTTTACTGCTCGATCGGCTTCATTGTTCTGATTCCGGTGATGTCATATCACGTAATAACGCAGCATCTTCCCAAGAAGATTCTGCTGATCGTGCTTCCTCTGTATGCATTGCTGGCATGGTCGTCCTTTACGTTTTACAAGAGCGCGAGATCGAAATAGGCGACTCGTGGTGGTTTTTGCCAATTGCTAACGGCTAATTGCTGCTCTTATGGCTGACGTAACTCTCACTGTCGACGGCAAGAAACTCACGGTTCCCGCGGGGACGCTGCTCATCGAAGCCTGCAAGAGCACGGGCATCGAAGTGCCGTCTTTCTGCTACTACCCCAACCTATCGCTGCAGGGCGCGTGCCGTATGTGCCTGGTGGAAATCGAGAAGATGCCCAAGCTACAGACGGCATGCACCACGCCAGTCGCCGAAGGCATGGTGGTCACGACCGAGAGCGACAAGATCAAGCAGGCGCGCAAGTCGATGCTGGAGTTGCTGCTCGCCAATCATCCGCTCGATTGCCCGGTCTGCGATGCCGGCGGCGAATGCGAGCTGCAGGACATGACCTTCAAGTACGGCGCCGCCGAATCGAAGTTCATGGACCTGAAGAACCATCGCGACGAGCAGCAATGGTCGCCGGTGGTGTACTTCGACCGGCCGCGCTGCATTCTCTGCTATCGCTGCATTCGCGTTTGCGGCGAAGGTATGGACGTGTGGGCGCTGGGCATTCAGAATCGCGGCTCCGGCTCCATCATCGCGCCCAACAAAGAAGATCATCTGGAGTGCGAAGAGTGCGGCATGTGCATCGACATCTGCCCGGTCGGCGCACTCACTTCAGGAGCGTACCGCTACAAGACGCGCCCGTGGGAGATGAAGCACGTGGGCACCGTCTGCACCCATTGCGGCGACGGTTGCAAGACCACGCTAGGTGTGCGTCGCGCGGATACCGGCATGGAGATCGTGCGCGGCGACAATCGCGACAAGAGCGGTATCAACGGCGATTTCCTGTGCATTAAGGGACGCTACGCCTTTGACTTTGCTCATCATCGTGATCGGTTGCAGCAGCCGCTCATCAAGCGCGACGGGAAGTTTGTATCGGCTACCTGGGAGCAAGCGTTCGAACTGATTGCCAAGAAATTCCAGGACGTGCTGATCAGCGATGGTCCAGGCGCAATCGGAGTGATCGGCTCGAATCGTACCAGTAATGAAGAGAATTACCTGCTGCAGAAGTTCGCGCGGCTGGTGTTGGGCACGAACAACATCGATCACCATCGCACTGCCGATTTTCCGGCCTACGCTTCAGCGCTGGCTGGTAAGACAGACGCGACCGCGTCGATGCGGAATGTTGCGCAGGCGCCCGCAATCCTATTGATCGGCAATGACCCCACGGAACAGCATCCGCTGCTGGCATGGCAGATTCGCAGCAATGTCCGACTGCATCGCGCCAAGCTGTATGTCGTCAATTCATCTTCGATCAAGATGCATCGCCAGGCGACGAGCTTCGCCCAGATCGCCCCGGGGTCGGAAGGCAGTTTCGTGCAGTTCCTCGCAGGAAATGACGGCGCGGCGGATGCGGCTGTGTCTCCAAAGCTGACGCGCGAATCGCTTGTAACCTTGCGCGAGACCTTGAAGCAGGAGTCCGGGCTGGTCATCATCTTCGGCTCAGAGTTACGCGGCAACGATGTCAAGACGCTGCTTGATTTCGGTGTCGCGCAGGGCGTGAAGTTCATCTGCCTGGGTGATTATGCCAACTCGCGCGGCGCTGCCGATATGGGCTTGTATCCGGACATGTTGCCCGGCTACGCCCCAGTGACGAGCGCGACCAAGTTCCATGAGGAGTGGCTGGACGAGATTCCCACGGCTGCCGGGATGAATCTCCTGCAGATGGTCGAAGGCGCGAGGAACGGCAAGTTGAAAGCGCTTTATGTCGTCGGCTCGAATCCGGTGGCACGCTACAACGTCGATCCGTTCGCGCTCTCCAAGAGTTTCGTTGTCGTGCAGGATATGTTTCTGACCGAGACAGCCGCGATTGCGGACGTGGTTCTGCCTGTCGCGAATGCTTATGAGAAAGCCGGCACCTTCACCAACACCTGCGGCGATGTACAGATGCTGAAGAAGGCGGGAGAATTCGCGGGGGTGCGCAACGACTTCGAATGCATCATTCGCATCGCGCTGAGTATGGGATACGACGTGCACAAACTGGTGCCTTTTGGCGGCTCGGGCACGCGCGCCGACATGGGACAAACCCGTGGCGCGCAGTCGGGCGAAGCTGATCGCCATGCGGTCTGGCTCACCGAGCGCAATCTCGAGCCCAAGATGAGTCCATACGATCCGACTGCCATGCTCGACGAAATTCAGCGGCTGGTGCCGGGCTATGACATCTCGCGCTTGAATCTGCTCGCAGGACAGGATGTGCACTCGCAGCTAGTCCAGATCACGGGAGCGACCGGCCTGGGCGATCCGGCTTTGGTGATGCCGGCGAATGATTCGCTGTTCACGTCGGGCACGCTGGGCCGTTTCTCTAGCACATTGAACACGGTGTACGAACGCTACAACCGTCCCGCGGAGGACGAAGGTGCGCCCGGCTACGATCCGATGGTGCGGGTCGGCCAATAACTTAACTGCAGTTTCGAGTTTCAAGTTTTAAGCGGGTTTGGCGAAGAGCACACAACGATTTAATTGACGGCTAAGAGCCGAAAGCAAACATGGGAATTGGAACGTTCATCCTGGTTTCAGTCGTCAAGATCGTGATCGCGGTCTTCATTCTCCTGACCGCCGTGGCCTACACGACACTGCTGGAACGCAAGGTTGTGGGCCACATGCAGAACCGCTGGGGCCCCAGTCGCGTAGGACCGTTTGGCATCTGGCAGCCGCTGGCTGACGGATTGAAGTTTATTTTCAAGGAAGATGTCACACCTCCTTTCGCTAACAAACCTCTGTACTTATTGGCGCCCGTCATCTCTCTGGTCACCGCACTGACCTCCATCGCGCTCATCCCGGTCGGGCCGTGGATCAAGATCGGCAGCATTTCCACCCCATTGCAAATTACCGATGTGAATATTGGCCTGCTCATCATTCTGGGGATCGCGTCGGTAGGCGTTTACGGTAGCGCACTGGCGGGCTGGTCGTCGAACAGCAAGTATTCGATGCTGGCCGGCCTGCGTGCTTCGGCACAAATGATGAGCTACGAGATCGCGCTCGGCCTCTCATTGATCGGCGTGCTCATTCTTTCCGGCAGCTTCAGCTTGCGCGAAATTGTCAATGCGCAATCGGGCACATGGCTGGGATTCATTCCCAAGTGGAATCTTTTCAAGGGGCAGATTGTCGCTTTTTTCATTTACATCATGGCGGCCTATGCCGAGACCAATCGCATTCCATTTGATCTTGCGGAAGCGGAAACTGAGTTGGTTGGCGGTTACCACACTGAGTACAGTTCGATGAAGTTTGCCATGTTCTTCATGGCAGAGTACGCCAACATGTTCACCGTCGCCTGCCTCGCTTCCATTCTGTTCCTGGGAGGGTGGTCAGGACCTGTGTTCGGGCCGCCGCTGC
Source organism: uncultured Acidobacteriaceae bacterium (assembly GCA_963818905.1). Taxonomy (GTDB): domain Bacteria; phylum Acidobacteriota; class Terriglobia; order Terriglobales; family Acidobacteriaceae; genus Bog-257. The sequence continues at coordinate 17,548 of CAWFUE010000055.1, forward strand.
TGCAGTCGCTTGTGCCCGTATTCTGGTTTGCGGTGCGGGTGTTTGCTTTCATTTTTGTCTACATCTGGGTTCGCGGCACGCTGCCGCGTTTCCGCTATGACCAGCTCATGGCCTTCGGCTGGAAGTTTCTGTTGCCGTTAGCCATTGCAAATATTGTGGTGACGAGTCTGGTGGTGGCGGTGAAGTGAGTTGCTAGTAGCTAGTAATTAGTAACTAGTAGCTAGCGAACGAAGTTAAATCTGAGAACTCGACACTGAGTGCACGCCTGTCCAACAGGGAAATGCCGGTGGCTAATTACTAGCCGCTAGTTACTGCTTTTCACATGCTTGCTCTTATTCTGTTCTTCATTTTCGCGGCGCTGTGCGTGGGAGGTGCGATCAACCTCCTGGTGCAGAAGCACCCGATCAACAGCGCGCTCTCGCTCATCGTGGTCATGGGATCGCTCGCGCTGCTATACCTGTTGCTGGGCGCGGAGTTCGTTGCTGCCGTGCAGGTCATTGTCTATGCCGGCGCCGTGATGGTGCTGTTTGTCTTCGTCATCATGCTGCTTAATGCCGGCGTCGAAGAACGATTATCGCGTGGCAGCCGGGTAGCGACCATGCTGGGGGTCCCGGCGCTGATCATCGGTCTGAGCATTGCCGCCGCCCTGATCACACACATCACCGGGCTTGATCGTATTAGCATTGGCGGACCTACAGTGATGAACGGCGAGAATGTCTTCGGCAATCCGCAAGCCATCGGGCACCTGCTGTTCCGCGACTATCTGTTGCCTTTTGAAGTTACGTCGATTTTGATTCTGGTTGCGATCATGGGCGCGGTCGTACTGGCGCGCAGGGAGGGAGACTGATGGTTCCTCTTTCCTATTACCTGGTGCTGAGCGCGATTCTATTCGCCTGTGGTGTGGCGGGATTTCTGATCAAGCGCAACATCATCACTATTTTCCTTTCGATCGAGTTGATGCTGAACGGAGTGAACCTCACCTTCGTCGCCTTCGCGGCGCAGCTCAAGTCACTTGACGGTCATATCTTCGTTTTCTTCGTGATGGTAGTCGCTGCCGCTGAAGCTGCCGTAGGTTTGGCGATCATCATTGCCGTATTCCGCACGCGCGAGACGTTGAATGTGGACCGCGTGAATCTTCTCAAACTATGAGCATGCACCTTTGGATCATCCCGCTGCTTCCCCTGGCTGGCGCCGCCATCAATGGCCTGCTGGGCAAGCGCTTTCCCAAAGCGCTGGTGAACACCATCGCGCTGGGATCGACGGCGGCGGCATTCGCCATGGCCCTGCGGGTGATGGTGCAGTTCCTGGGTTTGCCCGCGAACCAGATCCCGCACATCGAGCGCTATGCCATCTGGCTGGGCGCCGGGTCATTCTCAGCTGAGTACGGCATCTACCTCGACCAGCTTTCGCTGATCATGTTGCTGATCGTCACCGGTGTGGGGTTCGTCATTCACGTTTACTCCGTCGGCTACATGGAGCATGAAGGCGGCTACTATCGTTTTTTTGCCTATCTCAACATCTTCATGTTCTTCATGTTGACGCTGGTGCTCGCAAACAACTACCTGATGATGTTCATTGGCTGGGAGGGCGTCGGGCTGTCATCGTACTTGCTCATCGGCTTCTGGTTCCTGAAGAAGAGTGCGGCCGATGCCGGCAAGAAGGCATTTATTACCACCCGCATTGGCGACTGCGGATTTTTGATCGCGCTGTTCCTGCTGATCAAACATTTCGGAACGTTGCAGTTTGAGAGCTTGTGGGCGCAGATCAGCCGGTATCCGGTCGAAAGCGCTGGAGCCGGATTCCTAACCGCGATCGGTTTGCTGATGCTGGTCGGTGCGGCGGGCAAGTCGGCGCAGATTCCACTCTACGTCTGGCTGCCCGATGCGATGGAAGGGCCGACTCCGGTCTCGGCCCTGATCCACGCGGCAACCATGGTGACGGCGGGCGTCTACATGATCGCGCGCTCCAATCCCATCTTCAATCGTGCGCCCGACGCGCGGCTGGCAGTCGCCATCGTAGGTACCCTGACCGCGATTTTCGCCGCGTCCATCGGCATCGTCCAGACGGACATCAAGAAAGTTCTGGCGTATTCGACCATCTCGCAGCTCGGCTACATGTTCATGGCTTGCGGCGTAGCGGATTACGTTGGCGGCATCTTCCACTTGATGACGCATGCGTTTTTCAAAGGCCTGCTCTTTCTGGCGGCTGGGTCGGTGATTCATGGGCTCGGTGGCGAACAGGACATGCGATACATGGGCGGGCTACGAAAATATCTGCCCTATACCTTCTGGTCCATGACCATCGCGACCTTTGCGATTTCCGGCTTGCCGCCATTCGCCGGATTCTTTTCAAAGGACCGAATCCTGTGGTCGACGTGGAGCAGCGGCGCGCACGCGCTCTGGCTAATCGGCGTAATCACCGCCGGGATGACTTCGTTCTACATGTTCCGGCAGTGGTTCCTCACCTTCTTCGGCGAGTACCGCGGTCCCAATCCCGAGACCGCCGGACACGGCCATGACACGGACGCGCAGCACGCGGGACACACCGGCGCCATTCACGATGCCCAAGACGCACACGCCGCCGGAGGCAGTCACGGACACGGCGTTCCACATGAGAGTCCGTGGGTGATGGTCATACCGCTGCTGATTCTTGCGTTCCTCTCGCTGGCTGGAGGATGGATTGGGGTTCCTCACTCGCTGAACGGCGGCGATCGCTTCGGTACTTTCCTTGCGCCAGTGGTGCAATCGGTACCTGTGACGCCGACCGCAGAAGCTCCCGCCGCGCCTGGCCAGAATCCTGCTCAGGAGGAAAGCACCAGCACGGAGTTGACCTTCAGTGCGATCTCGGTGGCTGTCGCTGCATTTGGATTTTTCCTGGCCTGGTGGATGTACTACAAGCGTCCCGAACTGCCGGCGCGTGCCGCCCAAGCTCTGAACGGCTTTTACACGTTCGTTCTGCACAAATATGAAGTCGACGAGTTCTATGGCGCGGCGATCATTCATCCGCTGATTGCGCTGTCGACCAACGTATTCTGGAAAGGCATCGATCGCGGATTGATTGATGGCACAGTCGACGGCGGCGCTGCCGGCGCGCAGGAGACTTCGGATGCGCTGCGGCACATGCAATCGGGCAACATCCGCTCTTATGCGGGGTGGGTTGCCGTGGGCGCAACTGCGGTGATTGCCTTCATGGTGTGGAGGGGGTTGCGATGAGATTCATCAACGACAACATCCTCAGCATCGTGGTCTTCCTGCCATTGGCCGGTGCCATTCTGCTCGCGTTCTTCCCGCGGCGCGACCGCGACGTGCGTTACTTTGCGCTGGCCGTTTCGCTGATCACACTGCTCGCGTCTTTGCATCTGCCCTGGTACTTCGTCCGCGGCCAGAACGGCTTCCAGTACGAAAAGAACGTGGCATGGATCGCGCATCCCAATATTCACTACCACTTGGGCATCGATGGCATCTCGATGTGGCTGGTGATCCTGACCACATTCCTGATGCCCATGTGCGTGCTGATCTCGTGGAAGTCGATCGACCACCAGGTGAAGGAGTTCTTCGTCATCATGCTGATCCTGGAGACAGCGATGATCGGGGTCTTCGTCGCGCTGGATTTGTTCCTCTTCTACTTCTTCTGGGAAGCGACGCTGATTCCGATGGCGCTGATCATCGGCATGTACGGCCACGGGCGCAAGATTTACGCGGCGGTGAAATTCTTCCTGTACACCATGATCGCGTCGATGTTCATGCTGGCGGGGATTATCTGGCTTTATGCGCGGACCGGCAGCTTCGACTTCGTCGCCATCCAGAGCGCAATTCAGAACGGACAAGTTGCCGGATTTGAAAAGGCTGCGATCTGGCTTTTCCTGGGATTCTTCGTAGCATTCGCCGTGAAGGTGCCGCTGTTCCCGGTACATACCTGGTTGCCTGATGCGCACGTGGAAGCACCGACGGCCGGATCTGTGCTCCTCGCCGGCGTTCTGCTCAAGATGGGCACCTACGGCCTGTTGCGCTTCAACGTGGGATTGTTTCCCGAAGAAGCGAGGCGGAACGCGCCTTGGATCATTGCGCTCGCCATTATTGGCATCATCTACGGCGCACTGGTAGCGATGATTCAGCCGAACGTCAAACGACTGGTGGCATACACGTCGGTGAGCCACCTGGGATTCGTTGTGCTGGGAATTTTCAGCTTTACGCAAATGGGCGTTGACGGCGCGGTCTACCAGATGCTGAACCATGGCGTCTCGACCGGCGCGCTCTTCATGCTGTTGGGAATGATGTACGATCGCCGCCACACTTACGACATCAGCGAGTACGGTGGCCTGGCGACCCCGATGCCGGTGTTCGCGACCTTCTTCGCCTTCATGATGCTGTCGTCGGTTGGACTGCCGCTGCTGAACGGCTTCATCGGTGAGTTCCTGGTGATGAGCGGTGCCTTCCAGGCGAAGTACCTGTACGGAATTCTGGCGGCGACGGGGGTGATCTGGAGCGCCTGCTATCTTCTCTGGATGTATCAACGCGTCTTCTATGGCGAGATCACGGTGCCGGCAAACAAGACGCTGCGCGATATCGATGCTCGCGAGCGGGTCTCGCTGTGGCCGCTGGCGATTGCGGCGCTGGTGATGGGAGTGGCGCCGATGTTGTGGCTGCACTCCATCGATCCCGCCGTAAGCGCGGCGCTGAAGCAGTTCTCCGGTGCGACTCAGCCGGTGGCGGCGCATGTGATCTCGCCTCCTCAATCTCCAGTACACACTGCCGTTGCGCTTGACGCGGCGGAGGTGATCGGAAGATGATTCCCTCCGTTGATTACATCCGCATCTTGCCTGAAATTGTGCTGAGCATCTTCGGCATCGTTGTGATGCTGGTCGATCCGCTCATCCCCGCACAGAGTTCCAAGAAGCCGCTTGGCATCATTGCCATGGTCGGCACGCTTGCCGGCCTGGCAGCAACCGTCTACCAGACCGGATTCTACGGCAGCGCCTTCTACAACACCATCAGCGTCGATACTTTCAGCGTGTTCTTTCATTTTGTGATCATGCTGATCGCGCTGGTGGTTATCCTGACCTCCTTCGAATATCTCGAAGTGCAGCGCATTCGCTCGGGTGAATATTACGGACTGGTTCTGTTTGGCACCGTCGGCATGATGTTGATGTCGTCAGCGGTTGAACTGGTACTGATCTTCATCGCGCTGGAGATCTCGTCAATCTCGACTTATATCCTTGCTGGAATGCGGCGTCGCGCGGCAGAAAGCGCAGAAGCTTCGCTCAAGTATTTTCTGCTCGGCTCGTTTGCAACTGCATTTTTCCTGTACGGTGTGGCACTGGTCTTCGGCGCGACCGGAACGACGAATGTTTACGGCATCGCTCGCTATCTGCAAGGACAGCCTTCGGTACTCGCGTATCTGGCAGTCGGCTTGATGTTCGTCGGCCTCGGCTTCAAAGTCGGGTCTGCACCATTCCACGTCTGGACGCCCGACGTCTATGAGGGTTCTCCCGCGCCGGTTGTAGCGCTGATGTCGACTGGCCCGAAAGCCGCCGCGTTTGCTGTTTTGCTGCGCGTGCTGTTTGCGACCGGAGCTCCTGGATGGTTCTGGATGGTCTGGGTCTCGGCCGTGCTCTCGATGACGATCGGCAACATCGGCGCCCTGGTACAGCAAAACGTGAAGCGGTTGCTGGCGTACTCTTCGATTGCACATGCCGGATACATCCTGGTCGCCTTCGCTGGCGCCAAGCAGGTCGGCATCTCCGCTGCCATCTTCTATTTGGCTTCGTACGCAGCAATGAATGTGGGGGCATTTGCCGTGGTCAGCCACTTCGGTTCCACCGGCGAGAAATACGTTACGCTCGACGACTACGCCGGTCTGGGACGCCGCTCTCCGATCCTCGCTGCGACCCTCACAATATTCTTGCTATCGCTGATCGGCATTCCGGTAACCGGTGGCTTCTTCGCGAAATTCTATGTCTTCTCCGCGGCGCTGAAATCGAATCTGGTCGGCCTCACGATCATAGCCGTCATGAATAGCGCCGTCGCGGCATACTACTACCTGCGCGTGATCGTCTATATGTACATGAGAGACGAGCGCGTGGAGGCGCCGGTCGCCCGCATTCCCGCAAGCTTGGGCATCGGCCTTGCTATCAGCCTCATCGCAACCATTTATCTCGGAGTTCTGCCGGGACGCGTGCTCGAATATGCCTTACAGAGCGCGCAGGACTTAATCAAATAGTCCTTGATACCACCAAATTGAAAAACAGCTTTAGAGCATCAGCAGCGCGCAGGAATGTGACCCCACGTTAATTCCTGATAAACGTAAACATCGGGTTACGTTTTGTTAATCCCCACTCCCTTTCGGAACGGAGCGCCGTCTGTATAAGAAAGAAGTACAAAGGTACTTCAAGGGGGAACATGAATCAGCCGCAGTTGAGATCGATCGAAGCGCGTAGCCAACAGAACCCCACCAAAAAATATCCGTGCGAAGGAATCCGCCGGAGCTCACAGCATCAGCAGCCGCGGCCGGATCATCTTGCTTCCGCTCTTTGCAATACTGACGCCCTGCTGGACAGCACGAACAATCGATTGCAGGAACTGATGCAGTTGCTCTATCTGTTGAGTCGCGATCCGGCTGTTCCCACTGACGTCCGCTACCACGTTACTGTAGCGCAATCGGAAATTGCGCTGCTGGCGCGGCTGATTCAAAATTCGGCAGAAGAGCGGGGTGTGAAAGCCAACCCGTCCGCTGCGGCACATCCGCTGTAGCAAGCAGTACTTTGGTAGTCCGGACTATTCAACCGCAACCGCAATGTCTTTGCGGCTGAAAACCGCCAGGGCTATGGCCCAAAAGAATACCGACTGCAGTATTGCAATGATGACAATTTGCCAGTTCAATGTCCATCCTGATTCAACCCTGAAATTCAGAATTTGCAACAGCACTGGAAAGCCGGGAGTCCAAACGCGCCAGTGGTGCCCCTGAGCGTGGAACAGGCCCGGAGCGGCGAAGAGAATCATGGTTGCCGCGATAGCTACATATGGGTTCAGAAATGTCGAAAAGAACAGCGTGACTGTCGCCGCAAGTACCGAAACGCAAATGACAAGCAGGATCAGTGCCCACAATCCGGCGCTTGAGACTCCGGCACGGTCGTCGAGCCAGAGACAGCAAAGACCCAGGAGCAGCGAATAACCGATTGCCGCGGCGCCGGTTCCCAACGTCGGCGCGAGCAGATATTTGGCCCGGGTGATCCCCTTCGATAGCACCAGCAGAATGCGCTTCGATTTGCGGTCGTTGTGGATGGCATCGGCCGCAACAAACGAGCTGAACAGACAAATGAAGATCGCCTGCTGAATGATGTAGAACATTACATCGTCGGGAACGGCGCGTTCTCGGCCAAAATCGGCCGAAATGAAGGCCATCAGAATGATCCAGACAAATAGGATTCGGACGGGCCAGCGATGTTCGCGCAGGAAATTCGCGGCGATGAGCAGTATCGGCCTCATCCGCCAGATCCCTTGTTGGTGAGCTCGACGAAGAGCTCTTCCAGAGTCCGGCGAACGGGATTGACGCTCACGACTTCGCCGCCCATAGCCCAGATTCGCTCCAGATTTTCGCGCTGCGATTTGACTGGGACAGTGAATTCCACGAAGCCATCGTGCGTGTGAGCCTGCGGGAAGCTGGCGGCAGGAATGGAACGCGCCACGATTTCGCAGCGGTCGGGCGAGACCAATAGCTCCTGGGTTTTGCCGATCTTGATCAGGCGCCCCTGGTTCAGAATGGCGACGCGATGGCAGATCATCTCGACCTCAGATAACAAATGGGAGCTCAAGAAGATGGTTTTACCGGCACGATTCGCCTCCAGGAGCAGCTCGCGCATCGCAACCCGCGCCAGAGGATCGAGCGCCGAAGTTGGTTCGTCGAGGATCAGCAATTCCGGATCGTTGATTAGTGCCTGCGCCAAGCCGATGCGCTGTTGCATACCCCGGGAGAATTTGGCGACATTGCGAGTCGCTTCGCTCTCCAGCTGAACCTGGCGCAGAGCCTCGCGGCAACGAAGCTTGAGACGCTGCGGACGCATGCCGTTCAGCGTGCCGTAGAAGCGCAGCAGCTTGTCAGCCGGGAGATGGTAGAGCGCGACGTTCTCGGCGAGGAAGCCGATTCGCGCGCGGGTCGCAGCATCGCCAAACGGCTTGCCGAGCAGCTGTCCATTGCCTGACGAAGGCCGCATAAAGCCCAGGGCCAGGTGGATGGCCGTGGTTTTTCCCGCACCGTTTGGCCCAAGGAAGCCGAAGATCTCGCCGCGTTCCAGGGACAAGTTGAAGCCGTCGAGCGCACGCACGCGCCGTCGCGACCATGGGATGCCGTAGTCTTTGGTGACGCGGTCGTAATCGAGAACGCCAGGCATAAACCAGCAAATAGCAACTAGCGATCAGCCAAAGTCGTTTGAAGATAAAGGCTAAATGCTAGGTGCTGGGCGCAGCAAAAAGCCCCATCAGCAGGATGGGGCTCGATCCCTGCTCGCCGCGGCCTAAACAACCTTGGCGAAGATGATAACAAGGGTGAACAGCACCAGCGACTCGATAAACGCGAGGCCGAGAATCAGCGCGAGCTGAATGGCCGGACGCGCGGCAGGATTGCGGGCCATGGCTTCGCAAGCAGCCGCACCGACTCGGCCCTGTCCAAGGCCGGCCAGTCCGGCGGCAATGGCGATGCCGAATCCTGAAGCAATGGCGACCCAGTTGGCGCCTCCAGCAGCGGCGGTGCCTCCGCCCTGCGCATACGCCGGCATGGCCATCGTGAACAGGGCCATCAGCGCAAAGACAATCATCATCGTTTTCCGCATTTGTGTTTCTCCTCCGTGTCCCCGACGAGCGCCTGACTTGCGCGTGTTGGGGTGGTTATGAATCGCTGCCAGGAGGTGGTTGGCGTTCACCGAGCTGACGCCCTCACGCTGGCAGCAGCAATTAGCATTCAGCAGTCAGCATTCAGTTCTTGACGATCGTGCCCTGGCTGAATGCTGAGTGCCGATTGCTGATCGCTCTTAATGCTCATGCGCCACGGCTTCGCCGATATACACCGTCGCCAGCAGCACAAAAATATAAGTCTGAATCAGCGCAACGCCGGCGTGCAGCAACATGAATATCACCGGAATTGCGACCGGAAACAAGGTGAAGAAGACGAGCGTAACCATGTCGCTGGCAAACATGTTGGCAAAAAGACGAATGGTGAGCGACAGGATACGGGCCAGATGGCTGCAAACTTCGATGATGAACATCAACGGCGCCAGCCACCACACCGGTCCCAGGAAGTGCTTCACGTAGGCAAAACCGTTCACCCGGATCCCTTGCATATGGTAGTAGAACCAGGTGACCAGGGCGCATCCCAACGGCACCGAAGGAGCGGCAGTCGCGGTTTCGAAGCCGGGAATCAGTCCGATCAGGCAGCCCAACAGAATGAACAGACAGAGCGTCGTGAGATAACCGACGTAGCGCTCGTAATCGTGTCCAATCACCTCATGGCTCTGGTTGGCGATGAAGGAGTCGAGGCCCTCCATCATGTGCTGCAGAGCTCCGGGATGGTCCACCGAAAGACGCAGCCGCACCGCGATGAAAAACAGTAGCAGCACCGCGAATACCAGCAACTGCATGGCGACGTAATTGGTAATCGGGGCGTGGGGATTGGCGGGCTGTACGTGGACTATGCCAAGGATGGCAGTGGCGATCCCGCCGAGATATTTATTAAATAGTCCGGTAATCCAAAGTTGCTCAGGCATGAATGCTTGCTCGTATGACCGGATCTGTCGCTGTGGTTAGTTCCCGCTTCGCACACACTTAGCGTCAGTGTCCGATGCTTGCAAAAGGATGATTAGGAAAATCAGATTCCGCGCCGCAGCAAAGCACATATTTCCACTGCGACTTCGCAGGCAATGGCGACAATGGGAAGGCAGACGCCGCCCAGAAAGCCGTAGAGCCCGGCGAGGGAAACATTAAATATAACATATGCACCGCCGGCGATGAGAACGTAGCGCAGCAGCGCGCGCAACACGATGGTCCCGCCTCGTTCGTGGCTCTGTTCATTGGCGATTCGCCGGCCCAGCGCCTCAATCGCGCGCTCCAGCCAGCGCTGGTTCAGATACGAAACGATCGCGCCAGCCACGAAGCCCAGCGTCACCGGCCAACGAAAAAATATGGCGCAGGCCACAATGCCGAGCCCACCAAGCACAAGAAGAAACCTGCGGATTCTGGGCAGAGCGCGATCAAGGAAGGCTTCGGCGAATGTTGATGCGGGTTCGGGCGTCGGCGTGGACACGAGATCAATGTATCGCAGATCAACTCTTCTGCCGCGTGATCATGCGGATCATGTCGACAAAGCCGGCGATGGATCCGACAATAATGCCGACGAGAAACAGCCAGTGCGTGTGCAGCCAGTAATCAAATAGCTTGCCGAGCAGGAGTCCGACCACGACTGCGGCGGGAATGATGAAGGCGATTTGGGAGTAGCGCGCCCAGTCGACGGCGGCACTGCGTTTGGGATTGTCGTCCTCGCCAGCCATGGTGAAAGCGTACCATCGCGGCCTTCGTGACGTCTGCATCAGCCTATAATTTCAATATGCGCCCCAAGGACATTATTACCATGGATGCAATTGCTATTGTTGTGAACGGGAAGCAGTACCAGATCAATGCGCCTCCCGAGCAGCCTCTGCTGTGGGTGTTGCGCGACCCACTGCAACTGACAGGAACTCACTACGGCTGCGGCGAAGGCCAGTGTGGGGCGTGCACTGTGCTCCTGGAAGGCAAGGCAGTCCGATCGTGCCTAACTCCCGTATCCGCCGCGGCTGGGAAGAAGATCATTACCATTGAAGGGCTGCAGCAGAACGGCGCGCTGCATCCGGTGCAGGAGGCGTTCCTCAGCGAAGAAGCATTGCAGTGCGGCTACTGCACATCGGGCATGATTATGTCGGCAGTGGCGCTCCTCCAAACCAAAAAGAACCCCAGCGACGCGGAGATTGTGCACGCGATGAACGGCAACATCTGCCGCTGTGGAACCTATCCGCGAATCGTGGCTGCGGTTCGCCAGGCGGCGCAAAGCGCCAAAGCGTGAGCGTTGCATGGGCACAATTCTCAATCAAGAACTGGCGTTGGAAGCGAAGCAGCATGAAGTAGCAAGCATTCTGCGTTGCTTCGAACTGGATCGCCGTGATTTCCTGAAGCTGCTGGGCGGAGGCGCGCTGGTCTGCGCCTGCGCGACAAATGTCATCTCGCAGGAATCGGGTCGAATGCGTGGAGCACATGAGCTGCCGAAAGACATTGCTGCATGGCTCTACATCGCCGAGGATGGACGAGTGACCGTCTTTACCGGAAAAGTCGAGATGGGGCAGAACATTCGCACCTCTCTGGCGCAGCAGGTTGCAGAAGAGCTGCGCGCGCCGATGGAATCGATTTCCATGACCATGGGCGATACGGAGCTTGTGCCGTGGGACATGGGTACCTTCGGCAGCCGCACCACGCCGACCATGGGACCGCAGTTGCGCACCATGGCAGTTGCGGCGCGCGAGATGCTAATGAATGTCGCCGCGCAACAGTGGCATGTTGAACCATCGATACTGATCGCCGCCGACGGCAAGATCACGAATCCCAAGACCAGCCAATCACTGACCTACGGCGAGCTGACGCACGGGCAGAAGCTGGTGAAGGTGATCGAAACAGATCCGGCCTTCACGCCGGCCACGCAGTGGAAGATTGCGGGAGAGCCCATTGCAAAAGTCGATGGGACTGCGTTTGTCACGGGTAAGCATCAATACCCCTCGGACATTGTCAGGCCCGACATGCTGCATGGCAAGGTGCTACGGCCCGCGGGATTCAAAGCGACGCTGGTTTCCCTCGACGATAGCGAGGCGAAGAAGAACGCGGACGTGACCGTGGTGCGCGATGGCGAATTCGTGGGCGTGACGGCGCCGAACCTGTGGTCCGCGGAACAAGCGCTTCAGTCTCTGAAGGCGCAATGGAAAGTGCCACAGCAGGTCTCCGATCGCGAACTCTTTGCCCATCTGAAGGCGAATGCCGGCAAGGGCGAGAGTGAGCCGCCAAAGACAGAGGGTTCGGTCGAGAAAGCTCTGGCTGCGGCGGAGATCAAGCTGTCGCAAACGTACACGGTTGCTTACATTCAGCACGCTCCACTGGAACCGCGGGCCGCGGTTGCGGAGTGGCAGGGCGACAAGCTCACGGTATGGACCGGCACGCAGCGTCCCTTCGCAACGCGCGATAATCTCGCCTCTGTCTTCCATATTCCGTCGCAGAATGTGCGGGTGCTTGTGCCTGACACCGGTTCCGCCTATGGCGGCAAACATACGCCGGACGCCGATGTCGAGGCGGCGCGCCTGTCCAAGGCTGCGGGAAAGCCGGTAAAGCTGATTTGGACGCGCGAAGAAGAATTTACCTGGGCGTACTTCCGCCCGGCTGGCCTAATTCAAATCAAGAGCGGGGCGCAGCGTGACGGGACCATTGTGGCGTGGGAGTGCCACAACTACAACTCCGGCCCGTCGGCGATCGACCCTCCGTACGACATTGCTAACAAGCTCGTACAGTTTCATCCAGTCGACGCGCCGCTGCGCCAAGGTTCGTATCGCGCACTCGCCGCAACGGCGAACCATTTCGCGCGCGAATCGCACATCGACGAACTAGCTCATGCGGCCGCGATGGAACCCTTGCAATTCCGGCTGAAGAACACGACGGATGCCCGGCTGCGCGCCGTCTTTGAAGCGGTTGCCGAGAAAGCCGCGTGGGGCGAGCAGAAGTCGACCAGCGAGCGTGGCTTCGGAATCGCCGGCGGGTTCGAGAAGGGCGGGCATGTCGCCACTGTTGCCGAGGTCGAAATCGGGCGGGATAAAACAGTGCGTGTGGTTCGGGTGACCGAAGCCTTCGAATGTGGCGCGGTAGTGAATCCCAACGGCCTGCGCAACCAGATCGCAGGCGCGATCATGATGGGCCTGGGTGGTGCGCTGTTTGAAGCGGTGCGCTTCGACAATGGACGTATCGCGAATCCGCACTTTGCGCAGTACCGTGTGCCGCGCTTCAGCGACATGCCACAAATCGACGTGGTGCTGGTTGACCGGAAGGATTTGCCATCAGCCGGTGCGGGTGAAACTCCAATTGTGGGAGTAGCGCCGGCAATCGCAAATGCAATCTTTGCCGCCACCGGCGAGCGCCTGCGCACTATGCCGTTGAAGTCGAGTTGATGTGGGCAAAGGAGTGTTCGTTGTAATCGTCCTATGCTTGCTGATTTTGGCAAGGATATGGATGGTTTTATTCAGTTAAGTTCGCTGGTTGGCGGGCGCTACTTACGACAGCTTCACGACATCTTTATGAAAAATTTATACCTCAAGTAGTCCAATAGAGCAGGTGCTGCTCAGCTTCCAGATTCCGCTCTTACCGGAACGCCACGCATGAGTGCTTCCGCTCTCACTCAGTATGCCGCGTTTCTTTTGGTCGCGACGCTGCTGGTCAAGCCTGTTGGCCGCTACATGGCCCGCGTATTCAGCGGCGAACGCACACTGCTTGATCCCCTGTTATGTCCGCTGGAACGCCTGATCTACCGACTGGCCGGAGTGAAGGAGAAATCTGAGATGCGCTGGCAAGAATATGCCGGCGCATTTGTCATTTTCGGTCTCATCGGCACGCTGCTGCTCTATGCCATCCTTCGTCTGCAACAATTTCTTCCCTGGTTCTTCTCCACCTACATGAGCACGCCGATGACGCCAGACCTGGCAATGAATACAGCCGTGAGTTTTTCTACCACAACGACGTGGCAAGCTTACGGCGGCGAGACGACGCTCAGTTACTTTAGCCAGATGGTAGGCCTGACGGTGCAGAATTTCCTGGCAGGAGCAGCAGGACTGGCGGTCGGTGTGGCGTTTATCCGCGGCATGGCGCGTGATCGCGCCGAGACAATCGGCAACTTCTGGGTCGATCTCGTCCGCTCGATTCTTTGGGTACTACTTCCGTTATCAGTAGTGGGTGCGCTCACCCTGGTGTGGCAGGGCGTGCCGATGAACTTCCATTCCTACGCGCAAGCCAGGAGTCTGGAAGGCGCGCGCCAAACCATTGCGCAGGGACCGGTAGCGGCACTGGAAATCATCAAGAACCTGGGTACAAATGGCGGCGGTTTCTTTAATACAAATGGGGCTCATCCGTATGAGAACCCGACGCCGCTGGCGAACTTTATCGAGATGCTGGCGATTGCTGTGCTGCCCGCGGCATTCACTTATACCTATGGATTGATGATCGGCAGGCCGCGCCATGGTTGGCTGTTGTATCGCGTCATGATCTTCCTGTTTGTGGTTGGACTGCTGATCTGCGGCTGGGCGGAGCAGCGCGGAAATCCGCTGCTGCCGCGCCCGCTGAATATTCGCGTCAGCTCGGCGCAGGCCGGCGGCAACATGGAAGGTAAGGAGGTCCGGTTCGGCATTACCTCTTCGGTGCTGGCTGCGGTGACCACCTCCAATGGCGCGACCGGTTCCACCAACTCCATGCACGATAGCTATATGCCAATCGGCGGCATGGTGCCGCTAGTCAATATGCTGCTGGGAGAAATTGTCTTTGGCGGGCTTGGAACGGGAATTTACAGCATCGTGATGATCGCACTCATCGCTTTGTTCCTTGCCGGGCTGATGGTCGGCCGCACACCCGCGTACCTGGGCAAGAAGATCGGCGCCGCTGAAAGCAAGATGATCATGCTGTACATTCTTGCCGGCTCAATCGGAGTGTTGTTGTGCACCGCTTTGGCTGTCCAGACGAAGGCGGGCCTTGCGGGTCTGGCGACCAACACCGGGACGCACGGTTTGACGGAGATTCTGTTTGCCTTCGCTTCTTCGAATGCCAACAACGGTCAGGCGTTCGCCGGGCTGAACGCCAACACTGTTTTTTACAACTTGACGACTGCGGTGACCATGATGATCGGCCGCTTCGGATTGGCCATTCCGGCGCTCGCACTCGCGGGGCTGTTCGCGGCACAGCAGCCAAGTCCGGAGAGTGCAGGTACGCTGCCGACGAATTCGCTGTCCTTCGCTGTGCTGTTAACCTCGACCGCAGTGATTGTTTCCGCACTCAGCTATTTTCCGGTGCTGGCGCTAGGGCCGATCCTGGAGCATCTGAGGATGATGCGTTAGGCCCGTGAGGTGCACGGCATTGTGCCGCCGGCTGAAGCCGGCTCGTCCAACAATAAATGGCTTATCGGCACGACTGAAGTCGTGCCCTGATACAAGGCGCCCCAAAGTGGAAGTTTCCTGGCAGCCTGTGAAGGCGTGCTCCAGCCGATGTGTATTAAGCGTTAGCAATCCGGTAATCTCACACCGCCTCGGCAATGCTACGTTCGACATCGGCGGCGCAGGGTAGGAGAATGGTGAACGTGGTGCCATGCGAGCTGTCTCCGTAGTGGCAACCAACCTCGATCGAGCCGCCGTGGCGTCCAACAATCTCTTTCGCAACCCACAGGCCCAAACCCGTCCCAACGTCTTTCTTGGTAGTGAAGAACGGCTCAAAGATGCGACTTCTGTGCTCGGGCGCGATGCCGGGGCCATCGTCTTCCACGAGCAGCTTGACCGCTTTGCCATCTTCATAGTCGACGCAGGAGACGTGGATCCTGAGGGTACCGTCGGCACTCATGGCATCGGCTGCATTGGAGATCAGGTTGGACATGACTTGCTTCAACTCTCCCGGCCAGCCCTGCACCGGCGGACACTCTTCAACCTCGCGCACCACGGTAATCTTCTTGCTCGTGAGTTTGTTGGAATACAGTTTCAAAACTGAGTCGAGAAGCCCGGGCACATCGAGCCACGTCGGCGCTTTCGCCTCCCGGTAGAACCCCAGAGTCTGCCTGGTGATATGTGAGACGCGTTCCAATTCGCGTTCGGCGAGCGTGAGATCATAACTCACGTCGGCAGGCACATCTGGCCTGTTCTTGGCCAGGTAGATGAGATTGCCTACGGCCTCCAAAGGATTGTTGATCTCATGGGAAACAGTTGCGGCCAAACGCGCGGCTGCCGCAAGCTTCTCCGTCTTGCGAAGGATTTCCTGCGACTTGCGCTCATGCGAAGCATCGCGGAAGACCAGAACCACGCCGATTAACTGGCCACGATCATCATGTATGGGCGCGGCGCTGTCCTCAATCGGAATCACCGTCCCGTCGGGCTGTTGTAGGACGGTGTGATTGGCCAGGCCCACGATTTGGCCCAGCTCCATTACCTTCTGGACGGGATTGTCCACCGACTCGTGGGTGATCTCGTTGAAGATGGGAAAAATTTCGGTAACCGGTTTTCCCTTCGCCTGCCCCAGGCTTCTGCCGGTAAGCCGCTCGGCGACAGGATTGACGAAAGTCACGAAGCCGAATTCGTCGGTGGCGATAACACCATCGCCGAGACTGGTGAGGGTTACGCGAAACCACTCTTCGCGCTGACGCATTTGCTGGGCGTGTCTTTCCCGCAATCCCATCTCGCGCAGGATGTAGTAAGCCAGGAGAATCAATCCCAGGGCAGCGACAATGCTGGCCGAATAAATACAGGCGACGGTGACACGAACGCTGCGGCGATAGGCCTGCATGCGGGCCAAAGCCAAGCCATTCTCCTGCTGCTGCATTTCGCGGATCACCGCGCGAATCCTGTCCATGGTAAAGAGGCCATGGTTGGTCAGGACCAACGCCCGAGCCTTGTCAGGATGGCCGGACTGGTAACGCGTGATGGTGTTGTTGAGTTCGGCCAGCTTCTGCTTCGCCAACAGGCCAAGGCGTTCGACGTTGGACAGCTGGTCGGCATTGTCGGCCGTCAACTCCGCCAGCTTCTGGATGTGATTGTTAACCTGGGTGATCGCGAGATTGTAGGGTTGTAGATATCTGGGCTCGCCGGTGTAAAGATATCCGCGTTGGCCGGTCTCGGCGTCCTTCAGGAGCGACTCAGTCTCGGAGAGTTGCAACAGCACCGCCTGGCTGTGCGCCGCCCATGCCTGGTTGGCGATCTGCACGGCCAGTTCGCGCCGAATAACAATGCAGTTGATGACCAGTAGCGCCAGCAACAGCAAGAATCCGGTAATTACGCTGAATCTTTTGTAGAAGGTCTGCATGAGGAGAATCCCCATCACCGTGCAAGCGAGTAGAAGAATTCTAAATCATAAGGCGCTGGTTGTTGAGCTGATCGGGTGGGAGTGGCATCGCCGATGCCAGTTTTGCCGGGGAGTTTTACGGTCGGACTTCCATACACAAGTTGGAAGTGGCTCGCTTTATCCTGCTAATCTGAAGTTCGAGAACGATGCCGCAATCGCGTCCCGCACATCCCCTACGTTCGCTGCTGAAGCAGATGCCGCTCTATGCCGGATTCAAGCAGCTCGGCCATTATCCCGACTACTGGTGGTGGAAGCTGCGGGGGGAGCCTCGGCGCATTCCACATATCATCAAGCAGCGGACGGTGCTGGAGTACGCGCAGAGATTTGGGTTGACAACACTGGTTGAAACCGGGACCTACTATGGTGAGATGATGGCTGCCGTTGCCCATCGCTTTCGCCAGATCTACTCGATCGAAATCGATCCGGAACTCGCGAAGTTGGCGAAAGAGCGTTTCCGCAAACATTCACACATGGAGATCATTAATGGCGACAGCCAGAGTGTGGTGCCGCAGTTATTGCAGCGGCTGAACGAGCGTTGTCTGTGGTGGCTGGATGCAGGCTATTGCGGATGGAGTGGAGACATCGGCAACCCGAACCGCCTGGGATCGGAGTTCTCTGCCATTCTCGCTGGCAGGATCCAGGACCATGTGATCCTGATGGACGATGCTGACGGAATTACGGACCAGAGCGGCGCACCTATGCTCTCGCGGGTGATCGCCTCGATTGAATCAACTTACCCCAACCGGAGAGTTGAGGTTGCGCGCAATATCATCAGGATTACGCCGCGAACACAGTCCCAATGATCCCGGTTATTCCACGCGGTAGTTGGGCGCTTCGCGGGTGATCATCACATCGTGCACATGGCTTTCGCGCAGGCCGGCGCCGCTGATCCGCACAAAGCGCGCTTTCTGCTGCAGCTCCTCGATGGTACCGCAGCCGACGTAGCCCATGCCGCTCTTCACTCCTCCGACCAGTTGATAGACGATCATGCCGACCGTGCCGCGATACGGCACGCGTCCCTCGATGCCTTCCGGCACAAGCTTTGCCAGCCGGTTGCTCTCGCTGCCGTCCTCGTTCAGCACCGGTACGGATGAATCGTCAATGTCGGCGTCCGTGGCCTGGAAGTAGCGCTCGCTGGAGCCTTGCGCCATCGCAGCCAGTGATCCCATGCCGCGATAAGCTTTGAAGGATCGGCCCTGGTACAGAATGGTCTCTCCCGGACTTTCTTCGGTTCCGGCCAGCAGAGAGCCGATCATGACGCAGTCCGCGCCGGCAGCAATCGCCTTCGTAATATCACCCGAGTACTTAATGCCGCCGTCAGCGATCACGGAAACATCGCTGTCGCGCGTAGCGCGAGCCGCTTCGGCGATGGCGGTAATCTGCGGCACGCCCGCGCCGGTAACGACGCGCGTGGTGCAGATGGAGCCGGGACCGATGCCGACCTTGATTCCGTCGGCTCCGGCGCGCGCTAGTTCGCAAGCGCCATCGAAGGTTCCAACGTTGCCGGCGAGCAGATCGACTTGCGGCAGAGCCGATTTGATTTTCCTGATGGCTTCGATCACGCGCGTGGTGTGTCCGTGAGCGCTGTCGATGGCGAGCAGGTCGGCCTTGGCACGCACCAACTCCTGGGCGCGCTCCAGGTAATCGCCAGTGGCGCCGATCGCCGCGCCGACTCGCAGACGGCCATGGTCATCCTTAGCGGCAGTGGGATACTTCAACCGCTTCTGGATGTCCTTCACGGTAATCAAGCCTTTGAGGTTGTAATGATCGTCGACGACCAGCAACTTCTCGATGCGGTGGGTGTGCAGGATTGCCTCGGCATCGGTCAGCGTGGTGCCGACTGGAACCGTGATGAGGTTTTCCTTGGTCATAACCTCGCTGATGGGAATATCGGTGCGAGTTTCAAATCGCAGATCGCGGTTGGTGAGGATTCCGACCAACTTTTTGTTCTTGGTGACGGGCACGCCGGAGATGCGATAGTGCCGCATCACCTCCAGCGCCTCGGAGATTTTCTGCTCCGGATCCATGGTGATGGGATCGACAATCATGCCACTCTCCGACCGCTTCACCTTGTCGACCTCGGTGACTTGCTGCTCGATGGAGAGATTGCGATGAATAATGCCGAGTCCGCCCTGCTGTGCCATGGCGATTGCCATGTGCGATTCGGTCACCGTGTCCATGGCCGCGCTGATGAGCGGCACACGGAGCTCGATGTTGCGAGTCAGGCGTGTTGTGGTATCGACCAGTGCCGGAACCACGTCAGACTTGGCCGGCAGTAACAACACGTCATCGAAGGTCAGCGCCTCAGGGACAGGAAAATGAATCATGATTTCATTCCGTGGAGGGTAAACCTTCATTGTAGAGTTGCGCTGGCGGATAGGCAAACTGCAGATGCTGGATTTCGTTTTCGAGAAAAAGCGACAGACTTACTCAGCCCGTTTGGCGGCAGCCTGACGTTCGGAACGCCCGCCGTTGGCCACTACGGTTTTCTTCGCGGATTTCTGAGAAAGCATCTTGTGGTCTTGATGTGTGATCAGTAGCGCTTCGAGTTGGCGAATCAACTCATCCGTATTTACCGGCTTCACCAGCAGTGAATGTACTCCCTTGTTTCGCCACTCATTGCCTAGCGAAGGATAGGCGGTCAGCAAAGCCGTGGCCGGATCATACGGCTGCTCGCGGGCGACACGGATGACGTCGTAGCCGGAAGTCTCGCTCTCCATACGCATATCGGTGATGACCATCTCGTAGATGCCGTTCTTCAACTTGGTTTGCGCTTCCTTTGAAGAGGCAGCCGTGTCCACTTCGAAGCCGTTCATTTCCAGAATGGCGCGCAGCGTAAGGAGAATTGCCAGCTCATCATCAACTAAGAGAATGCGACGTTTCATGGGGAACTCCAGAATAGGCGCGACCGTGAGATTCTATTTTGCCGAATTCGGTTGCCGACGACTAGCCAACTACTTTTGAATTTGCCATCCGCTGATCTTGATCGTACACCTTCGTGACGCACGGCGCAAAACCGTGCGCACTTCAGTGCGGTGCATCCCATTCCAGTCTCCGGACCCCAAGCGCGAGGATCGAGTGCGCAGATTTGCCGATCTCTCGTTGAGATTTCTGCTCAGTATAATGTCTTTGTGGCGACCTATCATGTGCAGAACTTCGGCTGTCGCGCGACCCAAGCTGATGGCGCGGCGATTGAGCGTCAGTTGCTCGATCGCGGCCTGGAACGCGCCGAAGATGCCACTCTAGCCGAAGTGATCGTGCTGAATACGTGCACGGTTACCGCGTCCGCTGACCAGGACGCACGCGCTGCGATACGCCGCATTCACCGCGAAAATCCAGATGCCCAGATACTGGTAACGGGCTGCTATGCGCAGCGCGCGCCGCAAGAAGTATCCGCGCTCCCAGGAGTTAGCCTGGTTGTCGGCAACTCTCACAAGCATCAGTTAGCTGATTATCTGCAGCCTGATTTTGTGCCGCTGGCGCAAATTGGCGCGTCAGCCGGCGCGGATGTCATCGTCGGTGACATCTTCGCTCATACTGAACTGATGGCCGCCCCGGTCTTCGATGCCGACTCTTTCGAGAAGACGCGACCGAATCTCAAAGTTCAGGACGGCTGCAATAACCGCTGCTCGTTTTGCATTATCCCGTACGTGCGCGGCAAGAGCCGCTCGCTGAAGCTGGAAGAAGTTTTGCGTGAAGCGAATGCTTTAGTGGCGAATGGTTATCGGGAGATCGTGCTCTCGGGGATCAATCTTGGCCGCTGGGGGCGCGAGCTGACGCCGCGCGCGAATTTCGCTGCGATGCTGCGCACGATTCTGGAGCAGACAGCGATCGAGAAGATTCGCATCAGCTCGGTCGAGCCGATGGATTGGACGAACGAGGTGATTGAGTTGGTCGCATCATCGCCCCGCATCTGCAAGCACGCGCATGTGCCGATGCAGTCCGGGAGCGACCGCATCCTTCGCAAGATGCACCGCAAGTATCGCCCGTGGCATTACGCGGACCGTATCGAGCGCATTCGCCGCGCCATGCCGGATGCGGCAATCGGAGCAGATGTCATGGTCGGCTTCCCCGCCGAGAGTGATGACGACTTCGAGCGAACGCGCGCACTGATCGAGCGGCTGCCGTTTACTTATCTGCATGTGTTCACCTATTCGTCGCGGCCGGGAACGCCGTCGGCGGCGATGCCGGAGCAGGTTCCAGTGCAGATCGCCCGGGAGCGTAATCGCGCGCTCCGGGAATTGGCGGCCAGAAAGAAGCGCGCATTTATGGAGTCGTTCATCGGGCGACAGATCGAAGCGATTACGCTGACGCACTTCGACGGCGAGTACACGGAAGCGCTGACGGACAACTATCTGAAATTACGTTTGAAGGGTCCTGCCGAGAGCAACCGTTCGATTCAAAGCAGCATTTATGCAGTTGCAAGTGAAGCTTTGATTGGCACAATACGCCAGTAAATATCCCCTATCGCCGTAACATAGCGCCACGCGATTACGTCACAGACAGGGCAAGCACTGCGTTGCTACGCTTCCCGATGCCGGCTGAATCCCCCCAGCCAGCACAGCTAGTAGTTCCCGCTTTTTCATTATTCAACCGCAATATAGGAGCCAAGAATGAACAGGGCAAGATGGATTTTCTGCGTCATGTTTTTTCTCGTAATGTCGCTGGGAATGCTGTATGCCCAGATAGCGGTAGGATCGAATCGTCCAGCCAGTGTGCCTTCCGACTATGTGATTACGCCGTTCGGCTACTTCCATCCATCGTGTGTCCGGCAGCCCAAACAGGGAGAGACGCTGCTGGGCGATGGTCGCATCCGCTTTGAGGACGGAAGCGAGGAGACAAACGTTTCGTTTTGTAGTTTTCCGCGTTATTCACCCACGGGAGAGCTTGTAGTCAAGGCTCCGGAGGACTCCGAGCCCCTGGAGATAAGTTGGAGCTGGATTGAGGCCGGCCAGATCTCCACGAGCACTACCTACAACGGAGTTGCCGCCACATGGACCGTGCCTCCGACACCCACTACCAATGATGGTCAGACATTATTTTTCTTCCCCGCTCTATCCCATAACGACCTTACTCCACCCAATGAAGAGCCCATTATTCAGCCAGTGTTGGGGTGGAACGATGGACAGCCCGGCGCTGGGCCATGGAATATCGCCAGCTGGAACTGCTGTCCCAACGGCATGGCCTGGAACAGCGCACCTGTAACCGTGAATCCCGGAGATCAAATCCAAGGCTCGGTTATGAGTGTATGCGGCAACATAGCAATTCAGGTCTGTCCGAAATGGAATATAACAACCCAGGACGTGACGACCGGCGGAAGCACAACTTTGAGCATCGATTACCCCAGTTTGTTGAAATTCGTGTGGGCTCAATCCGGCACGTTGGAGGTTTACAGCATTAACCAATGCAGCGACTTTCCGCCCAATGGTTCAATAACCTTCAGCAACGTAATCTTGTATGACAATTACTTCCGACGAATCCCAGATCCAGGTTGGTCGCCGATGGTTTTGGTCCCGCAAGGCACCGAGCCGTGGTGCAATTATGGTGTAACAACAACGAACACGACCGCAACGCTTACCTATTAGATCTCGCAACAACACTCAGACGGCGGGCTGCCATGCCCGCCGAATACTGCTTTAAGTCTACTTTCCGCCACTGCGCCCCAGAGTTGTCCCCAAAGACTCAGCGAACCCCATGCTATACTTTTTGCAGTACTGCAGTTACTGCGGAGGACTGTATCGACAAGCGTTTTATCCGCAC
Source organism: uncultured Acidobacteriaceae bacterium (assembly GCA_963818905.1). GTDB lineage: Bacteria > Acidobacteriota > Terriglobia > Terriglobales > Acidobacteriaceae > Bog-257. Next base: position 40,437 of record CAWFUE010000055.1, read on the forward strand.
GAATGATCGCATTCGTGTTCGTGAAGTTCGGGTCATTGACGATGAGGGCAACCAGCTTGGCATCATGCCGCCCTACGAAGCGCTCAAAATTGCCCGCGAAAAAACTCTCGACCTGGTAGAAGTCTCGCCCACCGCACAACCTCCCGTTTGCCGCATCATGGATTACGGGAAATACCTGTATCAGCAGGAAAAGCGCGAGCGCGAAGCCAAGAAGCATCAGCACCAGATCACGGTCAAGGAAGTGAAGTTCCGCATCAATGTGGACGATCACGACTACGAGACCAAGAAGAACCACGTGCTGCGTTTCCTGGGCGAGGGCGACAAGGTCAAGGCAACCATATTTTTCCGTGGACGCGAGATGACGCGCCAGGGACTGGGCCGCGAGATTCTGGAGCGGCTGATCAAAGATCTGGGTGACAAGGCAGTGGTGGAGTTTCGTCCGCGGCAAGAAGGTAACACGCTGCACCTAATCCTCGCGCCACCTAAGGCGCAGCTGCCAGGCAAGCCGCCGTCGGGCGCGAAGCCGGAGAAGAGCGCCGCGCCGCACCAGCCGCAACCGTCGCGTCCCACACCACCACAACAATAGCCATTGCGACTTGCCACGGTGAGCCAGGTCTGAAGCGGTTTTGTGATTGGCTTTTTTCGGCATGGCTGAAGAGGTTGCAAGAGAACCCTCTGGAAGCAGTGTGCCGCCGGCTAAAGGCGGCCCGAAAAACCAATATGGCTTATTGGCACGACTGAAGTCATGCCCTGATACAAACTTTTCCGAAGCCGAGTTTTCAGCAGTCTTCGAAGTTATGCTGTTGTATCGGCTAGGCTCTTACTTTTTCACGAGTTCGGCAAACAGCTTCTCGTACTTTTCGGCAATTGCCTCCCAACGATAGAGCGCATCGGCACGCTGCTTAGCGCGGATCGCCAATTGCTGGCGGGCGTCGGCGTCGTCCAGCAGCGATTGCAGCTTCGCAGTCAGATCGACTTCTGACTTCTCGTACTTGATCGCCGCGTCGCCTGCGGTCTCGGCGTTTTCGGGAGTGTCGAGATAAAGCACAGCGTTGCTCGCCGCCATGGATTCAATCAACGCGGGATGCACGCCTCCGATCTCACATGCGAACACAAAAATCCCGGCATGCTTCTGCAGCGCCCAATAGCCATCACCGTAGATCGCTCCAGTGAAGCGCACGCGGTCGTCGCCCAGCGCCTTCAGTCTGGCGAGATAGCCCGCGTCATAAGGATTGTCGCCGACCACAACCAGCGGCCAAGCGCTGCGCACGTTGCGCCAGCTGCGCAACACCAGGTCGGGATTGTTCTCCGGCTCCAAACGGCTGACATAAAGCACGTAGCGGCCGGAGTCTAGGTTCAACCCGTCGAGATTGTAATCGCCGGGCGGCATCTCAGAGCCATAACCGATCACCACCGATGCGCTGCCGTACTTCGCGAGATAGTAATCGTGAATTGCCCGGGCATCGGTAACGAGCTGATTGGAACTGAACGATGACATCCATTCGCAGAAGTGCAATACCTGCGCGCCCAGTCCCTTCCACTTCTCGCGCTTGCGGTCGAGACCGTCAACGTTGAGCACGACCGGCTTGCCGAACAGGCGCGGAAGGTAGGCGAACGGACTGTTGGCGACATTGCAGAGCAGGACAACATCGTTATCGCTGAGGGCGACGTGCACGGCGGCGAAGAAGGTACTGACCCATGTGTCGAGATGCTTCTGATGCAGGCTGGGAACGATGACGCGGCGCACGCGGCGGTCGTAAATGTCGTCGGGACGGGTGAACGCGCGACGGCAATAGACCGTGACGCGGTGGCCATGATCGGCAAAGCGCGAGCTGATCTGCTCGGCAAAGCGTTCGAAGCCGCCGTAGCGATTGGGAATGCCGCGAGTTCCGACGATGGCGATGTTCATGAAAGAAGCAGTCGGCAATCAGCATCCGTCTTTGAATGCGCCGTACCTCTTGAATGTCAGTTCTGGTTTGCTAACTATCATTGGCCGAATGCTGACTGCTGAGTGCTGACTGCTCGCGCGCCTTTTCCGCCTCGAGGGCGCGCGGGGTATTGCTGAACCACCATAACAAATCGCGATCGGAGACGCGGCGGCGCGACTGGATAATCGCGCGCTTGCGGCGAATACTGTCGCGCGCCTTCCACCAGTAAATCACCGCGGACCACAATCGACGATCGCGAAACATGGCATAGCCGAAGGTCATAAGGTCACGCCATAGCACCGGGAAAAAGAGCCGCCAGCAGAGCCATCCCGAGGCGTTCTTGCCGCGCATGAGAAAACGATTTTTTGCGGAGTGCCAGTTGATGACCAGCGGCAGGTCTTTGCGGCGCTCGGGCGTGACTCGCCGCACGTGCCATGCGACGGCCTTCGGTGTGTACAGACATTTCCAGCCCATGACTTGCGCACGCCAGGCGAGATCGCCGTCTTCGCGGAAGGCGAAGAAGTCCTCGTCGAAGAAGTCGCTTTCAACCGAAATATCATCGATGAAGTTACGGCGAAAGAATGCCGCTGCGCCACTGGCGCCGAAGACATATTGCGCGCGATCGTATTGGCCGCGATCGATTTCTTCCGCGCCGCGATCTAGATGTCGCATGTTGGGCGTGAAGTAGATACCGGTGGAGTCGATGATATTGGTCTTGTGGTTTTCGCTTGTTGGATTCCAGCGCAACAATTTGCCGCAGAGCGATCCGGCATCAGGATGAGCTTCGCCGGCCGAAACCATCTGGGTCACGAAACCCGGGGTCATCACGACGTCAGGATTGAGGCAAAGCACCCAATCGCCTCGCGAGCCGCGAATCGCCTGATTCTGTCCGGCAGCAAAGCCGACATTCCTGTCGTTGTAGTTCACGCGCCATTTCGTCTCAACCTCACGCAAAAGGCTGCGTGTGCTGTCCTCAGAGGCGTTATCGACGATGATGACTTCGAGATCGCGATAGTCCTGAGCTGCGAGCGCGGCGAAGCAGTCTTTGAGATATTGCGCCGAGTTCCAGGTGACGATAGTAATGGAGACCATTGAGTTTGTGTGCAGGATCCAGTTTAGGAGAGTTCGCTATGAAACCGCCATTATGAGAATGAGTGCGCGAAAAGACAACTAGATGACGGCCGTGACAACGTCTTTCGGGTGACAATGATCACTAGCTGTCAGTTGTCGGTTGCAATTTGAGGAGAGGACAAGATGAAGCTGGATTGGACTACGAAAGCGTTACTGCTGGTGATCGCGATTCTGCTGGGCCTGATCGCGTTTCGTCCGGTGGTACAGCCTACGCCGGTGCAAGCGCAGGCCGAAGAAGGTTATCCTTTTTACGTTGAGCCGGGGTACGTGATGATTCGTAAACCCGACGGCACGGCGCAGATGTACGGCAAGATGATGATCGATATGCGCAATGGCGATATCTGGGGATTTCCGACGTTGACCCAGGGACCGTATCCGGTAGATATGTCGACGACGAAGCCGCCGAAATCGTCGCCGATGTATTTGGGGAAGTTCATGTTCAATGAAGCGGGACGGTGAGAAGGCCGTTGTCGGTTATCGATTGTCAGTTGCCGGCTGTCCGATGTGCGCCGGCAGTTCTGCTCGCTCGACTGTGCGCCCGCCGATCCGCCAAAGATGCGGTCGGAGAAGCCCACAGTCGCTGCGCTCGGGATCACAGGAACGAGGCACCCACAACTTCCAACGACTGTCTCGTTATACTTTCTTAAGGAGCGATAGTTTGGTTCGATGAAGTCTGCGGCTCTAGTTTTGACGATCTTGATTGTCATGGCAGCGCTGGGAGTCGCCGGTCCGGCGCGGGCTTGTTCGCTTACGATCGCAAGCACCCCAGCAAACAGCACAAGCCTCGATGTTACCGTCAGCGGCAATACGCAATGGGTTGACACCGGCATGGATGTGGATGCCGGCGATAAACTGCACATCACAGCCAACGGCACGGTGACGATGGGGAACAACAGCGGCATCACCGCGGCTGGCGCCGCGCGGGGATGGGTGGATACGTTGCGCCCGTTGATGGTTCCCAGCGCCGGTCGAGGCGCGCTGGTGGGACGCATTGGCAACAGCGATGCGGCCACGCCTTTCTTTATCGGAGCTGACGGCACCGTGATGGCGCCGATTGCGGGCCGGCTGTACCTGGGGATTAACAACGACTCCCTGGAGACGGCCGACGGCTCATTTCAAGTGCACGTTGATCGCACAGCCGCCAGCAAAGCAGCCAACAGCGGTGCTGCGGCGGGCCAGAGTAACTACGATTTCAAGCCGCTGTTCGCTGAACTGGATGCCAAGCTGCCGTATCGCGTGACCGATCAGCCGCAAGGTGGCAATCCCGGCGACCTGGTGAATTTTGTACTCGTGGGAACCCAGGAGCAGGTGACCAACGCGTTGAAAGCCGCCGGCTGGATTGCGGCCGACAAGACGGATAAGGACGCGGTGGTGAGCGCGCTACTCGCGACGCTCCAGAAGAACGTTTACGTCGCGGTACCCATGAGCACTCTGTATCTCTACGGACGCCCGCAGGACTTCGGCTACGAGCGCGCGGAAGCGGTATTGGTGGCTGCACAGCGCAATCACTTCCGCATCTGGCAGGCCCCGTACAAGAGTCCGCAGAACGAGCCGCTGTGGACGGGAGCGGGCACGCACGACATTGGCATAACCAAGGACGATCGTTCCAAGGGCACGATTACTCACTCCACCGATCAGGACGTCGACAACGAGCGCGATTTCATCGGCGCGACCCTGCAGCAGGCGGGCCAGGTGGAAGCGATGTCATACATGACCCGCGCGCACCCGATCACATCGACAAAAACTGCGACTGGAGGAGCCATCAAGTCCGATGGCCGCGTGCTGGTGATTGTGCTGAAGAAACAGTAGCCAGTGGCCAGTATAACTAACAATGCGGATTCGCCTGTTCTTTATCGCCGTCGCACTTGCTCTGATTATTGCCGGCATCTGGGCTTATCAACACGACCAGAAGCTGCGCAAGAACTCGGCTGAGGTGAACATTGGCGACTCCCACGACGTGGTACGCCAGTTGCTGGGCGACCCTACCAGCGAAGTAGCTTGCGGCTCGCTGACTCCGGTGCCCAAGGGCTGCACGGAAGAGTATGTCTATCGCTACTGGTACACGATTTTCCAGCCGCAGTATGAGGTGGTCTGGTTCGACCAGTCAGGGAAGGTTCTGGGCGAGCAGCACATAAGGTCGGCGTTCTGAACAAAAAAATGGCACAGCCTTGGCTGTGCCACATTGTGATACATCCTCGATTGTGGGAGCTACTTGGTTTGCGCCGGCTTTGGCCCGGCCGCTTTGATCTCGGGAGGCGCGTCGAACTTCTCGAAGTTCTTGGCGAAACGTGCCGACAGATCCGCGGCCATCTTGTCGTAAGCAGCCTTGTCCTTCCACGAATTTCGCGGCGCCAACAACTCCGACGGCACTCCCGGACAGGACTTGGGAATGCTCAAACCGAAGGCCGGATCAACTTCGTACTCGACATTCGCCAGATTTCCTTCGACCAGAGCATTCACCATGGAGCGGGTGTAAGGCAGGCTCATGCGCTTGCCGATGCCATACGGTCCGCCCTGCCATCCGGTATTGACCAGCCAGCATTGGGCGTTATGCTCGCGGAGACGCCGGCCCAGCATTTCCGCATAGAGCTTGGGCGGAAGCGGCATAAAAGGAGCGCCAAAACAAGTGGAGAATGTCGCCTGTGCGCCTTCGACGCCGGCTTCCGTGCCCGCGACTTTCGCCGTGTAACCCGACATGAAGTGATACATCGCCTGCTCGGGCGTGAGCCTTGAAATGGGAGGCAGCACACCGAATGCGTCGGCGGTCAGAAACACCACGTTCTTTGGATGTCCGCCGATTCCGGGAATCACGGCATTGTCGATGAATTCGACCGGGTAAGCTGCGCGCGTGTTCTCGGTCTTGCTGTCGTCGTCGTAATCGGGGATGTGGGTAACCGGATCCAGTACGACGTTTTCCAGCACAGCGCCGAAGCCCAGCGCGTTGTAGATCTGCGGCTCGGTTTCCTGCCGAAGATGGATGCACTTGGCATAGCACCCGCCTTCGAAGTTGAAGATACCGGTTTGGCTCCAGCCGTGTTCGTCATCCCCAATCAGCCGGCGAGTCGGATCGGCGGAAAGCGTGGTTTTGCCGGTGCCGGAAAGTCCAAAAAACAACGCCGTCACACCATCGTGTCCCACATTGGCGGAGCAGTGCATGGGAAAGACATTACGAGGCGGAAGCAAGAAATTCATGATGCCGAATATCGACTTCTTCATCTCGCCGGCATACGCCGTGCCGCCCATGATCACCAGCTTCTTGGCGAAATTCACCATCACGAAGGCTTCGGAGTTGGTGCCATCGCGCTTGGGATCGGCAAGAAAGCTGGGCGCGCTGACGATGGTGAATTCGGGATTGTGGTTCTTGAGCTCGTCCGCGGTGGGCCGAACGAATAGCTGCCGTGCGAACAGATTATGCCATGCGTATTCGTTGATGACCTCGATGGGCATCCGGTACTTCGGATCAGCGCCGCAATAAAGGTCTTGCACGAACAATTCTTTGTCTCGCAAGTATTCCAGCACCCGCTCATAAAGAGCATCGAAGATATCGGGCGAGGTCGGTTGGTTCACTGTGCCCCAGTCGATTTTGCTTTCCGTTACGGCGTCGCGCACGACGAATTTGTCCTTGGGCGAGCGGCCGGTGCGCTTACCGGTATCGGCTGCCAGCGCGCCGCGCGCCGCCAGTTCCGCCTCGCCGCGGCGCAACGCCGCTTCCACCAGCAGCGCTGGATAAAGATTACGGTTTACGTTGTTGCGGCCGAGAAGTTGCGAAACCTCGGGCGTCTGCAGAAGAGAGGACATGAGAGCTCCTTACTTAAAAATCAAAATCGCGGGGAAGACTCGCTTCCATCCACGGCTTACTTTGCGCAGTGAAAAGAGAATCAGTACAACTTGGCCGCACACAGATCTCAACCGGCAGCCGGCTGAAGCGCCTCGTCCATGACTGCTTTCAGATGATCCAGGACTTCCTGCACCGTCATCGTGTACATCTCGCGACCGTTGTCTTCGCCGGATTCGATGGCCCATTTTAAGTAGTGGCCGGCAGTTTGCACCGCCATAGGATCGGAGATGATTTTTCCAGTTTGCTGGTTGTACTCGACCCAGGCAACGTGGGGTAGCGCAATCCATACCGGCCGATCATCAACCAGAAACTTTATGTCGACCGCATCGGCGTGCCGCGTGGCAATGGCAACAATGAGCGCCTGATACCGGCAGTGCACGGGCTTACCCGTCCAGCGATCGATAGCCTGGAAGTCGTCGTACATGCTCAAGAATGATATCCGAGATGGGACGGTGGGAGCAACGAAGAGTGTTCGCTAGCCCACCAACAGCCTTTGCGCAGGATCAAGTATGTTCGCGGGCTTCGCCCAATTCCACCAATACGTTCATCTTTCTCTTGCCGCGGTAGATTGTGACCGTGACCGTATCGCCGGCGCGATGCTTGTTCATGGAGTTAGCAAGATCCTGCTGATCGCCGATGGGATCGCCATTGATGGCGACGATGAGATCGCCGCCGATCATGATCGGAGTCGCGCCGAGATATGCGCGCTCATTGCCGCCCTTCAGGCCGGCATGTTCGGCTGCGCCACCGGGAACGACGCGAATGATGAGGACGCCATTATCCGCGGGCAAGCCCATCTCCTGCGCCATTTCCGGTCCGATGGGCAGCGAGACAATGCCTAGCGACGGCCGGCGCACCGTGCCCAGTGTGATCAGATCGCTCAGCACAGCTTTTGCCGTGTTGATGGGAATTGCAAAGCCGATGCCGGCGCTTTGATTCGAGCCGCCGGTCGCAATCATGCTGTTGATGCCGATTACCTCGCCGTGGGAATTCAGCAGCGGGCCGCCCGAATTGCCGGGGTTGATGGCAGCATCCGTCTGAATCGCTTCTTCAATGTATGCGCCCTCAGGACTGCGGATGGGGCGCAATGAGCTGATGATGCCGCGCGTCATCGTGCCGGATAATCCAAACGGATTGCCGATAGCAAATACCTTCTGGCCAACCTGCAGGTTCTTCGACTCGCCAAGCACCACGGGAACCAGCTCGGGAGCACTGATTTGGACTACCGCGAGATCATGGGCGCGGTCACGGCCAATTACCTTCGCACGCCAGGTTTTCTTATTGTGCAACGTGACATCCACCTGGTTAGCGTCGCCAACCACGTGATAGTTGGTGAGGATGTGCCCTTCTTTATCGATGATGAAACCTGAACCTTGTCCCTCCTCGGGCACAGGGCCGAAGAACAGGTCGTAAGCAACGGTGCGCGTGGTGATGTTGACGACGGAAGGAATCACGCGGTGATAGACATCGATGTTGTTCTGCTCTTCCGCGTCCAGTTTCTCGGGGCCGGCGGCTTCGCTGAGCTCCACATGCGTGGGCCGCGAAATAACGTCGGCTATAGGATTGATGCCCTGGTGGTGGGTCGTGAACCAATAGAATGCGCTCGCGATCACCGCACCAAGGATGAATGGGCGTAAGAATCTCATGCGTTTGCGATCAGCCGATCAGTTCAAAATTGCGTGAACGGGAAATAGACGTTGTACCATTAAAAGTGTAACGAAAGAGGCGCGGGTTACGCATCTGGCGATCTTGGCTGGAGGCTCGCGGTCTGCAATTCCCGCCATATCTTCTCCACTTGCCGTTCGGTTTCATCGATGGAGCCGGAATTGTCGATCACATATTGCGCGTTGCGGGCTTTCTCTTCATCGCTAAGCTGGGCCGCGCTGCGCCGGATGACCTCGCTACGCGCGATCTCGAGCGGTACACCTGCGCGATGGGCATAATGCTCGACCTTGTGCTCGAAGTCGCAGGTGACCACGATGATCTTGTCGAAATCTGCCACAGCGCCCGCTTCAATGATCAACGCGGCCTCGACGACTGCAATTCCATGTGGATCTTCAGCTTCAATTTCGGTCATCCATTGATTCTGCGCCCGAATTACGGCGGGATGCACGATAGCATTCAGCTCGGCGATCCTGTCAGGGAAAACAAGATTCGCCACCGCGGCGCGATTGATCGTTCCATCCTGATTCAGGATTTCCCTGCCGAACCTATTTACGATCTGATCGTGCGCAGCCGTTCCGGGTACGTAGACCTGGTGGGCCAGCGTATCCGCTTGCAGAAAATGCGCGCCGCGCTGTACCAACATCTCGGCAACCGTCGACTTCCCGCAGGCTACGCCGCCGGTCAATCCTACGCGAAGCATATCGCACCAGCCGGGCTGATAGATTGTGGCGTGCAAATTCGCATGGGAGGCGTGAGCCTCACGCAGTATATAGGCTCAGTCAGCGCCGAGCACTAATGGGAAATTTGCGGGCCCACATGAGCCTCCACCGGCTGAGTGGCGGGATAGTAAAGGATATTCCAGGCAATGTCCCCGATTTCGGAAGCAGTGTTGGAGAGGATGATGACGCCCAGCTTTCGCCGCGGCTCAAACACGATAAAGGCGTGATAGCCATAGGTCTGGCCGTTGTGAAAGACGCCTGGATTCGGACCCTCGCGGATTTGCCAACCGAGGGCGATCTGCAGGCCGGGCGCTTCCGGTCTGCGCACGCTAAGCATCTTTTTCATTGCGGGCAGGAGTGGCGTCTTGATCAATCCCATGTTGGCCGCCAGAAATATCAGCATGTCATCGACGTTGGAGCGGATCGCGCCTGCCCCCAGCTGCACGTTGGTGTCGGTGCTTGGAGCTTTGGATCCTCCGTCGTTATGTCCGGGAGCAAGATCGGCTTCCATCTCCGGGCTTAGTTGCACCGCGGTATGGTTCATTTGCAGTGGTCCGGTGATGCGGTCGCGCAGCAGGGTTGCGTAGTCCGTGCCGGCACGCGTGGCCAGCACGTGCCCCAGCAGGCCTCCACCAAAATTGGAGTATTCGTATTTCGCTCCCGGGTCGCGCGTCAGCGTGTAATTCGCAAGAAACTCGTACATCTGGTCCAAAGTGTAGTCGCGGCCGTAGTTCGTTGCCTGGCGCGGCAGTCCGGAATAATGGGTTGCCAGATCCAGCAGGGTGATCTGCTTGCCATTGCGTGTGGGCATATGAACCGATGCGGGAAGATACTTGGACACCGGATCGTTGAGCTTTACCTCGCCACGCAATGCCATATCCGACAGCAGCAACGCCGTAAAGACCTTGGTGATAGAGCCGATTTCGAAGATGGTTTCGCCGTCCGGCACGCGCGGATCATCGCGATCAAGTTTGCCATAGGCGATGATTTCCCGCCCATGCTTGCTGATGACTCCGACGACTATGGAATCGTTCTTGTGCTCCACGTCGATACGTTGCACCAGCATGTCGCGAATTTGTTTGGGAGTCGCGAGCTGCGGCGGCAGGGTTTGCGCTTCGACGGGCAGCGCGAGGCAACAAAGCAAAGTGACAGCCGCAAGTACTGAGCCGGTGGTCCGCAGATTAAACAGCATAGCTTGATTAGCCTAACTCATCTGCGAAGAAGACGGCACACGAGGAGACTACAGGAGAGCTGCGTTCGTCCGGAACTTGCGATAGCAGGAAACTCCGCGAGTAACGAAGAATATCGTCACTCGCGGAAGAAAATGTTTGCGACTATTTGTATGCAGCGTTGGTCAAGGTCAGGTAATCGCGATGAGCGTTCCAGTCCACCATGTATCCAAAAGCCTGGCTGCCCAGCGGATCCCCTTTAACGGCAGCCCGTACCGCTCCGTTCACTTTGTCTACGGCGTCCGCATTGGCGGCCAGGTAGAAAATCCAGAAAGTACCCGGCGCATCGGTGTGCACCGCTTCGGTATCGACCTCATATTCGTGAATGGTGCCATCGGCAAGCAGCTTTTCGAATAGCGGCACGAGCAGATTCTGGGATAGCAAGTCGACAGCGTTATCCGGCGCACTGTCTTTTAGCTTGTACGAGCCCCCAGCGCCATATGCACCTTTCCACGATCCGGAATGCCAGTTGTAATAACGGCTGACGTAAATGCCATCCCAGTGCTTCGTGGCGCTCTCCAGCACCGGTGAAGTGGCGCTGCCGTTGGCGTAGAACTGCCCCAGGACGTTGAGCAACCCGGCCATCGACATGGACGACCACCAGCCGTCACTGGTCGCGCCGTCAACCGTGTGGACCAGGTTAGTATCGTTGCCATAGCCCACGATCGTTCCACCGGCCATTGCCTTCGAGAGAGTTGCTTCATCGGCGGCATCAGCTTTGGCCATATCCGCCCACTGCGCGCGAGGAATTACCCAGAAACTTACGTACGAATACATGCGCGGCTTTTCCTTGACCTCGGTTGTCTGCGCGCTCGCCGGTAAACTCGAAAGTGCAACCAGCGCAAGCGCACAAATCCCTGCAAACCTCAACATTTTGTTCATGATTTTCTCCTAGACAATTTAGTTTGAGTCTTCCTGTACCTGGATCACTTCTGCAGCAGGACGTGCATGTTCGGAGTCGGAGTCGACAGCAACGGCGTGAATATTCTGTTCCAGCTGTCCGGGCAAGGCACAACTGCAAGACAGTCCTACCAAAGGGAGCCCACTAGATGTTTCTTGAAGTTGTCACATTGTGCGCGGATTGATGCGGTAAAACAAGATGCCAATGAGGGGAGTCGCAATCAGCCAGAATGTGGCCAGAAGGGGTTATAGCTAGGCAGCCATAAAGGTGGTTAGACGCCATCTCACAATGAACCAGGGCAGAATTATTTGTCCCTCAGGGGCCAAAGCCCGCATTCTTGACGGACTCGAGCCGCACGGCTGAAGCCGTGGCCTTTCAAAACTGATTTATGAGGCGGCTTCTAGTCAATTCCCCGCGGCGGTTACCGCAGGGAGGGTTTCGCGATTCGGCGTCTTGGGCCGGCCGAGTTGCAATACCAGCATCTCGCCGTCGGTGAGCATTTCGTCGCCACTGCCATTGGAGGTTTTCTTGGGAGCGTTTGCACGCTCGATATAGGCGTACCCCTGGGCCATCTCGTTATACAGCAGATCGGTCTGGATCCAATCGCGCTCGCGATCCACGTGAGGATCGATGCGATGCGACCACTTGGTTCCCTTCTTCGAATTCGAGATGGCGATGTCGTGGGTCGCCGCACCAACCCAGATCTCCTGTCCGTCGTAGGTTTCCGTCAGCTTCCAGACGCGAATGTGATGGCGCTTGGCGAAAGTGTCGAGTCCCTTCTGGAAGACGTAATCCGGCGCCGCGCCGTTAAGGGTGAGTAATGACACTGGCGCGGAGTTGTAACCGGTCCTGCGGATCGTCGCCTGGATTGTCTTCAGACCGGTGCCGATGTTGAGGCTCTCGGTGGGATACCAGCCGGATTCATCAAAGGCAGTGACCAGCTGTTTTTCCGATCCAATGAAGATGACGTTGGTCAGATCCGATGGAACCTGCTTACTGGTCTCGGTGCGCAGAGGCGCTTCGTGTACGATCTTTTGCAGCTCAGGTGTGACCGTCAGCTTGGGCCAGCCGATCCACGCCGGTTTTTCTTTAATATTCGATGGCCGCACTACCTGCACGATGATGTCGGTACCTTCAGGAAAGAAAATTTCGCGCCGAATCGAGAGGCCGTAGATGGCTTGGGTGCCCTTGATGGCAGCGCCGGCGATGGGATTCAGCGAACCCGCGGCGCTGATTGCCATGCCGATCTTCGAGGAGACATGCGGCTGCACGATGCCGATGACCTCGTTATTGCGGACGGTTTCGCGCGCATTGTCCACATCGAGCACGCGCAGGTAGAGCGGCGATTTTGTGCCGTCCTTGTGCGGCACATTGGAAAAGTCCAGCACGATGCGCGGGCGATCGTATTTGTTCGGCGCTTTCTGGGCGAAGAGGACGGTGCCATCGATGATGGCGCCAGGTTCGATCAGCAACTGGTTGCCGTTATAAACGGGCTCGACAACCCAGGCGGTGATGGGATCACCGGTGCGCGAACGGTCGCTATAGACGGGCGACTGCAGCTGGATGCGAAAGGTCATGCCCGGCGTGAGGTCGGCAGTTCGCGTGGTTGCAATACGGGCTTGCTGCGTCTTGGGAAAGCCCTCCGAGACCTCCTCAAAGAAACGTCCGAAGGCGGCGAGGAAGCCGCTAGTGGCGCCATTTTCGATCAGTAGCGTCTGCATTTCGAAATTCGGCGAGTAGAGCAGATAATCGAGCGCCGTGTCCTGGTAATAGTCTTCCCGGTTCAACTCCACGCCCTTCTGAATCATGGTGTCGGCCAGCTTTTCATAGGCCACTAGCACTTTGGGTTTGGTGTTGTAACTCGATCCGAAGACCGTCCAATGCAGCGCCGTGCGGCCTTGAGGATCGGTTGCCTTCAGATCAGCGCCGCTGTCCACCAGTTCCTGTGCCTTGGCGATCTGAATGAGAATTGCCGGCTCTTTCGTCTCGCGAGTGGCCTGATATAGCGCCTGTATGAGCGCTGAGTCCTTGGAGACATCAAGCGTAAGCGCAGCTGGCGCTAATTCTTCTTCTTCGGCCTGTTCCTGGTCGGCGCCCTCGGCGCTCTGCTCCTGAGCCTGATTGCCGCCTTGCTCCTGCGATTGCGCCGGAGCTTGTGTCTTGCCCTTCGCCGGGGTGCTGGACTGCTGGGGCGAGGCGGCCGCCGGAATACCAAGCAGCAGACAGAGTGTCAGAAACAGGGACAACCAGGAATTTCTTGCGCGCGGCATGGTGTCTCCAACAGTCGTCCTGAGCGACGGCCGTGTTAGGAGGTGCTCAGAAACTAGCGGCGAGATTTTAGCATTCTCGCGCCCCACACTACATCGTAAAATCGCAAGTAGCAGCGGCATGCCGGTTCCGACACTGACCATGACGTCCGCCAGGCGAACACCGGCATCCTATTCCGCTGCCGCCCAGCCCTGGTCGAGCGAGCAAAACGATGACCAGAGGGATTCTGCCGTTCATGGCCGCCGCATTGCTGTTAACAATGCTTTGTGCGGGCATGTTGAGCGGCCAGGATTTTGTAGCACCGACGCAGATGAAAGGCACAAAAGACATAGAAGTCTGGACCGGGGCAGTGCCTGCACAGCATGACGGAAGCACCACTTTTAATCTCGATATCTTGATGGCCGGGGCTCGTTTCGGTCGCGTTTTGACTGCTCCGCATGGCAGTGGATGGCTCAGAGGAACCCTGCAATGGAACCTCGATGTGGTTCCGGTTTTCGTTGTCACCAACCTGCAGACTGCTTATGGAGCCGAATTCGATCCCATCGTGGGGCGGTGGAATTTCCAGCACACCGGCCGAATAGCTCCATATTTTGAAATGGCAGGAGGGGTTGTTCTGACCACCTCGAAGATTCCTCCGGGAGACACTTCCAAAGTCAATATCGTTCCCAGTTTCGGATTCGGTTTACAGCTCTTCCGGCATGAGCAGCGCTCGCTCGATTTTGCTTTGCACGCCTGGCACCTTTCCAACGCCTGGACGGCGCCACGGAATCCGTCTGCCAATGGCATTCTATTCACCATCGGATATCATTGGTTCGGGCCAAAAAATCATTCGACTCCAAGTCGGAAAGCGAAAAGCACCAGGCAGAAAGCAAATAAACTCCCAAATCTCGCTAAGCATGCCCGCCACTGAAGGCGTCGAAAGTTTATTGCAGAGATGTAATGAACCACAGCTGGACGCCTGATCGCCCGAATCACGTTGAGGGTGATGCCCGCTGTAACAGCGGCGATCAAAGGAGCTGAACGATGCTAGCAGGCTCAATGCTGATCGTTGTTCTTCTACAGTTACCCGGCAGTAGCGATAAAGTCCCGGCCGCGCCATTATCGCCTGCGGACGATTCCATCCAGCAATCCAGCGCCCCCTCAGCGCAGCCCGGACCAGCCAGTGACTTCAACCCGGCTCCGCAGGCGCCAGAGTCGCGGAACGCTGAAAATCCTGAGCCGGGTTGGTTCGCTGAGGCGCCGATTCCGGCTACCACGGGAACGCCGGGCATATTCACGGTGCAAACAGCCGAAACCCTGCCCAAGGGTGTCTTCACGGTTTCTGCTTATACCAACAAATTCGGAACTGCTCCTGGCAGTGTCACGGCCCTGAGCGGCGGACTTAGCGCAGCTGCGGGCATCACCAGGAAGCTTACCGTGTTCGCGCAATTCGAACCTTACATCCACCTGCACGTAGGCGAGCCTTCACAGCTCAGCCTGCGGATGCCGCCAGGCTGTGCTCACGATGTTTATAAGGCGCCGCTTTATTGCGGTGAGCCTAACCCCGGGTTTCTCCCTGGCAATAGCTGGCAAGGTCCCGCCGCTGCCTACGTTCCCGACTTTCCCTATGCAGCATTCAACCAGTCCGATTGGGGGCCGGTAACGATAGGGGCTAAATATAATTTTTATTCGGAGACTCGCGGCGACCCGCTTAGTGTCTCTCTGGGAGCGTCCTTCATTATTCCCACCGAGAGCGTCGCAGCCGAGCTGGGCAAATTCGGCGCGCAGACTGGAACGCTGAACTATTCTTTCACCCTGGCATTGAGCAAGACGCTTTGGCGGGATGTCGTGCTGGCCAATAACGTGACCTACGTGGTCACCCGCAACCCACGCCTTGGCAACGATACGCTGCTGACGCCGGGCGATGAGATGCTTTTCGGCCAGGGTTTTATTTTCTTCGCTCAGCATCGGCTGCAGTTTCTGACCGAGTACACGTGCCAAATGACCCAGGAAGGGCACGCCTTCGGCTTGATCGGCATCGACACCGAAAATACCTCGTTGGGCCCGAGCGATCCGGTCGACGGCGTCTGGGGAATGCGATGGTACTTTCTCAACAGCGCCGCTCTCGACGTTGGCTATCGATACATGCTGAACTTGCGCCAGTTGAATGATCGCAGCGGTTTTACGATCAAGGTCAGCAAGGTGTTCGGATGGTCAAAGCGATAACCATCGGCAGCCCGCCCTCGCAACCAGCTTGCGCGCCCCCGTCAACAGCCACCGTTCCGGAAGTTATCGCTCCGCCAGGCTACTCACCTTATCTCCCCGGCGCAGCTTGGCGGCTTTCACGGTGTTGCTCATCAGCATAGCGATGGTGAGCGGACCGACGCCGCCAGGGACCGGCGTCATCGCTCCGGCGACTTCGGCGACTTTGGGATGAACGTCGCCCATCAGGATTGAACCTTTCGCGGCGAAGTCGCGCTCGCGCTTTTCGTTTCCGGCAAAGAATTCCTTGAACTGCTCGGGATCGGTGACGGTGTTCATACCGACATCGATAACGGTTGCGCCCGGCTTCACGAAGTCAGGCGTAATCATTCCCGCTCTGCCGATTGCCGCGACAAGAATATCCGCGCGGCGGCAGACACCGGGCAGATCGCGCGTCTTGGAATGACAGACGGTCACCGTCGCATTGCCATTAAGCAGCAGCATCGCCACCGGCTTACCGACGATGTCGCTGCGTCCAACGACCACAGCTTCCGCACCGGCGATGGGAAGGTTGCTGCGCTTCAGAATTTCGATGATGCCTGCGGGGGTGCACGGCACCAGACCGGGTCGCTGTGTCGAGAGATAGCCAACGTTCATGGGATGGAAGCCGTCGACGTCTTTCTCGGGCGAGACTGCCAGCAACACTTTCTTGGCGTCGACCTGCGCGGGTAGCGGCAATTGCACCAGAATGCCATCGATCTCGTCGCGGCGGTTGAGGTCGTCGACTAGTGCCAACAGTTCGGCAGTGGTGACGCCGTCAGGCGGGGTGTGCTTCTCGCTGTAGATGCCGAGCTGCTCGCACGCCTTCACCTTATTACGAACATAAATCTCCGATGCCGGATTGTGCCCGGCGAGTACGACCGCCAGTCCGGGACGCAGCCCGGCAGCCGTGAGTTCCTTCACCTCTTCGCCGACTTCCGCCTTGATTTCCGCGGCGATTTTCGTTCCGTCCAGAATGATGGCAGGCATAGTTCTATCTTATCGCGGGGTGTGGCGCTTTTCTTTATTCGCTTTTCGCCTTTTGCTCTTCGCCAGAACGTCCAACCACGACCTGCAGAGCGAGGACAAGTCGCCACCATGATGATCCAGGCGAAGAGCGAGGAGCGAATAGCGTTTGGGAAGGGGGGCGAGGTCCGCCGTCGAGTACAATGACGCCATGATCTCTCCTGACCTGCTGGAAATCCTGGCCTGCCCGGTATGCCGCAAGCCGCTGGTACCGCGCGGTGAAGATGGCCTGAAGTGCAATGAGTGCAAACGGGTTTACCCGATCCGCAATGGAATTCCCATCCTTCTGGAACACGAAGCTTCGATTGAGAACTTGTAACCAGGCGCTCACGGCAGCGGCTCGTGAATTGCGCGCTGAATGAGCGGTCAGTCAAGGAAAATTGCGCGGTATCGCTCAATCGGCTTCCCGAAATGGCTCAAATCGCCCAAAATCCAAATATGAATTCCAGGAATCGTGAGTTAGTGCAGTGGCGCCTCTTGCTGTGACCGCCCTTGGGCACTGACGCTCTTGCCCTCCGTCCCACCCGGGTAGCAGAAACGGCACCTGGTTGAGTGCAGCAAACCCCATGTTGGCAACTATTTCGCGACAGATGGGTTGGAAATATCCGAAGACTAGCTCGGCAGCTGGTGACAATTGAGTTTCGGCATTCAAATTGCCTGCAACTAAATAGCTGTCTGACGAGTCTAACAAGCAAAACCCGGAAGGGTCGGAGGTGAGGAAAATGGTGACCGAGAAAGCGATAGAAAAGTTTTCCCTCCCGGAACTGGCCGCGCTGCGCAGTGAGCTGCTCCATGGATTCGACTCCCGGGACGCAGCCGAAATGCTTCAGATGTTCCTGGCCGGGCACGGCTATGGTGTCTCGGCTGAAGAAGCCCGTAACGCGGCAACCAAGGTGGGGATGGTAGGTGGGACCCTGGAGGCGTTTCAACGTGATCTGGAGAGCATTGCTCTGGTGATGTAATGCTCGCCGAATAAAGGACAAAGTTTCGCTTAACCTGAAGAACGGAACGGACGCGAATATCGCCAGAACCTGGACGTGAGCGCAGTCCGAAGCGATGAGTGAAGAGCCCGGGCAAAACGGCCCGGGCTTTCCCGTTTTGGCGAAGTTACCCCCCAGGAACCGCAGCTTGCGTGTAAGTGCCTTGTTTGCAATATCTTGCATCTAACTGTAACGGGCTCAATATTTTGCAATGATTCTCTGTAAAATATTGAAAATAATCGGTATTATTAGATTGACTAACTCATTGTGGCTCAATATTTTACATGGTCTACGCCAGGCACTCGAAAAACAGCCAACTTGCCAAATTGATTAAACTAAAGTGAGTCAATAGCTTGCAAGGCAAGTTAGTCGTATAACAGATGACTGACTTAGCAGGGGGAGGGAAGTTTGCTCACGGTTGCGACCCGAGGCGTCAACCGACATGGTGAGGGCAGTCGCCGCCGGCTCTCAGAAGATCACCGATGGTATCTGCCCTACGCACTTCGACGCAGGGAAGGAAGCAAAGATATATAAAGCCTCTACTCGTAGCGCAAGCTCTCGATAGGATCAAAATGCGCAGCGCGGGCGGCGGGAGCGGTTCCAAACAGAATTCCCACTAGACTAGAGACCAACACCGCGATCACCACCGACCATCCTGAAATCGGGACGCGGTAATTGGTGATGTAGCGAACCGAAAACGGCAATGCCAAACCCAGCACAATGCCGACGATGCCACCAGCCAGCGAGATCAGAATGGCTTCCACCAGAAATTGCGCGCGAATCTCCGCATTGGTCGCTCCCACCGCTTTGCGAACGCCAATCTCACGAATGCGAGCGTTGACGGTAGCCAGCATGATGTTCATGATGCCGACTCCGCTCACGATCAGGGTGAGAATTGAGATCAGCAGCAGAACCCTGGTCAGTGTGTCAGCGGTTTTGGCAGCGACATCAAGCAGTTGCGTCAGGTTGTCGACGCGATAAACGGACTCCGGACGGTGTCGCGACTGCAGGACCTCGTGAATCTCGCGAGTGGCGCGAGGAACCTCGGCCGAGTCGGAGACGGAAAAGAAGAGCTGTTTCACCTCATCGCTATTGGTGAAATAGCGGGCCACGGTGTACGGGATAAGGATGGTGTCGTCGGAGATCTCCGATTGGCCAAAGGTGTCGACGCGCTCGCGAAATGTGCCAATCACTGTAAAAGGCAGCCCGCTGATCTTGATGTCCTGACCGACGGCTAATTCCTGCGAACCGAAGAGAGCGTTCGCGAGCTTCTGAGTTATGACCGCGACTTTGTTGCGTGCCTCCGTGTCGCTGCCGTCGAAAAAACGACCGGAAAGAATTTCCAGATTGCGCACGTAGAGATACTGCCAGGAGACGCCGAGGACGGAGACCTCGCGCGTTGTGCCGCCGGGAATAGAGATGTTGTCGTGAAACTCGATCATCGGCGAAGCATTGCTGATGCCTGGAACCTGTTCGCGAACGGCGTTCAAGTCGTCGAGAGTGAGGAAGTCGCTGGAAGCATCACGGCCGTAGATGCCACCGCCGCTG
Source organism: uncultured Acidobacteriaceae bacterium (assembly GCA_963818905.1). Classification (GTDB taxonomy): domain Bacteria; phylum Acidobacteriota; class Terriglobia; order Terriglobales; family Acidobacteriaceae; genus Bog-257. The sequence continues at coordinate 59,890 of CAWFUE010000055.1, forward strand.
TACTCGGCAACCATCATGTTGGAGCCGATGTTTTGAATCTGCTGGAGAAGATATTGCTTACCGGTGAGGCCGATGGTGACGACCAGGATGAGCGATGCTGTTCCGATCACCATGCCCAGCGAGGTCAGAATGAACCTCACCTTGCCGATGCGAAACGTCTGAAGCGCGACGCTCAGGGTATCGCCAAGGACAAAGGTGGGATAACGTCGACGCTTGCCGTTTACTGCCATGCCTGGTCTTTAGACTACCGATGTCGGAATCCGACTGCAATTCGCGGCAGATCTCGGCTGCGTATTCAGGTCGACTGAAAGGATAGCCGGGCCAGCGGTGCTATGCCGCTGCCATGCATTGTTGGGCAGTGCAGATAGTGTTATGGTGGAGGTGCCGCGATTTCTCGGCCATGCCACGCTTCATGCTGTTTCGCTGTCACGTTGTTGTTCTTTGTGCATCTCTGCTCGTTTGCGCGATGCAGAAGCCGCTTGCGGCGCAGCAAGTCGTCGGCGAGTTATATGCGACCGATGCAAGCGTGAAGGGATCGGTCATTCTGGCCGGATCCGGAACCAGCGTGCTGAGCGGCTCTTCCATCCAGGCAGGCGGGCAGTCCGCGACCCTCAAGCTTGACCGCGGAGGAACTCTGCTGGTTTGCCAGGGAACGAAGCTCTCCATTACATCATCGCAAACCGGACGCGAGCTGCTGTTCAGCCTGAATAGCGGCAATGTGGAGATGAATTATCCACTCGGCACAGAGGCAGACACGCTGCTCACCCCGGACTTGCGACTGCTTTTGCCCGGTCCAGGTACGGTGCACGTTGCGGTGCGGGTGTCGCCGCAGGGCGATACCTGTGTGCAATCGCTACCATGGAATGTCTCGGCGATTGTAGTTTCCGAGACCCTGGGCGATGCGACGTACCAGGTAAAGCCGGACCAAGCTGTGCTCTTCAAAGGCGGGCATCTCAGTCAAGCCAGCCTCTCGAAGCAAAACTGCGGATGCCCCATGTCGCAGCCTGCGCCGACGCAAGTGGCCAAAGCCGTGCCGCCATCGCCTCCAGCGGCAGCGCCGGCCGTGCCTCCTGCAGTTGCCGCGGCGCAATCTTCCGCTCCTGCGTTCTCAACGCCTGCTGAGCCGTTGGCGGCTGCACCTCCACCGTCTCCCGAGCAGCACTTGGCCGTTGAAGCGCCATTCATCTTTCGTGGAAATGATCCCAACCCCGATCTCAGCGAGAACATTGCGTACCTGAGGCTGGAGAACACGAAAGTTGTGCAGCTGGAGCCGGCGGTGATCCCGCCAACTAACAACAAGACGAACGCGGCCGCCGACAACACGCAGACGGCCAAGAAGCAGTCGCGCGGATTGTTCAGTAAGGTCGCAGCATTTTTTGCTGGAATTTTTCACTGACCGCCGGCGGCTGAGCTTCGGAGTGGCGCGAGAGTTTGCTTCTAAGTTCGAACAGCGGATCGAACCGCCCAAGGGACAGCTACTAACCGCTAGTTCCTGATGTTTTCCAGCAACTGCTCCACTTCCGCTTTCTTTTCCGCCGTGAGCGGCAACAGCGGCAACCGAACGGTGCCGCCAAAGTATCCGTTGTAGTCCATCGCGTACTTCACGCCGGGGATGCTCAGTCCACTGACGATGCGTTCGGCGGCTTTCGCAATCTGCTCCTGCTTCTCGCGCGCCAGAGCAACATCGCCTTCCTTCCATGCTGCATAGATTTCATAGCACGCAGTCGGAGCGCAATCGGCGAAGGCGAGGATCGCGCCCACTGCTCCGGCTTCCAGCGACGGATGCAGCTTGTGCGCCGCGCCCACCAGCACCTGGAATCCAACTTCCTTCTGGCGCGTCTTCAATCCGCCGACCACGGTCACTGCCGAGGAAGATAGCTTTGGCGTGGATGTTCCGGCAAGCGCGCCGACACTGACTAACGTTCCTCCATCGGCATTCGCAGAAGCGGTGCTTGTGGCTTTCAGCATTCGTCCGGTTGCCGGGGCAAAAGTCTCGGTCACGGTAGCACTGCGCTTGATGTGGCGCGTGCCCGCAACCATCTTCTGCACCTTCTCGATCGAGCCCGAAGACTCCTTGATGCCGATCAGGTTCGGATGCTCGGCGAGCTCGACGACGACTTCGGCCGGAATGTCATATCCCGTCGCTTGAGGGAAGTTGTAGATGATAACCGGAAGCGGCGAGCGATCGCAGACGAAGCGATAAAACGCCAGCATGTTCGCAGGCTGCGCCATCTGCCCTTTGTAGTAATGCGGCGTTCGCACCATCGCAATGTCATAGCCGAGCTCGGCAGCATATTCGGTCAGGCGCAGAGTCTCCATCGCCGATTCGATCCCCACTCCGGCAATGAGGACCTTCTCGTTCGCCGCAGCTTCACGCGCGCACTTCAGCACCTCGCGACGCTCCTCGTCGTTCAGCAAAATGGCTTCGCCGGTCGAGCCCTGCACAACGATTCCTGCAACCGGCCCACGCGAATATTGCTCGACATTCTGTTCCAGCTTGCGGAAATAAATCTTGCCGTCTGGGTAGAACGGCGTAGTGATGGGAGGAAAGATTCCGTGTAATAGCATAGTTAAATTATAGGCGCGGCGAGGACGGGACTGTGACAGTCGGCACTTAA
>CAWFUE010000056.1:0-79992 GCA_963818905.1 uncultured Acidobacteriaceae bacterium
CGTTGATCTCTCCAAACATCGCTGGCGTAGCATCAATGGAACGTTTGGCGTCGCCTCATTGATCATGGGTGTCGAGCAGCCCTTACCGGTGCCGCGCGGTGTGGTTGAGGCGTTGGTTGCCTCATGTGAAACGGCTGTGGGGCCGTTCGCTTTGATGACAGTCTCGAGATCGGCCAGAAAGTGCGCATATTATCGGGACCATTCGCGGAGACCCTTTGTCGTCTCGCGCGCCTGGACGACGGTGGGCGCGTTCGCGTCCTAATCGAAATCATGGGTACGGAAGTAGCGGCCCAACTTGACCGTTCCGCAATCGCCCCGGCAGCTTAAGGAACTGAATTACACCCAGACGCGATTTGGCAATTCCGACACCGGCGTTTATGAGTTTAGGTCCGACTTAGCATTGGATTGTCGCAGAAGGTTGTTTTCGAATGGTACTCTTCCGAGCAGTTTGCTCGCGACCGGAGTTGCCAGCCTGCGACCCGGATCGACATGAATAAGTCGCTGACTTGACGCGCGTCACGCAGAACAAGGTTCCCGGAGCTCCAATCGAGTACATTGAAGATATGGGCGGCGCCCAGGCTCCGTCGATGGACTTCTTTGCTATCCTCGGGGCCGTACTGCGGCGTTGGAAGCTCGTTACGGCTATAACGCTGTCCGCGTTGATTGCAACATACGGCGTGGTAAAGCTCTCGTGCCATCGAGAGTACAAATCAACGGTCGAGATACTCGTCTACGATCCGCAACGACAAATCGACGCGACGGTCCAGAAACCGATCTCCCTCTTCGTAGACGCCGCTCGGGAACGACGCGATGAACACCGAAATCAATGTCCTCAAGTCCAAATCGGTCGCGTTACGCGTCGCCAGTGAGCTTGGCCTCGACACGGATCCGGAGTTCCAATCCCACGACCTTCGAATCGGAGATTTGGTCGGAATCGGCTTCACGGAATTCCGGATCTGGCGAAACGGCTTGGAATCGCGGATCTTGGCGGAACGGCTTGGTTTCGCCGGCCTGGGCCGAGCCTCTAACAACAGTGCGGAAACCATTGGCGGTACCGAGGAAAAGGCCGAAAAGCTGGACCGGGCAGCAGATGCGTTGCTTAAGAGAACTGGATATTTGGCAAGACTCCTACATCATATTTGTTTCTACTACATCGCAGGACCCGATCAAGGCGCAACGCCTGGCGTCGACTATCGCCAATGATTATTTGGCGAGCCAGCGGGAAGCGCGGCAAGAATCGCTAGACCACGTGGCGACTTGGCTGAAGGGCCGCGTCGACGATCTGCAGTCTCGGGTGTTGGAAACCGAGTCCTCAATAGAGAAATTGAAGGTTGAAAGCGGTATCCGTGACGACGGCGAAATCGATAATGTCGGAGAGCAGCAGATTGGCGACCTCAATACCCAGCTCCTGACCGCCCGCGAAGAGGTCAACGACAAACGTGCCCGCCTCGAACAGGCGCGTCACGTGATCGACACCAATGGCGATATCGACGAGTATCCCTGAGCTAACCGCTTCCGCTACGCTCCGAGCTACGCCGAAAACAGATGGAATTGAATTGGAGCGCTCGCAGCTGCAAAATAAGGTGGGTGAGCGTAACATGCAGGTTATCTCTATTCGAGACGGAGCTGGCCTCCGTCAACAAGCAGATAGACGCGGAGGCGGAGCACATCCTTGCCAGTATGAAAAACGCTTACGATATCGCCGTGCGGCGGGAGCAATCGCTAGAGGCGAACCTCCAGAGCCTCACCGCGAATCTTAATTCGGAAACCTACATCAAGTTGCAGCAACTCCGACGCGCGGCCGACGCTGACCGCAAAGCTTACGAGAACTATCTCTCTCAGTACAACGATATCTCCGAGCGGCGCGAACTGCAGGACGCAAGTGCGCGGATCATTTCACCGGCTACGCTTCCGAGGTCGCCCAGTTCAAGTCGCATTAAGTTTTATGCGCTTGGCGGGATGGCGGGTCTCGCCGGCGGTTTACTGCTCGCCTTCCTGCTGGAATATTTTCGACCCGGTGTCAAGACAGGGACCGAGATCGAGCAATCCTTCGGCCTACCGGTCGTGGGGAATATTCCTTTAGTCGTCACGTGCGGAAAACCCGCGGCGTTTCCCATTATCGACCATTAGACAGAATGTTCAATGAACCTCTTTCGCACTTAAGCGAGGCGGTGCATGCAATGCGAATCAGCCTCGAGCTTTCGAGCGCCAATCCAAAAGTCATTTTAATTACCTCGGCGCTACCCGGCGAAGGCAAATCGACCGCCGCAATGTTGCTCGCTGCTTCCAGCGCCAGCTCAGGCAAGAGAACCATATTGCTCGACTGCGACTTGCGCCTGCGCTCGACCTCAGAAGCACTCCGAAACAAGCACCAGCACAGGCTTGTCCGAGTTACTCCGCGGCACAGCCAAACTCACGGATGTAATCACCCAAGACCCGCGAACGAAGATTTATGTGCTTCCCGCCGGATCCATGGCGCCAAACGCGGCCGACTTACTGATGTCCAAGCGGATGGTGGATCTCATCGCTGTGCTGCGGAGCGAGTTCGACTATATCGTGATGGATGCTCCGCCTTTGCTGCCGGTCGTGGACGCGCTCGCCCTCGCGACCGTCGCAGACAAGATTTTGGTGATCGTCGAGTGGTGCCAGACGTCGCGCGCCAGCATCTACGAAGCTTTCAGGGTTTTGGGGCCGGAGGTGAACCGCGTCGCCGGCATCGTCCTCAACAAGGTCGATTTCAATCAGCTCCCGGGGTATGGCGCCGGTTATCACTATCGCTCGGTTGCCAAGTACTTCGGCAACGCATGAAACCCGGCTCACTGGGTGTTCGACTACATTGAATGGTTCCAACACGGTTCGCTGGCACTCGACCATCGGCTATCTCAGCCCGGTTGAGTTCGAGGAGCGAGCTGTATTAGGTTACCGCCCACGAAACCAGCAGCAGGCCAGCCGGAGAGTTCCTCGGTGGAGCCCGTGTCGCGGCGAGTCGGGGCAGTGTAACGACGCTCGAGCGATGGCCTGCCGATGCCTTGGCCAGTGACGGCTCTGCGATCGAACTGGAATCCGCGGCGACCGGTGCTCGACGGCGGTGGCGCAAGCTGCCGACTCCGTGATGGCACCACGGCGAGCGATCGGATGAGGCGACACGCAGCGATCGCCGGTCTCGGCAAGCCGCGTGCAGCCAGCGCCGGGGAGCCGCCGATAGGATCGGCCTGTGCTTTGGCCGGCATCGATACCGCGCACCGTCTGCACCGATGGCGACCTCCTCCAATGAGCTTCCACGTGAACCCCTCGCGACGCTATCTGCTCATCTCGCCTTGCCGAGACGAGGCCCAGTACCTCCGCCGCACGCTCGACAGCGTGGCAGCGCAGTCGGTGCAGCCAGCGGCCTGGGTGGTTGTCGACGACGGATCGACCGACGAAACCCCGGCCATTCTCGAGGAGTATGCCCGCCGACTGCCATACCTCCGCGTGGTGCGGCGCACGGATCGCGGCCGCCGGCAGGTGGGGCCAGGCGTCATCGAGGCCTTCTACGCCGGCCTGGAGACGGTGCGCCTGGAGGATTTCGACTATCTCTGCAAGCTGGACATGGATCTGGACCTGCCGGTTCGCTACTTTGAGTTGCTGATGCAGCGGATGGAGAGCGATCCGCGCGTCGGGACCACCTCTGGCAAGCCGTGGTTCGTCCACCCGCAGAGCGGCGCGCTAGTGCCAGAAGTCTGTGGGGACGAAATGTCGGTCGGAATGACCAAGTTCTACCGGGTCGCCTGTTTCAAGGAGATCGGGGGCTTCGTGCGCCAGGTGATGTGGGACGGCATCGACTGCCACCGGGCCCGCATGCTCGGCTGGATCGCCGAGAGCGTCGATCTCGAGCCCCTCCGCTTCGTCCACCTGCGCCCCGCGGGCGCCAGCCAGAAGGGCATCTGGACCGGGCGGCTTCGGCACGGCTTCGGACAGTACTTCATGGGCACGTCCCCGCTCTACTACTTGGTGGTCGTTATCTATCGTCTGCCGGCTTACCCGGTGCTGATCGGCAGCGTGGCCATGCTGTGGGGCTACCTCAGGAGCTGGCTCAAGCGCCTGCCACGCTACGACGACCTCGAGTTCAGGCGCTTCCTCCGCTCCTACCAGCACGCATGCCTGCGTATGGGAAAGCGGGCCGCCACGGCTCGGATCAATGCTGAGCGGGCCCGCCTCTGGCACGCCAGCCGGCCGACTTCGCCGTCAGCCATCGCGCGCGCCTCCAGCGCTACGCCGACGGCGATCGGCAGGTTGTGAAAAGTCTCCGCCGCATCCCCGGAAGATAGCGTCGCCGCTGCGGCGCAGGTGCGCCGAAGCCCGCACGCCAGAATCGCCAACGGCGATATCGCCCCAGCAATCCTCGCGAGCGACGACCCGCGAAGATGCCGACCATATGACGCCCACGGGGCGCTCAAGCTCATGACCGAGCGATCATCACGGCAGTGAGGGGAGGAAACAAAGTGGAGCGAAATCAGAACATTGGGTCGATGACCGATTTGATATTTCATGGCGCGCGCAAGCGGCTGACGCGACGCGACGAACTTGCCCCGGGTCTTAAGGGCGCCGCCGCCCGCCCCGGGCGGCGGCGAGCAGGCGAGGCGAGCAGCGAAAGGCCGGTAGGGGCCGCTTCGGATCTGGGCGGCGTCTCCATCAGCCACCCCTCAGGGTTGCACGCATTTGACTGGTGTGGTCGCCCGCGCTTCGTGACCACCCTAAACGCGGAGGTGCTCCTCCTTGCGCGGCGTCGTTCCGACTTCCGCAACTTCCTCCGTCACAACATCATCACCATCGACGGCCAGTGGACGCTGTGGGCGACGCGTTGGAAGCACCGCGACGCCGTCGCTGTCGCGAAGCAGAACGGGTACGACCTGCTCCAAGCCGCCGCGAGGGCGTGCGCACGGGACGGAAGGAGGTTGTTCTTGCTCGGCGCCTCGACCGAGGCGAACGCCCGGGCCGTAGAGCGGCTCGCCGCAGAGCACGGCTGTCGTGCGGATGGGTTCTCCCCCCCGTACGCGCCCTTCCCCTTTCCCGAGCACGTGGACGCGTTGATCCACGCCGAGGTCGCCGCTGCACGCCCCGACGTTCTGGTGGTCGGCTTCGGTGCCCCAAAGCAGGAGTTGTGGGCTCGTGACCATGCCGCCTGGCTCACCGAACTGGGGGTCTCATACGTGCTCTTCATCGGTGGGGTCATCGACATGGTAGCCGGCAAAGTCCGCCGCGCGCCTCGCCTAGTCCGGCTCCTCGGGCTGGAGAGCCCCTACCGCCTGGCGCAATCGCCGCAGCGCTTCAGGCGCGAGTTGGGCAAGCTAGCATTGCTCTGGCTCTTCCTGACCGGAAAACTGTGAGCGAGGGAGCCGCGATCATGATCATCGTCACCGGCGGCACTGGACTGGTCGGCAGCAACTTGGTGAAGGCTCTCAACGGGGTCGGCCACGGGGACATCGTGGTGGTGGACTCGGTGGGCGAGACCCAGAAATGGCGGAACCTCGAGGGCGCCAGGATCGTCGATTTCATCAATTACAAACAGGGCGCCGGCCAGATCGACGCCGCCACTCGTGCAATGCCACTACAGGCTATCTTCCATATCGGCGCCAACGCGGACGTCCTCATCAGGGACGCCGACCGGATGCTCAACGACAATCTCGAGCACTCCAAGGCTTGGTTCCGCATCGCGCAGGCGCGCGGGATTCCAATGTACTATGCGTCGACCTCGGCGGTGTATGGGAACTCGCCGGAGTGCCGAGTGAAAACGGAGTGCGAGAGCGGCCGCACAACCCCTACGCTTTCTCGAAGTGGCTCTTCGATCGCTTCATAACGGAGGCGCTCTGGAGCGGCCTCAAGGCTCCGGTGATCGGATTCCGGCTCTTCAACGTGTTCGGCCCGGGCGAGGAGCACAAGGGCGAGAACGCCAGCCTGCCGCGGCGGTTCATGGGGTTCTTGCGTGAGCACGGGCGGATCGACCTCTTCCAGGATGACATCCAACGCGACTACGTGCCGGTTGAGGGCGTTTGCGCCGTCTTCCTCGACGCCTGGAAGAACGACCGCCCTTCGCAGATCGTCAACCTGGGCGCGGGCAGCCCCATCACCCACCGCGAGGTGGCAGGGTTGGCGGTGGCGGCGGCACGGGCGGCCGACATCCGCGTCGAGGGCGGGGGGATCGCGCTCATCCCCATGCCCGAAGGGCTACGGGGCAGCTTCCAGTTCCGGACCTGCGCCGAGGACGTCCCCGACTGGGTCCGGACACACGTGGTGAGTAACCGCAAGCGGATGAAGGAATACATGAACCTCCTCGCGGCGGGAAGGCGCGGATCGCGCCGCCAGATCCGCGACGGCTTGCTTCGTGTTATTTGATTAAATACCCCCGTTTTTCTGGTCTATTCTGTGCGTCAAAATAGACCAGGGTAAATAACCATTTCAATTCCGCTCAGTTCTAGACCCGGGAAGAATGTACCCCCCGAGCGACTCTCTTGTTTGGCCGGCCACTTGCAATGAAAGCGTACGGCTCGGCTATGTTAAAACTGCGGGCGCCGTCAGAACGGTCCGAACTTTAACTTAAGCGCGAGAATTAAAGAGAGTGAGTCGAATGATGAATTTGCCTCATCTGCGCGGTGACACAGAGGCAAACACCGCCTCTTCGTACAACCTTGGGCGCCTTCGTGAAGGTAGACAATGGCCAGTCTTCAATGTCAGGGCGCGCGCTCCACTGCGGCTGGGCTTGGCAGGCGGAGGCACCGATCTATCGCCTTACTGCGATGAGTATGGGGGCGCAATTCTGAACGCTACAATTGACCGCTTTGCTTTTGCACATGTCCTTTCAAATAACGCGAATAAGATCATTTTTCGTGCCCGCGACGTTGATCAGGAGGAGCTGCTTGATCCTGACGCGGACCTACCCATCCGGCAGGGGTTGATGCTGCACACGCGCGGTCTATGCGCGGATCATGAAGGAACATTGCGGCGGGCGTCGGCATTCCGCTGACGCTGTCGACGACGGTCGACGTTCCCGCAGGCTCGGGTCTCGGGGCGTCATCAGCACTGGTCGTCGCGCTGATCGCGGCGTTTCGGAGCGCGTTGCAGCTTCCTCTCGGCGAATATGATGTGGCTCGTCTGGCCTTCGAGATCGAGCGTGTCGACCTCGGACTTGCCGGCGGGCGACAGGACCAGTACGCCGCCGCGTTTGGCGGCCTGAATTATATTGAGTTCCTGCCTCAGGAGCGGGTCATCGTCAATCCGTTGCGAATCCGGCGCGACGTTCTCAATGAATTCGAATCGTCGCTGGTGATTGCCTTCACGGGCCAGTCGCGGCGATCCGATGCGATCATCAAGGAGCAGGTTTCCGGGCTCGCCAGCCTCAATTCCGAGACGCTCGCGAACATGCACGCGCTCAAATTCGACGCGACCGAAATGAAGGTCGCTTTGCTCAGCGGGGATATCCGGCGCGTCGCGGAAATCCTGGGTCATTCGTGGACGGCCAAAAAGAGGACCGCGCCCGGAGTCTCGAACGCCAGCGTCGAAGATATGCACGCTGTCGCCATGAAGGCGGGCGCCTGGGCCGGAAAGGTCTCGGGCGCGGGCGGCGGCGGCTTTCTGATGCTGATGACCGATCCGGAAAACCGCTATCGTCTGATCAGCGCGCTGAACGCCGCGGGCGGTCAGGCCAGCGCCGTGAAGCTGACGTTCGACGGCGCCGAGGGATGGACGCCCCGACCTAAATCTACCGGCATCGGCAGTTATTTGTCCGTTTTCGCATTGGAGGAATGAGTTTGGGCCATCAGTGCGCGATCCTAGTCGGGGGGCTCGGGACGCGGCTCGGCGAGAAGGCCAGCCCCCGGAAGCGGTGGACTAGGAACGCCAAATGAGCAAGCGCGCGGGGAAACCCAGAAGGATCGCCGTCTTTGGCCACTTTGATGGTACGAATCTTGGCAATGAGGCGACCCTCCAGGCGGCACTGTATCACCTCCGTCGCATTCAACCCGACGCAGAGGTGACCTGTATCTGCACAGGTCCTCAGACCACGGCCGCCACTCACCATATCAGGGCGATACCGATTGGTCGCACATACGTTAAGTCCTGGGCGCCACGGAATCCGCTGGGTAAGGCTAGCGCGAAAGTTCTGCGTGGTCATGGGGGAGCCCATTCGATGGCTTGAGGGTATCGTAACCCTGTGGGGCACCGATATACTTATCGTCCCAGGAACTGGATTACTGACGGATGCATACGGGCTTACGGGTTGGGGGCCCTATAGCTTGTTCAGATGGTCGGTGACAGCAAAGATCTGCCGTTGTCGATTAGCCTTCGTCAGCGTCGGCGCGGGCCCCTTTTACAGCGCCGTTGGTAAATTCTGCGTCAGGTCACTTCTTTCCTTAGCCGACTTCCGCTCTTATCGAGATGAGTCCACGGTTCATTATCTTCAAGGCATCGGGATCTCGGCGGATAGGGACCGGGTTTTCCCCGATCTGGCATTTAGTCTCCCCAAGAACGCGATATCGTCCCGTGACAGCACCATGGGAGCTGGTGCAGTGATTGGCCTCGGAGTGATGGAGTGGGCCGACAGATACAGCAAACATGGGCCCAAGTGACGCCGCCCAGATGACCTATTTGCAGGCGCTTGCGAAAACGGCAAGATGGTTGCTGGCGCGCGGCTATAATATCAGACTGCTGATCGGCGATCTTTGCGGACGCACGCGCAAAACAGGCGTTCCTGCAATTGCTGGGGCAGCACGACAGCACATCGTATCATCGATGAACCCATACATTCCGTTGATGACCTAATGTCACAGATTGCCGCGACCGACGCGGTCGTGGCTACACGATTTCATAATATTCTTCTGGCGTTGCTTTGCGAGAAACCAGTCATCTCGATCTCGTTTCACCATAAATGCGACTCGCTGATGGCCGCAATGGGCATGTCGGACTACTGCCTGAACAGTGGGGATCTGGAGCCTGATAGGTTGATCGAAACGTTCTGCCGCCTCGAGGTGAATGCAGATGCGCTAAAGCCTCTGATCAAGGAAAGGATCAAGAGGTTCCGCGACGCCCTGGACCAGCAATACCAGCTTCTCTTAAACGGAATGCAAAGTAGGTGCTGGACAACCTCCGGCGCGCGCTTTTAGTTGACAGATCACACGAGCAAGTCGGTGAATATCAACGCCAAACGCGGCAGGCGCAACCCAAGTGAGTTGCGCGGCGGCCCCGCCGCCTGCCAATACGATGCGTCGCCCGATGCCGCGCTGGCGGCCGTCCGCACGCACGAGGGACCGCTCCTCGTCGACCTCGACGAGACCCTGTACCTGAGCAATTCCACCGAGGATTTTATCGATTGCGCCCGGCCCGGGCTGTTGGCGTTGCTGTTGCTGCGGGTGCTCGACGTGCTCAAGCCATGGCGGCTGACCGGCGGCAGCGATACCCGGGACACTTGGCGGGTATGCGCCATTCAGACCTTCTTTCCCTGGACTCGCTGGCGTTGGCGCGCAAAGCTTCCTTTCTTCGCTGAACGTTATGTCAATCGAGAACTTCAGGCAGCGCTGAAGGCGCGCGCAGAGCCGCCGGTCATCCTGACCACCGGCTTCAATTCCATCGTCGCACCCCTGTCGACTGCTATGGGCTTCGCGGACGCGCCGCTGATCGCGGCGCGCGCTTACTCGTTCGCCGACCGGCGTGACGGCAAGCTGCGCATGGCGACGCGCGAACTCGGCGCCGAAACAGTCGGCCGCTGCCTCTTCGTCACCGATTCGGTCAACGATCTCGAAGTGCTGCAGAATTGTGCGCGGCCGCTGCGAACAGTCTGGCCTCGGTCGCGCTATCGCCGGGCGCTGAGCGACATCTACCTGCCGGGTGAGTATCTCTCCCGGATCAAACGTCCGGGGCAACGCTACATCTTCGGCGCAATAGTCCAGGAGGATTTCGCTTTCTGGCTGCTGAGCTCAATCGGCTTGGCCACCAATCCCCTGACCCACCTCGCTGGATTGCTGCTGCTGTTGCTGTCGTTTTGGGCGATCTACGAGCGCGGCTATGTCGATAATGATCTGGTCGCCTCCCGCCACGAGCTCGATCCAAAGCTCAGCGCAACCTTCGGCAGCGTACCGGTCGCAACCCCGGCCGTGCAGCCCTGGATTTGGGCGCTGCTCGCGGGCGCGGCCGCGGTCGCGATCCTGCATCCCGACAAGATGGGCTTCGTCGTGCATTTTGCGTGCTGGGTGGCGGTGCTGATCTTGACATACGCCTGCTTCGTATTTTTCAACCGGCTCGACAAGATGAGCCGCGTCTGGCTCTATCCGTTGCTGCAATTCGCGCGCAGCGCCGCATTCACGGTCATCGTCCCCATCGAGCCTGCGGGCGTCGCCGCTTTGGGCGCACTCGTGCTGTCCCGATGGACGCCGTACAAAGTCTACCGCCTGTCTTCCGCGGGCTGGCCTAACGCGCGGCCGGACCTCGCGCGCCTGATCTCGTTCGTGCTGCTGTCGCTGATGATCGTCTGCTCCCTCGGCCTGTCCGCCCTGCTCACGTGGAGCGCATTGGCATTGCTGCTGTGGAATGTAGTCAAGGCGCGACGCGAGATTTACGCGGTTTTAACCTCCGCGCGACGTCTCGACCGATCCTGTCGCCATTGAAATACAATCCTCATGACGGCTCCCATGCAGTGAAGTACAGCTAGCCATGATAAATTCGCACGTGCAAGCACGGTTGGCGAGTGTCAGGCCCGCATACCGAAAAGAGGCATCGACTTGCAGCCGCCCTTGATGCAGCGGGCTGGCGCCAATGCGGCAGATACAGACAAGGCCTTTCGGGTAATGAATAGTCAATCGCCGCCACTTGTCAGCGTCGTCACCCCTATGTACAACAACGCCGAGTACGTAGCGAAGTGCATCGAGAGCGTTCGCAGCCAGACGTATGAGCACTGGGACTATGTCATCGTCAACAATTGCAGTACCGACGGTTCGGCGGAGATCGCGCGCCAGTTCGCCGACGTCGATTCCCGCGTCCGGGTCCTGGACAACGAGACATTCCTGTCCGCTTTGGCCAATCATAACCGCGCGTTGCGGCAGATCTCCCCGGGCAGCAAGTATTGCAAGATGGTGTTCTCGGATGACTGGCTGTTCCCGCGTTGTCTGGAAGAGATGGTCGCACTGGCCGAGGCCCACCCGTCCGTGGGCATCGTCGGGGCCTATGGGCTGGAGGGTAACGAACTAAAATGGGCGGGCTTGCCGTATCCCAGCACCTGCATCGACGGCCGTGAGGTGTGCCGCCGGTTCTTCATTGAGGACATTTACGTATTCGGTTCGGCTCACTCGCTGCTTTACCGCTCTGAACTGGTTCGCAACCACGACCCATTTTTCAACGAGGCCAATGTCCATGCAGACACGGAGGCGTGTTTCGATCTTCTGCGCAATTGCGACTTCGGATTTGTACACCAGGTGCTAACCTATTCCGGGGTGCAAACCAAATCTCTCAGAGAAACCTCACGGCGGCTAAATACATACGTGGGGGGCAGGCTTTATAATCTGACAACGTATGGACAATGATTCCTGAGTCCCGACGAGTATCATAGCTGCCGCGCGCAGCTCTTGAACGAATATTACAACTACTTGGTTGTCAGTCTCCTTAAGAGCCGCCGCGATGCGGAATTCTGGGATTATCACAGGCATAAGCTGGCGGAGGCTGGAGTCAGCTTCAGTTACAGCCGGCTGTCCATCGCCGTTCTCCTGAGGTGCCTCCGGGCCATGACACATCCGCGCGAGACGTTCACGAAGTTCAAACTGACCCGCGCCGGCGGATATTGACCATCAATTTGTGAGCTTATGCGTTACAGGCGGGCGGGAAAGATTTTTTTTAAAATTCTCGATTGCGTCGGCGGCCTCGGCATGATGGCCCAGGTCTAAGAGTATCTCGAATCCGAGTGCACAAGTGCATCAAACATGCAACCCGTCTGCCGGCGAACCAGCACTCGCGAGGGTGACGTGCCGCTCGCAGGTTGCTACGGCTGCACCGCTTGTCTCCATCATTGTGATCAACTACAACTACGCGCGGTTCCTGCCTCGCAGCATCGGCAGCGCGCTCGCCCAGACCTACCCACAGGTCGAGGTAGTGGTGGTCGACGACGCCTCGACCGACGGCTCGCAGGAGATCATCCAGGCCTACGGTCAGCGGGTGACGCCGGTCCTCAGGGCAGTCAACGGCGGCCAGGGCGCCGCACTCAACTCCAGCTTCGCGGCGAGCCGCGGAGAAATCGTAATCTTCCTCGACGCGGACGACTACCTCTATCCGCGAGCGGTCGAGACTGTCATCCCGGAGTTCGCCCCCGGCATTGCGAAGGTGCAGTACCGGCTCGACCTCGTCGACGCCGCCGGGCGGATCGTGGACAAGTTCCCCGCGCCCGAAGTTCATTTCGACGACGGCGACGTCGTCCCTCTGTTGCTCTCGACGGGTCGGTACGAGGGGACCGTCATGACCGGGAACGCGTTCTCCCGGCACGCACTCGACGCTATCCTACCGGTCCCGGAGGAGCGCTTCCGTCAGGGCGCTGACGGGTACCTCTGCACTCTCGCGCCGCTCTTCGGCTCCGTGAGGTCGGTCGAGCAGCGGCTCGGCGCATACGTCCGGCACGGCGCGAACCACTCAGACTTCGCGAAGCAGCTGCCGCAGCAGCTCCGGTGGCGGCTCGAGCACGATGCGGCGCGACACGAGGCGCTCCGCGCCAAGGCAGCCGAACTCGGCCTCCGCGCCCGTCCCGAGCCAGGGCTAAACGACGCCTTTCACCTGGAGAACCGGATCGGCTCGCTCTGCCTCGATCCCGCGAACCACCCGACGCCGGCTGACTCGCGGCTATCCCTCGCGCTCCGGGGCGTGTGGGCGATCCGCCGGGCGCGACTCCCCAGGCGCCGTCGCGCCGTGCTCGCCGCGTGGTTCCTATGCGTGGGGATGCTGCCGCGCGCAGCCGCCGCACACGTCGCTGCGTGGCGCCTCGAGCAGACGACCCGTCCCGTCGCGGTCGATCGCCTCGCGCATCGGATTCGCGCCGCGACACGGTGACGAGATCTCCCGCGGCCACCCGTTCACGTGACGACGACCCAGACGCCCGTCATGACCCATTCCTTATCCGCGTCCGTCATCCGGCGGTACAAGGGAGGACCACAGCGTGGTCCTGCTCGCTTGCTCGCGTTGCGCCATGACGGACCATCTCGGAAGGTCCTAAGTTCGCCAACGATGACAAAGGCTGTCTTGCATAGGACGATGATGCCGGAGCGATCTAACAGAGCGCGGAAAAATACCGATTTTAGCTCGCCTTGCCCTTGTGTTGTCGCCCCCAGGAGCTTGGGAAGACCTCCTGGGTTGTAGGCGGTGGCGGTGAGGGTGTAGCTGCAACCGACGGCAATGACGGGCCTTGCGCGACCCGCCGCCCGCCGTGGTCGATCCGAAGATCGCCTGCGCCGCCGGGCGCTGATGGCGTGGCCGCGATGGCGGGTGGTGCGATCGTCGAAGTTGGCGCGCATCGTCTCGTTCGTCCTGCTGTTGCTGAAGATTGTCCAGTCTGTCCGCCTGCTGATGCTGTCAGGCTATAGGAAGCCCGCGTGACTGAAGCTAGCGTAAGCTCTTATTTCGAAGACCTCGAGAGTTCGGCAGATCTAGGCCGCTTGGCAAGGCGGGGCGGCGTGGCTTCCGTTGCAAGCGTTTACGGTAACGGAATTTTGCAAATACTCGGCGTCATTGTATTAGCGCGGCTGCTGACGCCAGAAGATTTTGGATTGGTGGCGATCGTCATGATCTTGACTCGCTTTGCTCCGCTGTTGATCGATTTCGGCATGGCAGACGCCGTGACACAGAGAAGCAAGATAACTGAAGGCCAAGTCAGCGCACTGTTTTGGCTGACGAGCGGGTTCGGGGTCGCGGTCGCAGTGGGTTTGGCTATGTGCAGTCCGCTAATTGCGTGGTTGTACCGGGAACCGAGGCTACAGTCTATAGCGTTGGTCTTCGCCATGACCTTCGTGTTCACTGGTTTGTCGAGCCAGCACCTGGCGCTTTTGCAGCGAACAATGCAATTTGTGGCAATTGCCAAAATACGGGTTTTAAGCGCGCTGGCAGGATTTGCAGTCGCTATTCTGATTGCGACATCCGGTCACGGCTACTGGGCCCTGGTACTGCGTCCGGTGGTAAATACCGGTTGTATTGCTGCCGGAACTTGGCTGGCGTGCAGATGGAGACCAGGTTTTCCTGTCTTTGACACCGAAGTGAAGTCGATGCTTCGCTTCGGGATGCATGTTTTGGGCTTCTCGACAATATCTTCTGTAACCGACGTGGCGGACCGGATTGCCCTAAGTTTATTCTACCTGCCTAGCGTTGTCGGTTTATATCAGAACGCGACGAACATGTATGAGAATGCTATCATATTTCCGCTCACCCAACTGCACGGTGTCGGTACGGCAGGGCTTAGCAAACTGCAATCCTATCCTGCTACGCTCCTACAAAAATATGAGGCGACATTGTCTGCGCTTGCGTTTTTCGTCATGCCTGCCGCCGCGATCCTGTCGGTGACAGGTCAAGATCTGGCAGTAATCTTGTTGGGTGAAAAATGGCGGCAGAGCGGTTTGCTCCTGAGCATTATAGCATTGGCGGGTATTGTCGCGTTCATTGAAATATCAGGGGGCTGGCTGCATGTTTCGAGCGGGAGGCCGGAGCGTTGGAAGAATTGGGGTATTGTCAGCTTCATCGTGCGGGTGGCGGCAATTCTGGGACTCGCGCACGCCTCCGCTGACCGGCTTCCACGTTCCGCGAGCCAGCGTCTTCTGTCCGCGGTGGGAGACGTACGGTCCGCTCAGCACCATCGCATCGCCTTGCAGGTTGCCCTCGACAATGAGTAATCGGCCACGATTGGTCACCCAGGTCTGGTGCCACACTCTGCGGGAGGCGTCATAGATGCTGAAACTCTGGCCCTCATAGCCGTTGTCCTCTGAGTAGTCCTCGTGGACGACACAGCCGTCCAGCAGGCGGCTGACCTTAACGTGCGCGACGGGCGTCGTTCCTCCGGCGTCGAAGACATCCCAGACGCCAAGCCAGAAATCAAATTGCCGGTACTCAGGCTCGCTGCAGGCAGGATGCTGTCCCGGCGCCGTGGGACCGTACGTCAAGGCAATTGCGCTTCCGTTGGACAGGAGCAAACCGCAAGCACAACGCAATACCACGCCCATGGTCTCCGATTCACAAATATTTCTCCGGACTTTGGCCAAAATACAACAGCGACCGGAGCGGAGTTGGACATTTGCGGACGTTGCTGGCTGTGCCGGTCTAAGCAACTTTGCGACCATTAGCACCGGTGATACCAACAAAACTGTCTTCCGATTTTGAGCACAACGTTCGCTCCACAGACAACGTCTAATGTGTGGGCGGAGAGGAAGGGTCAATGGTCGCGGACAGGCCGAGAACCAAAATTCTGTTGGACGGTGGCGATCCGGAAGAAACATTGCAAATCAGAAATCGCTTAGAACTGCTCGACGGCCAGACTACCAATCCGAGCTACATCGCCAAGAATCCTCAAATCCAGAAGCAAGTTATCTCCGGCCGCAGATTCAATGCGCACGAGCAGTTCGAGGCCTACAAGAAAATCGTGCAACAGATCGCGCCCCTGGTCGGGGATGCCGGCGTATCCATCGAAGTGTTTGCCGACATGCACACCACAGCCCGCGAGATGCTGGCCCAGGGCGAAGAGATGTTCTCATGGGTACAGAACGCGTACATCAAGTATCCCTGTCTGCCGGAAGGGCTGCGCGCGGCGAAAATGTCGGTGGAGCGCGACATGCGCGTCAACATGACGCTTTGCTTCAGCCAAGAACAGGCCGCAGCAGTGTATGCGGCGACGCTGGGCGCCAAGTATCCTGTGTACGTCTCGCCTTTTATCGGCAGGCTCGACGATCGCGGCGAAAATGGAATGGACCTGATCTGGAACATCAAGAAGATGTTTGCTCATGGCGATGGGCACGTACACGTCTTGGCTGCCAGTCTTCGCCGGCTCGACCACCTGCTCTGCGCGTTCTCCATCGGCACCGAGCTGGTGACCTCGCCTGCGCGCTTGTTGGAGCAATGGGCTGACGCAGGAATGCCACAGCCGGATGGCGGTTTCGCTTATCAGCCGGTGGATGCCACGGGCAAGCCGCTGAAGCCGATCCCATACAAGGAGCTCGATCTGAATGCGCCATGGCAAAGCTTCAACATCGAGCATGAGCTGACAACCCAAGGCATCCGGCGCTTCGTAGATGATTACAGAAGCACGCTGCAGTTGGCAGCCTAGTCGGTAGTCGTCGCCTTTATTTCTCCTCGCATCCTCTACAGTAAAATGTGTGCAAGTTCCTGACATCGGAGCGCCACTGCGCTCGAAGCGGAGAGGTATGTCTACCAGGGAAGATGTGCCGCCCTTGCGAATTCCGCCTTCTGCCACGCTGGAGCAAGCGATGGCCGCAGTACGCCAATACCTCGCGGCTAAGAATCCGGGAGCGGGCGCAGCGCAGGTGCCGGCAGCTTCGGCGGATTTCAGATCGCAAAGCGCGATCATAGGTCGCTTGTCGGAAGTGGCAGCGCGGTTGGGAGAAGTTGAACCCAATAGCGAGTTCGGCGGCTTCGGGGTTTTTCTCAAACGAAAGATAAGCAAACTGATTGGCTGGTATTCGCGGCCGGCACATGAGTTCTGTCGCGTGGCGATCGAAGCATTGCAACAAATTCGCCGCGACATGCTTGGACTGCAGCGGCAGATCTGGGAGATTCGTCAGGAAATGCAGCAGAGCAGGACAGTAGTCGTAGAGGGCGCTTCGGAGTATGGCTCGGGATCGGAGCAGTCGGAGGTTGCGAGCCTGCTGGTGGAATTGTCCAAGAACCTGATTGCCGTGCAGGCGTTGCGGCAAACACTGCAAGGGGAGAATGCTGAGTTGTTGCATCAGCTGGATCCGCTGCTCAGGAAATTCGAAGACGACTCCGCCGAATTGAGGAGCGCGCTGTTGAAGCGATTGGAGCGGCCCTCGTACTGATCAAACCATTTGAATTGCCATCACGAGCGGAGCGAGGGATCCGCTTTCTTGGCCGTTCAAACGAAAAGCAGATTCCTCGCGCTAAACCGCACTCGTACTGGCAATCCAAGGTTGCTTCCCTGGGATCCTGCCATCCCACGGTAACGCGCAATCTTCAGTCGCAACGATGCTTAGCAATTAGGCCGAACGATTACGATCCCTTTCGCTTAAGCACCAGAATATGGTAAGGGAGCGCCGACTCGTGCTCCTTGGCTTCGCTACCCCAATAGTATTGAGAGTGTTTACCTATCTCTACTACCCCATCGATCACATAGTTTTGCTGGACATAGGTATTCACCCAATGCATGAGATTGTCTGCCGACCCAATATTGGCGAAGGCAACCCATGACCTGGGAACATTGACCAGCACGATCATCTCGGGATCGGAATTCTCGATTTCGCCTTCCATATCTTTCTGCATTTCCAGCGCATACTTCTGCGCCTCCAGCAGCGGATAGGCGTAGATGTATCCAGTGCCTGATAAGCGGTGGGAATAGAAATAGATTTCCGGCTCCGAACCTATCACTGCGATGTTTGCACCCGAACTGGTATTTCTCCTGACATAATCTGCAACCACCACTGCTTCCGGAAAGGGATTGAGCGGATAGACCTTTTCGCATGCTTCGATAGGATCGACCTGAAAGAGGAACTCCCTGTGGTGGTAGAGCGCGGCCCCGCACGCGGCAAGGAAGAGCAGTACAGGCATTGCCGCAAGGAGGGGTGAGCGCTTCCAGTTGCGAAGTTTCTCCGTCGCAGAGCTCACGGCGATTCCAACCAACATAGAGATCGCGGGAAGCAAGAGAATGAAATAATGCGGTCGAAAGTAGAGCCCGGGACAGACAGCAACCGCAGAGAAGAACAACAGCGAAATCGCAAGAAATGCTTGTTGTCGCGCCTTGATGTCCCACAGAAATGCGGTCAAGCCTATCAGAGCGATCAACCAGACCCACATCACCGGATGTACGACTCCGGAGCCGGTCCGCCGCAGCAACGCGGGAGCGTCGTTGAGAGTTACTGAAGTAGCGTACTCATGCGCGTACAGGTAGGTCCAAAACCAGAACCGTTGGAATACTCCGGCGCGCCATATAAGCAGGCAGGTAACAAGGTAAGGTAGTGCACCGCCGAAAAGAAGAGTTACCAACTGCGTAGCTAAGGATCTCCACCTTATCGGACGAGCTCCTCTGCGCCACAATAAATAAACCACAGCCCAGGCAAGAAATAATATCCCGGGCTGCTTCATAAGAAAGCTGATGCCGAATAGCAGTCCGGCGCCAAAGAGTTTCCACGTCTGGTTCGTTTCCAGCGCCGAAAGCAGCAGCCAGATTGCAGCCATAGCAAATAAGACGACGAAGTGAGTTGCATGGGCAGCAAAGCCCAAGACTCCCGGGTTGGTCGATAACAATCCATAGGTAGCAGCTGCCACAATTCCGGCCAGTCTTCCGAAAAGCGATGTACAAACCAGAAAGACAAGGACAATGGTGATGGCATTAACAAAAATCAAACCAATATGAATACCACGTGCCGTTTGGCCAAAGATGCTCAGAATAACTGCATAGGCAGCGTGGGTCCCCGGCAGCTTCATGGTGTACAGAAGCTTGTAAAGTGGGATATGGCGAAGAATTAATTGTCCGCCATAGGCATATTCGCCCTCGTCACGCTCTAAAGGCATAGCACGCAAACGCAGGCGAATCAGGGCGAAAACTACAATAGTAAGCAGTAGCAGTAAGTAGTAGAAGTAACGTGACAGCTCCCGACGTCCGGGGGAGGAATCTGATAGCTTTGAAGCTCTAACAAGATCCTTTCCGTGACCTGCAGCCATCCGCACACCCCGGCTAAATCTTTTGCCCAAGCACAAAGACCAGCGAAGGTAGCATACAAGCGATCACGTGTGCCGGACTATTGCTCATCGTCGGGTTGGCCAGTATCGGCGGTTACCCAGGTCTTATCCGGATTGTAAGCAGTCATCTTGCTGGCGATGTCGGCGGTATTCGGTCCCAAATCTTTCTGATACACGACGCCGCTTTGGTCGACCAGGAAGGTCATCACGCCGGAATTACGGTACTCCGCCGGATAAGCCACGAAGGCGAAGCCACCGGTCATCTTGCCATCGACCAGGTAGCTCTTGGCGCCGCCTTGCGCATGCGGACCTTGAGCCGTCAGGATCCGATAGTAGTAACCATAGAAAGGCTGTGGGGATTGATGCTCGCCGCCATAACCTTTGCTGGAGGCGAATGCAACCAGCGGACCGATCGGGCTCTCCGGCTGACCCTCCGCAGTTTTCCAGTAGAGCCCATTCTGCTTGTCCGGATCGCTGATGAACTTCTGGGCATATTGGTGCACCGTGTCGCCATCGTGGGTTTGCTCGAAATATTCCGCCTGCGCTTGCGCCAGGGTCTCGCAGACACGAATCGCTGCCAGTTCGTTCTTGCCGATGCGACGGAAGAGGATCTCCTGCACGCCGGCCTTGCTGTCAAAGTACCACTGTCCGCCGGCATCTTTCTTCAGCGGGATGGGGAATGGCCAATTATCAGCGCCGATGTAGAGAATCTGCTCGCCGTCAGCATCTGCTTCCCACCGGTTCATCTGCGCGAAGCGTTGCACAAACGTGTCCCGATTGTTCTTGTCCTGCACCGAATCGCCAGATTCAATGATGCTGGAGGCGGATTGTCCCAGGACGGCCAATAGGGCGGAGCTGCTGTCGGCTTTTGCCGCTTCGTCAAGCGCCTTGCCGGCATCCTGGGCCGAGGCAAAAGTCTTCTGTCCGGATTCCTGAGCAATGGCGCTGGAAGCTGCCATCGCAATTACCAACGCCAGCAAGAACGTAATTGCCATCAACTCACGCCATTTCATCGACACTATTCTCCAGTTCTTTCCACGCATCACCCAGTCTCCGTGCAACGTCACTTCGTCTACTCGATGATCTGCCGACCGCTATAATTACAGTTCAGCGCCTGCGACCACCGCCGCCGCCGCCGCGATTACCGCCGCCACCGCCAAAACTGGCTTGTCCGCGACTGCTGTTTGCCCGCGCGTTGCCTCCGGCGCTATATCCACTGAACGCGCCGGTCTTAGTGCCCGGCGATGCAGTCTGGCCATATCCACGATAAGACGAGTTCGATGGCCGCGCAGCATTGTTCGGTTGCGGCCGGTTGTTCTGGACATTGCCGCGATTTACGTTATTGCCCGCGGTCACATTGTTATTGCGGTTGGCGTTGTTGTTGGTGCGGTTGCCGTTATTGGCGGCGACATTGTTGGTACGATTACCGCCGTTATTGATGTTGACCGTGTTGCCGCTGATATTGGTGTTGCGATTGCCCGACCGATTGACGTTGTTAGCGGGATAATTCGTGGGACGCGTCCAGTTTCCGTTGTTGTAGCGATTGCCGTTGGCGTAAACCGTACTGCGCGAAACATAGCTGTTGCGGTTATAGACGACCGTGCCGCCATGCCAGCCGCAGTTCCAGTTGTTCCACCCCCATCCGCAGCAACCGCCGCTCATCGCCGCACCAACCGCCATG
The DNA here is from genome assembly GCA_963818905.1 of uncultured Acidobacteriaceae bacterium. Classification (GTDB taxonomy): domain Bacteria; phylum Acidobacteriota; class Terriglobia; order Terriglobales; family Acidobacteriaceae; genus Bog-257. Next base: position 20,588 of record CAWFUE010000056.1, read on the forward strand.
CCGACACCAAACGAGATGATCCCGGTGGCGACCACGGCACCGGTGCTGTAACCCGGAGGGTAGTAGGGTGTTCCATAAATGACGGTCGGATTATAGGTGGGCACGTAAACCACTTGCGGATTGGCCGGCTGGATGATGATGGTTTGCGGGTTCTCCTGGGTCACGGTCATCTGCGAGGTGGATTTCAGATTCCCCGCAGCGTACGCCTGCTGGCGAAGTCTTTGGACGGCGGCCATCACATCGGCCTGCTGGTTGTAAAAGGCGCTGCCCAGCGCTGAAGTCCACGAGAGGTTATTGGCCATGTTGTCCAGCACGGAAGGGAACTGGGTCAGCGCCTGGACGCTGGGATCCCACGGTTGCTGGTTAACCGCTTCGGCCAGCGCGGTGCCTTGCAAATTCTGGTTGTCCTTCAGCCACTGATCGGCTTCGACAACCTCGTTGGGATAAGTGGACGCTGCCAGCACCTGCGCCACCAGCGCATCGGGATAAAGGGCGATCGGCGCGACCAGCGCGTCAATCTGGTTGGCGGGCAGATTTGCCGGCGGCGCTTCCTGCAGCGGCTCGTACGGGGTGGACGCTGGCGCAGCATAGGCCGGGGAGGTTGCGAAGACCACTCCCCATATGAGGACGAGGGCCAGAAACTGCTTGAGGCGGACCATGGTGGATTGCTCCAATCTATGGCCCCGGCGAGCCGGAGCCAATTTCAGAACTACATCCCGGGTTTGCGGCGGTGCCGCATCACCAACGCAAGAACAATCGATGCTCAGTGCCGTCGTCTGTTCAGGAGACGAACCAAACCACAGGGCTCCTCTGATTAAGTATTGCTTTGAAAGGAACGGCCTTCAGGCCGTCCGCTAAACCGAGCAAAGAAGTCAGGCTTTAGCCTATGAAAGCGTTGCCGTTGACTTAATCAGAATCTCCCTCGCACAAACCTTTTGCACACGACAATATTTTGTTCGTTTGAGACGACGGCTCATTGTAGTGACTCCGGGCGGCATGTGGAAGTGCTTTGTGATTTTGGGAGCCGCCGACAGCTACCCGTCCATTGAACACTGCGGGCTGTCATCTCCTGCGGTGCCAGGAATAGCGGTCGCGAAAGTCGTCAAAGTGCCGCCGATATGGCCGGGCAGACTTCCAGTCAAAGGCTCCGCGTCGCAAGGTAAATTGCGGCGGCATTCCTTTCTTAGCGGGAACGATGCTGAGGATGTCGAAGCGGCAGGAAGGGCGACGATCACGAGGCAGGCGGCGCAGATAGCGCCGCGCGACCGCAATAATGTTGCGTTGCTTCTCGGAGGTCACAGCAGTTGAGGGCGGTGCGAAGCTGTCGTCAGTGCGGGTCTTTACCTCGACAAAACACAGCACGCCGTTGTCCCAGCCGATCAGGTCGATTTCGCCGCGATTATGCGGTACGCGAAAGTTAGTCGCCACAATACGATAACCGAGACGCGTGAGATAGAAGTAAGCTTCGCTCTCGCCGTGTTGGCCGAGCATCAAGTGTTTCGGCTTGTGAGAGCGCGGAGCGATTCTCTGCAAGGCGCGAATGACGAATTGAGTGAGCCGGGACATCGCGAGATGAGTGCCGCGGCAACTGTAATTTCCCCCCTGCCAATCGGCCTGTGATGGCGATCACGTAATCCCAGTGCAAACAGGTGCTGCGGTTTCGAACGGAGTTTGTATCACGGGCCGACAAAGAGGGTGATGTCGCGGCCCGATGCACGTTCGGATTCTCCCGGGGCCTTCGCGCGGTTAATTCCACCGCAAAATCTGTCGTTCGATAGTGACAGAATCTCGAAAGCCGTGCCTCGACGTGCCGAATCCAAGTTTTTCTCAAAACTCTCTAGAATGTGCGAGTGGGGAATTCGGAGAAGAAGGACAAGGACATTCTGAAGCTGATTCCGCCGCCGACGCGGCCGCCCAAACTCACGGCGCGACGCATCGGGATTCACACGTCAACTGCGGGAGGTGTCGAGAACGCCGCCGAGCGAGCCTATCGTCTGGGCTGCAATACGTTTCAGGTTTTCTCTTCCAGTCCGCGGCAATGGAAGCCCTACGAATTGGCGGGTTCGCAATGCGAAGAGATGAACCGATTGCGGCGGCGCTACGATCTGAAGCCGCTAGTCATTCACGCCAACTATCTGGTGAACCTTGCGGGCGGCAACTCGGAATTTCACGCCAAGTCGATCGTGGCCTTTCGCGGCGAGGTGGAGCGCGCGCTGGCGCTCTGCGCGGATTTTCTGGTGCTGCATCCCGGCTCGTTTCGCGGCAGCAGTCGCGAGGAAGGGCTGCGTCGCGTGGCACTGGCGATCGAGCAGGCGGTCGATGGTCTTGGGATCTGGAATCACGGCCTGCGCATTCTCATCGAGAACACGGCCGGATCGGAATTCTCTCTGGGGGGAAATTTCGAACAGGTCGCCGAGCTGCTGTATCTGCTGAAGAACTTTGTGCCGGCGGGGGCTTGCATCGACACCTGCCACACGCATGTGTCCGGCTACGACATCGTGAGCGAAGAAGGATTTGCTGACACCCTGGATCAGCTCGATCGCACCGTCGGCCTGGGCAATGTTTACGTGTGGCATTGCAATGATGCGAAGGCCGCGCGCGGGTCAAAGCTCGATCGGCATCAGCATATCGGGAAAGGAAGCATCGGGCTGAAGCCGTTTCGCCGGCTGCTGAACGATCCACGATTGGCGCACGCGGCCTTCATCGCCGAGACGCCTATCGACGAGCCGCTGGACGATCTGACGAATGTGAACGCGCTGAAGAGGTTGGTGGCAAAGAAATCGGGAGCGAGCACAGTACCACCAGACATCTAAGCCAAGGTTTATGGCCCGTACAGCTCACAGGGACTTGGGCGGATACACACGCGAGGAGCGGCACGCACTTCGTATTTCTGGATCGTCCGGAGCATGGAAGAAAGGAATTCCTGGAGCAGGTGGCGATGTTTCTGGCGAAGTGAGAATGGTTTTACCTGCTTCAAAGCTGCGCAAAGTCCGATTGCGGGACAACATATACGTCATTGGGGGCGTGCTTATTTTTGCTGCCGAGTCTGCGTCATATCTCCCCTATTTGATGCGAGCAACAATCGCACCCATCAATCGCTTTGCAATCTCATGCGGCTGCCTTGGCGTCGAGCCGTCGACGAAAAAAACCTCATTGTGTACGACTTCTGCCGAGTAAACGGCGGCCGTTCCCAGTCCCTGAACGGTAATTGTCAGCAGTTCGGGATCGAAGGTAACGGTGGTCGTTGAACTGGTCGAGATGATCCGGATTACTGCCTCATCCGATTTGACGCTGTCCCATGCCAACACCTGCCCCTCACCTTCGGTGTTCAGGGCATCGCGCATGCTTTTCAGGTCGGCGCGAATTTTTTCCCACAGCAGCGGCGCTTTCTGCAACTTGAGTTTGTTTTCCGCTGCCAGAGCCTGATCCTTCAATCGCTTCTCATCGCGCCGCTTCTTGATATCCGCCCAGGCGTTATGCGCCCAATCACGCCAGCGAGCTTCATCTCCCATAATTCCCTCCGCCGAGAGTCCCCGACCACCGACCTCCGGAACAAACCGCAATAACATCTGATTAGAGCGCACCACAATGTAAACATCAATGACGCTTTGGTCTTTTCTCCCGGCCCGCGGTTTTCACCGGCAACAAAGAATCAGGACGCCGCATCATTCGTGACTCCGAAATTCCGTTTGCCAGCATTGTAGAATCAAAGTTCATCTTCTCACTCATCAAAGAACATATATGGCCAAGTCATCCAAACAGGGAACCCGCTCCAAGCCCCCCGCGAGCGGAACTCAAACTCAAGTCGCCACTGGCGAACAGGCGCAAGCTCGGGTCGACCGCTACGACCCGCAGGCAATCGAGCAGAAGTGGGCGGAGCGCTGGGCGCAAAATCCTGACCTCTATCGCGCGGAGCCCTCGAGCTCGTCGCGCAAGAAATATTACGTTCTGGAGATGTTGCCGTATCCCTCAGGCGCGCTGCATATGGGACACGTGCGCAACTACGCCATCGGCGATGCGCTGGCGCGTTACATGTGGATGCAGGGCCACAACGTGCTGCATCCGATGGGCTGGGATTCCTTCGGATTGCCGGCGGAAAACGCCGCCATTGCCAATCAGACTCCGCCGCGGGAGTGGACGCTGCACAACATCGCCGCCATGAAGCGGCAGATGAATCGCATGGGCTTTTCCTACGACTGGTCGAAGGAAGTGACGACCTGCCTGCCGGATTACTACCGCTGGAATCAGTGGTTCTTCATCAAGCTATTTGAGCGCGGCCTCGCCTATCGCAAGAAGAGCAAGGTGAACTGGTGCCCCAGGTGCGCCACTGTGCTGGCCAATGAGCAAGTTTTGCCCAACGGCTGCTGCTGGCGTCATGAGGACACCCAGGTCGAGCAGCGCGAACTGGAACAGTGGTTCCTGCGCATCACCGACTACGCCGAGGAATTGCTGCGCGATCTGGACAGCATGCCGGGCTGGCCGGAAAAAGTCCGTACCATGCAGCGCAACTGGATCGGACGCAGCGAAGGCGCGCTGGTGGATTTCAAGTTGGATGGCGTGGCCGGTCCGGCGGGCGACAAGATCAGCGTATTTACCACTCGCATCGACACCATCTATGGCGCGACTTCATTGCAGCTCGCGCCGGAGCACCCCATCGTGACTGACCTGATCGCCAACGATCCGTCGTTGCTGGCCAAGGTCGAGGATCTGATGGCGGAACAGCATCGCGCGAAGGAAGCAGGCGACGTTGGCGGGATCGAGAAGCACGGCGTGGCCACGGATCGTTATGCCATCAATCCGTTCAATGGCGAGCGTGTGCCCATCTGGGTAGCGAATTACGTGCTGATGGATTACGGCACCGGCGCGATCATGTCGGTTCCCGCGCATGATGAGCGGGACTACGAGTTCGCCAAGAAATACGGCCTCGACATTAAAGTTGTGATTTATCCGCGGCGCGAGGGAAACTTGGCAGACGGCGAGCCGAACGAGCCCGTCCTGCCCTTTGTCGAAACCAACAGCCTGTTGATCAATTCCGGCGAGTACAGCGGCCTGCCCAGCGAGGAGGCCATCGAGAAGATGTCGAAGTATGCCGAGGAGCACGGCTTCGGCAAGGCGACGGTGACGTTTCGCCTGAAGGATTGGGGCATCAGCCGCCAGCGTTATTGGGGCACGCCGATTCCCATGATCTATTGCGAGGCATGCGGTATCGTGCCGGTTCCAGAAAGAGATCTGCCCGTGCTGCTGCCGGAGAATGTGGAGATCACGCTGGCCGGCGGATCGCCTCTAGGAAAATTGCCGGAGTTCGTTAATGTCACGTGTCCCAAGTGCGGCGCAGCGGGGCGCCGCGAGACGGACACGATGGACACCTTCGTCGATTCGTCCTGGTACTTCTATCGCTACACCGATCCCACATTGTCAGACACGGCACTAGACTCTGACATTGTGGGATATTGGTTTCCGATCGACCAGTATATTGGCGGCGTGGAGCACGCCATCCTGCACCTGATTTACTCGCGTTTCTGGACCAAAGTGATGCGCGACATGGGGATGGTACGCAATTCCGAGCCGGTGGAGCGGCTGTTCACGCAAGGCATGGTGATCAAGGGCGGCGCCAAGATGTCGAAGAGCCTGGGCAATGTGGTCTCGCCCGACGACATGGTGGCACGCTACGGCGCCGACGCCACGCGCATGTATACGCTCTTCGGCGGCCCGCCGGACCAGGACTTGGATTGGCAGGATGCGGGCGTGAAGGGGATCAGCGGATTTTTGTCACGCGTGTACCGGTTTGTCGCGCGCAATGCCAAGCCCGATCATCCGGAGTGGAACGGCAGCGGCAACGTCGAGTTGTCGCCGGCGGCTCGCAGGATGCAGCGCCGGCTGCACCAGACGATTCAGCGCATCACCGATGATTTCGCCGGACGCTGGCACTTCAATACCTCTATTTCGTTCCTGATGAGCCTGGTCAACGAGCTCTACGCGTACGAAGACGCTGTTCAGCGAGGCGGTGAAACTGCCGCGCCGGTGTGGTTGATGGCCGAGGTGCAGCGCAAGCTGGTGCTGCTGCTCGCGCCGTTCGCGCCGTATCTGGCGCATGAGTTGTGGGAGATGCTGGGCGAAACCTCTGATCTGCTGCGTGCGCCATGGCCGACGTACGATCCGGCGCTGGCGAAAGAGGAAGAAGTCGAGTATGCGATTCAGGTCAACGGCAAGGTTCGCAGCCGCATCGTCGTGGCCGCCGACGCGAGCGAGGATCAGGTGCGCGAGCGGGCGCTGTCCGACGAGAAAGTGAAAGCCGCAATCGAAGGCAAAGAGATCGTGAAGGTGCTGGTGGTGAAGGGCAGGCTGGTAAATATTGCGGTGAAAGAAGCAACTAGCAATTAGCTGTGAGCCACGAGCCGTTAGCTGCGAGCTTGGGTCGGGAATCTGGAATGCCCAGGTTAGCCCAACCGAAGGGCGAACCCGGGGCATAGGTCGTACTGCAGTAGGAGTTCATCATGGCAGCTCTTAATCACGCAGCGCCGACGTTTCTGGTGTCCGACGTGGCCGGCACGGCACGCTGGTATGAAACCAACCTCGGCTTCTCCTCGGCTTTTGCGCCGAAGAGGGAGCCGTACGCTTACGCGAGCCTGTGGCGCGACGGGGTCGAGATTATGCTGCTGCGGCAGGAGGGCTACCGCAAGCCGAAGATCGAGCGCGCGGGCGGAGTGTGGGACGCCTACGTCCGCATGAAGGGACTGCGGGAGTTTTACGACGAGGTTCGCAGCCGCATCGCGGTGAAGAGCGAACTGACCAAGCGGCCCTATGGCGACTCGGAGTTCGAGGTCGAGGATCCGAACGGGTACGTCCTGGTATTCGGCGAAATCCTGCCGGAGTGAGATAACTGGAAGGGCACGCGCCCGGGCGAGAGACTTCGGTGGTGGCGGATCTGCCTTTTGTGAGGCCTGAAGTAAGAAAATAGCGCTAAGTCGTTCCCAAATCGGGACTTTTCGTTTTAATGCGATTTCCCGGGCGACAAGCTTTCCGACGACCCTCAGCTCCCCTTCGGGGGCGATCGTCGCTCTGGCGCGATCCTAGCACGATTAAATGGCACTTGTGGTCGAGATTGTAATGGCCAGATTGTGCTCAGATTGTTGTAATTAGTTAGCATAAACGTGATCATCAAGCCAGAACCGTGGCGTTTTTTGGCCTCATAACAAAGCGAAAGTGCTGATAACAAAACATAAAAATGGCCGAAAGGCGTCGTCCAGAATTTGAACGGGCCGCCGAACTCGTTAACCGCCTGGCTTTACTCTGGCATTAGCCGATGCCGAGATCCTCGGGCATCTCCAACGGCGTGCCGCAGACGCGGCAGATCACGGCCGAACAATCGCCGCAGGTGAGCGGATCGTCCACTTCGTGCGCGCACGTCGGACAATAGAGCATGGGGGAATGCGGCTCGCCATTGGTGGGCGGCTGCGGAGTTTGAGTCATGACTTTCCGCGACTGTAACATAAAAGCAGCACTCAGCAGTCGGCATTCAGCCATGTGATACCAGAAATCAGCAGCTGTTTGACTCGTACCGGGACATATAAGTATTGAAAACCCAATCGATGGCAGATGTAGAACATGCTCTGCGTTGCTTAGCCAAGACTATGCAGAGTGCGAATGGCCGAATGCTGAGTGCTGAGTGCTGAATGCTGACTGCCAATAGCACGAGGAGAGAATGATTAACCATACCAATATCGACGAGCAGATGCGGCGCGAGTTCAACCAGTGGGCCGAAGCCGGACGCGGCGAGGAGATGGAGAATCACCACATCAGCATCACGCAGCAAACGCTGGCGCTGATGGGATTGAAACCAGGGCAACGCGTGCTCGATCTCGGTTGCGGCGCCGGATGGGCCAGCCGGCTGCTGGCGCAACTGGTCTCCGGGGGGGATCGGCCGGGACAGGTTGTCGGACTCGATGTCTCCGACGAAATGATTCGTCGCGCTCGCGCCAACTCCAGTCAATTCGACAATCTCCTGTTCGTCGTGGGATCGGCACAGCATATTCCATGGGAGGAGAATTTCTTCGACAAGGTGCTGTCGGTGGAATCGTTTTATTACTACGGCGATCAGGACGGCGCGCTGGACGAATTGTTTCGTGTGATGGCGCCCAAAGGCGAGCTGTACATCCTGATCAATTTGTACAAGGACAACGCCTACTCGCTGCGCTGGGTCGAGGAGCTGAAAGTTCCGGTGCAGGTGCGATCGGAGCAGGAGTATCTAGAGCTGCTGAAGGATCATGGATACGAGAATGTGCGCGCGACGCGCATTCCCGACCTGACGCCCACGCCGGAGGAATACAGCGGCAAGTGGTTCAAGAACGCGGAAGAGCTGCGCGACTTCAAGCGCATCGGTGCGCTCCTGCTGATCGGGCGCAAGCCGGACGTGGTGTCGCCGCCGCGAGGCTATGAGGTGGGCTAAAGAACCAATTAGCAATTAGCAACTAGCAATCAGCCCGCGCCTATGCGAGATTGAAGCGTGTCTCGCTTCGCCTTCTTCGTCGGCAAGGGCGGTGTAGGGAAGACGACCGTCTCGTCGGCGTACGCACTCGATCACGCTGCGCGCGAGCCACGGCAACGCATTCTGCTGCTCTCCACCGATCCCGCACATTCGCTCGCCGACGTTCTCCAGATCAAACTTTCCGATCGCGTGAAGCGCCTGCCGACGGCGGGCCGGCTTTGGGCGAGGCAGATTAATCCCGAACGGCAAATTGAGAAATTTCTGCGCGCAGAGCGCGAAGATATTCTCGCGCTGCTGAACAAAGGCAGCCTTTTCACCCGCGACGAGCTGGCGCCGTTGCTCGACACCAGCCTTCCTGGCATGGCTGAAGTGGCTGCGCTGCTGGCTATTCATGAACTGCTCGACAGCGACTACGACGAGGTTGTGGTGGACACTGCGCCGATGGGACATGCCATTCGCCTGTTCCAGATGCCGGAGCATTTCGCGCGCTTCCTCGATGTCTTGGAGACTGCGGCCTCGCGTGATGTGGTCCTGGCGCAGCACTTCGGAGGACATGTCGAGCGTGAGCCGGCGCTCGATCGTTGGGCGCGAATGGTGCAACACGTCGAAGCCGCGCTATCGGCGAGCGGCTCAAAACTGGTGCTGGTGACGACTCCGGAGCTGTTTTCATTGCGGGAAGCGGCGCGCTCGGCGACTGCATTTCAAACGGCGGGAGCGCAGAATCGCATTGCCGAGATCGTCCTCAACCGAGTCGTCGATGGTAAGACAAACTGCCCGCGATGCCGGCATCAGGGAAGGCAAACCTCCGCCGCTCGGGAATTCCTTCGAAAACATTTTTCTTCGGCGAAAGTCTATCGCGGAGAAGATCCAGGCTGCCCGATTCTCGGCATCGCGGCATTGCGAGCCTTCGGAGCACACGTCTTTGCAGGCACGAAGCAGTCGCGCTCTGTAATCCGCAATTCTGCCAAGGCTGCAAAGTTTCAACTGGAACCTGCTACGTGGCCGCGGCTCGAAACGCCGCTGACCCTCACGCTTGGTAAAGGCGGAGTAGGGAAGACGACCGTATCAGCCGCGATGGCATACCACTATCGAAAGCTGGCGAAGAACGAAGCGTTAACTATCTGCTCGATCGATCCGGCGCCGTCGCTTGATGACATCTTTGCCGCGAAAATCGGGGATGAGCCGCGTCCGGTGCTGCGCGACGGCAAATTCCTCGCCGCAGAATTTGACGGGATGACGCAATTCCGGCAATGGGCCGCCAAGTTGCGCGCGCAGCTCAGCAAGGCGATGACGAGCGAAGAACGAGGCATTCATCTCGATCTTAGCCTGGACCGGAAATTCTTGCTGGCGCTGCTCGACGTGGTGCCTCCGGGTGTGGATGAGATCTTCGCCATATTTCGCATACTCGACCTGCTGCGCAGCGGAGGACGCGTGGTGATCGACATGGCGCCCACGGGACATGCACTGGAAGTGCTGCGAACGCCGGCCCGGGTGCTGAATTGGACTCGCTTGCTGTTGAAAACCCTGGCGGCGCACCGTACACTACCCATCGCTCAGGACGCGGCGGTGGAGATGGCGACCTTGTCGCAGAATGTGCGGGAGCTGGCAGCGATCCTGCGCGATGAGAAGCGCAGCCGTCTGCTGGTGGTCACGCTGCCGGAGCCATTGCCGGATTATGAAACGCGACGCCTGCTGACTTCTTTGCGCGAGTTAGATGCGCCGGTTGGAGCGGTGTTCGTCAACCGCGTGCTGGTCATGGACGGCGGCCGATGCGCGCGATGCGGGCGGCGCGCGGATTGGCAGGCTGCATCGCTGGCGAGCTTGCGGCGGCAACTCAAGACTGGAGAGATTTTCGTGGTGCGGGAGTTCGATGAGCCGATCGTCGGCGCCAGCGGCCTGCGGCAGTTCACGAGCGAGTTGTGGCGGCTGAAGGAGCCTAGATCAGCTGGCAATTAGCTGGTGGTTACAGGGTTCGCGGGTGGAGCACGCCTTCAGGCGTGCATGAATGACTAGGAATATAAGCTGGCGCTTTAGCGCCTGAGGTAATTCTTAGACCTCAGCGGCTGAAGCCGAACGAGTAGACGCATCTCGACTGCACCGCTGAAGCGGTGCTCCACCCTAGGTGGAGAACTGAACACTTGGCAATGGCGTCACGAACCAAAACAGCATCGAGATCCTTGAAACCCGTTGTAGTGCCCGCGCCGGTCCTCTATCTCTACGCAATCTCCGAAGCGCCAAAACGAGCAGCGCCGGCCATCGCCGCCGAAGGAATTGACAGCGCCACGCGCATTGAGGCGATGCGTTGCCAGAATTATCTGTGCTGGATCAGCCGCGTCTCGAAAGCCGATTTCGCCGATCACCTCAGCGAGCGCATGGAGAATCTGGAATGGCTCGCCTCGGCGGGATTGCGGCATCAACGGGCGATCGCGGAAATATCAAGCAAGCTGCCGAGCTTGCCGGCGCGCTTTGGAACGGTGTTTCTGACCGAAGAATCGCTTGCGCAGCATGTCGATCAACGCAAGCGCGGCTTGGCCGCAGCCTTTAAGCGAGTTGCGGATGCCGATGAGTGGGGCATCAAGATCTTCACCATTGCCAAGTCGGCAGCTGAGGCTGCCATGGAAGCTGTGAGCGGAGCCGATTACCTGAAACGCAAGGCGGATTTGTTGCGCCCGCGCCGCCAGAAGCTCGACGCAGAAGTAGAGGAATTAACGTCGGATCTGACGAAGATGGCAGTCGCCAGCAGTCCTGGCGGCAAGGCGAGCGTCGGACAGCCAGGACTGGTGTGGCACGGATCGTTTCTGATTCGCCGCAAAGATCGTCGCAAGCTGCAGTCGATGCTGCGAAAGTATGCTGCCGGCTGGCACGGCGTTCGCCGCATCGAGTGCAGCGGGCCGTGGCCACCGTATTCCTTTGTGGGGGAGCATGCCGACTGAAGATCATTCCGTGGCGATAGTGTCGCTCGACGGGGAAAGCGATATTTCGCTGCTTGACATTCTCGACCATGTGCTCAACTCGGGAGCTGTCATTCATGGCAGCCTGGTGATCTCGCTGGCTGGCGTCGACCTGGTGTACGTCGGGCTGAACGTGATTCTGACGTCGGTGGAGACCGCGTTGAGGAATATGGATGGTGAAAACACATCGCGATGATTATTGGATTCGTTGCAGGACCAAGGCCTGACCCCAGATGCGAGGGGCAGAGTTGGACTCTCGGCCAGTGTATGAGCGCGCGCCGTGAGATTAGGCGCCGTGCCATTGCGATTGTCTTATTTATGTCTCATCCCGAGAGCAGTGGGTCCGGTGGCAAGAGCGGACGAACGAAGTCGAGGGGCCTCTACTGTCATCCATCTGCGAGAGATGGCCCTTCGACTCGCGGCAAAAGCAGCCGCTCGCTCAAGGTGACACGTCATGGTGGTGCGTCTCAGTTGCGACAATCCCGATCGCGTCAACTGCGCTCGCGTGCTTTGAATCATGTGCTCTTAGACAATGCCATGCCGCCGCTCCGCGGCTCGGGTCATATACACTTCGGACCCGGCGCTCACGCGCCGGGCTAACTGCGCTTCCGCCGCTGCGCGGCTTGCATGTCATCTGTCGCGCCGCCTTCCGTGGCACAATCTGTTTCCGACGACAAAGTACACTATGAATTAAGCCACATGCCCAGCCTGCTCTATTGCGTCACCCAACCGAGTTCCGTCATTACCATCGCTGCCGGAGTTCTCGACAGCGCCGTGGCATCGCGTGAAGTGCTCGGTATCCGCGTCTACTGGAGCGAAATCGACAATCCTGAAACCGCTCTCGGCGATCCTGAGTCGCTTAAGAAAGCCGCACTGCAATTTCACCAGGTGCTGCGCGAGATTCTGGCCGTTACCACTCCTATTCCTTTTAGATTTCCTACGTTGCTCGAAAGCGCCGAGGTGTTAGAGCAGCATCTCGCCGCCGAGCAGGATCTCTATCGCGAAGCGCTGGCGCGGGTCGAGAACGCGGTGCAATATGAGATCGTGGGAAGTTGGTCCGATGAGCAGCAGGCGGACCTCGCCACTCCGGTAAGCGGCCGGGAATATCTCAAGCGCCGGCAGGAGACGCTTGACCGAGTCACGGCAGTCGAGAACAAGCTCAAGAGCGTTACCGCGGATTCGGTACGCGAGTGGCGCGCCCGCCAGGAGCGCAAGGCGCATCGCTGGTTCGCACTGGTACCGCGCGACAGTCGCGAGCGCTTCATTGCCTCGTTGCGAACTGCCGGCGCATCGGAAGGAGTCCGCTTGCGCTTGAGTGGTCCGTGGCCCCCGAGCGAGTTCGTCGTCCCGCGAGGCGAACATGGATAAGCCGAAACAACTCACGCCCACTGAGGTCGAAGAAGCCGTCTCGGAGCTGCGGCGGCAGTTGCAAGGTATCGCGCAGCAGCCGGTGGAACGAATCGACTGCTCCGAGGAGACGATTGAGCAGGGGCTGGCGAAATTGGTGCTGGGCATTATCGAACTTGTGCGGCAGCTTCTGGAGCGGCAGGCGATTCGCCGCATGGAAGGCGGCAGTTTGAGCGATCAGCAAGTGGAAGATATGGGACTGGCTTTAATGAAGCTGGAGGAGAAGATCCAAGAGCTCGCCGGCCAATTTGGTCTGAAGCCGGAGGACCTGAATCTTAATCTTGGTCCGCTGGGCAACCTTCACCAGTAAACCGGCGTCAAGCCACTAGACGCCATGGTGCGCCCATGGCAAAGCGCGCCACTCGATGGTCTCTGCTCCCCAGACAAAATCGATTCAATCGAGGGACGAAATGGCTGATGAAGTGTTTCAACCAGCGGAGCGAGTTCCCGAGTCCGGAATCTATCAGGTTCAACACTATCGCCATCGCCTGTATCACGAGGTAACGATTCCTCGCGGCGCAAACTTTCCCGTCTGTGGGGAGTGCGGAAACAACGTGCGTTTTCGCCTGGTACGCACGGCTCCGCCTCTCGAAAGCGACCGCAACTTCAGCACCTTCAGCAAACGCGCGGCAAGCTAGTTCACCGCTATCCCGCGTCGTAGCGCTGGGACGCCGCTGCCTTACGGTACAATCGCGTTATCCGCAATGCCTTTGCCGATCTCACCGGCGCGCTCGGCGCCCGACTCCAGCAAAGCCGCCATTATTCCGTTGTCTCTTTGGCAGACGATACTGAGCTCCCCGCGATGGATGGTACTGATCGCATTCGCGGTACGCGTGCTGTGGATCCTGATCGCGCACACCTATCGCATCCGCACCAACGAGCACAATTTCGGTTTCGGATTTGAGACAGGTCGCATCGCCTACTCGCTCGCTCACGGAATGGGATTCAGTTCGCCCTTCGGCGGCGACACTGGGCCATCAGCCTGGACTGCGCCCATTTATCCGTGGATTGTCTCGATTGCGTTCCGCCTCTTCGGCAGCTACTCGCCAGCGTCGGCCTTTGCCATGCTGAGTTTCAACAGCCTATTCGGCGCGCTGACTTGCTGGACCATCTATCGCACCGCGCTGCGCGTCTTCGGCCGGAGGGTTGCGATCTGGTCGGGATGGGTTTGGGCGCTGTATCCCGACGCAATTTTCTGGTCGGTGCGCTGGATATGGGAGACCAGCCTGTCGGCGTTTCTCCTGAGCCTGCTCTTCATGTTGACGCTGGATATGGAAGGGGACGATCGCGCGTCGTCGTGGATTGGCTATGGGTTATTGTGGGGCGTCGCCGGGCTGAGCAATCCTGCGGCGCTGGCGTTCCTGCCGTTCGCAGGATGCTGGCTTGCGTATCAGCTGCATCGCCGCGGCAAACGGTATGTCGCTCGCGCTCTCTTGAGCGCGGTTGTTTTCTGGATGACGATCATGCCGTGGCTGGCGCGCAACTACGAAGCGATGGGCCAGTTTGTCTTCATTCGCGATAACTTCGGCAACGAGTTGCGCATTGGTAACAATCCGCTGGCGGAAGGGCAGTACGTGTTGGCCTTGCATCCCAGTCAAAACGATCTGGTGATGGCAAAGTACAAACGCATGGGCGAATCGGCTTTCTGCGCCGATCAGGGACGGCTGGCGCGGGAGTGGATTGCGCAGAACCCCGGCAAATTTGCGGTCATCACCCTGCGACGCGTTTACTTTTACTGGAACGGCATACCGCGGCTGGCCCAGAAGCAATGGCTGGCCGAAACCAAGAACACGCACACGTTGCTGCTGTCGGTGCTCGGTATCTGGGGATTGCTGCTGGCATTGAAGCGGCGGGTTCATGGCGTGTTTCTGTTCGCAACATTACTGGTCTTTTATCCGCTGGTTTACTATATTTGCTTTCCCGAACCCCGTTACCGACATCCGATCGATCCCGAGCTCGTCATCCTGGGAGTGTATTTGATCTCTGAAGCACGTCCACGCAGTTCCGCCGCCAGCGGCGACGAACGTGAGCTCGCCGACCTCGAGCAGGACGAAGTTCTGCCTGAGTTCCATACGCTGTCGGTCATCATTCCGGTCTACAACGAGCGCCACACGGTCGTGAAGCTGTTGCGGCAGGTGGCGCGCCAGCCGCTCAGCCTGCACAAAGAGCTCATCATTGTCGACGATTGCTCGACCGACGGCACGCGCGAGTTTCTGCGCGAGACCGATCTGCAGGAGCTGCTGGGCGGCAACGGCGCCAACACCGTCAAGCTGGTGCTGCACGAGAAGAACCGCGGCAAGGGCGCCGGCGTGCGCACCGGCCTGGAGCACGCCAGCGGCGAGCTGGTGCTCATCCAGGATGCAGACCTGGAGTACGATCCCCGCGACTATCCTGCGCTGATCGCACCTATCCTCGACGGCCACGCCGACGCGGTCTTCGGCAATCGCTTCCATTTCGGCCCGCACCGCGTGCCGCGCTTCGGGCGCTACGTGATGAACCGCATATTTTCCGTCGTCTGCAACGTGCTGACCGGCATCAGCATTCACGACGTGACCGCCTGCTACAAAGTGTTTCGCCGCGAGCTGCTGGTGCGACTCCATCTCCGCTCCGACCGCTTCAGCGTGGAAACGGAAATGACGGTGAAGCTGGCCAAGCTGGGCGTGCGGATCTACGAGGTGCCGATCGTCTATCACGGACGCACGTACGCCGAAGGCAAGAAGATCAGCTGGAGCGACGGCGTGATAGCGGTGTGGGATTTAGTGAAGTACCGATTTAAAGATTGAGCAATTAGCAACCAGCGATCAGCGATTTGCGGTAAGCGAACAGACCTGATGACTGTCATTATCTATCTTTTCCTGGCGGTCGCTTCGGTCGGTTTCGCGGGAGTTACCGTAATTCACATTTCGGCTCTCCTCGGCCCGGTCGCGCTGTTTCAGCAGTTCGGGAAATTTATATTTCCGCTTTTCGTCATCTGGATTGCGACGATCTTCCGCATGAACCGCCTGACGCGCGACGTCAAACGGAAAGACGTTTGGAAGGGCGCGCCAGTTGTCGCAAACGCCATCAATCCTCTACAGCCACGATAGCGGTTGTGCGCGTTCAGCTAATTGCTGGATGACTAATTGCTGCTTTTAAGCATTCTGCCGGTTCGGCACGTTTCTCTTGGTCAGCTCCCCTATCGCCTGATTCCACGCCGCGACCCACGGCACCAGCAGGGAATACAGGAATCGCGCTGCGATCCGGCGCAGAGTAGCGTGCTTGCGAAAGCTGCTCCAGTCCAGACGAAACGCGAAGTAGACTTCCAGCAGCAGCACGCAGATCAGCGGTATGACAGTGTGCGGCACGAGCGCAGTGGCGATCACTTCCGCCAGACAGCGCAGCGAATTTCTCACCAGCCGCGAGCGCCGCGTTCCCAGCACGCCATCGGCGACACCGTAGCGCGCCATCATGCTCAGCGCGCTCTTCAGCGTGTGCCGTGGTCGATAGATGGCCTGCGCCCGCTCCGCATAAGCCGGCGTCACCAGCTTTCGTACAGCCAAGTCGAACTTTGTGTCTTCGCCAAGAAAACTGGTTTCAGGAAAGCCGCCAACGCGTTCCCACAACTCTTTGCGAAATGCCATGGAACGCCCGGTGCACGATCTCGTTGTGCCATCGGCGCGCTGGCGCAATCCGAAGAATGGCGCGGAAGCAACATCCCAGATCGTCTGGTCCTCGGGATCGATACAGGATCCGCCCAGCGCATATTCCGCGCCGTCGTTGCGAATCGGCGCAGTCAGTCGCGCCAGCCACTCCGAATCGTAAATGCAGCCCGCATCGGCGCAGGCCACGATCTCCGTATTTGCAGCGGCGATGCCGACGTTGCGGCCGCGCGCGATGGGCCCCGGGGAAGCCTTCAGGTTACAGCTCTCGTCGCGAATGGGAACCAGGTGAGGATACTTGGTCCGCGCTTGCAGCAGGCGCTCCCACGTACCGTCCGTCGAGCCGCCATCGACAATGATGACTTCCTTCGGCGTGGGGATCTGTTCCGCCAGCGTCGAGACAAGTCCGTCGATGTCCTCAACTTCGTTGAGCACGGTCGCGGTCACGCTGACTGGAGAGTTAGACGGCAACGTTGTTTCGCCTCTCGGGAGGTAGGGGAAGCGCCAAATTGGCCGCGGTGGAGCACGCCTTCAGGCGTGCAGGAAGGTTCGGCGTAGTTAGAGTTGGCTTTAGCCGCTGCGGTAACCCGCTTTCCGAACCTACCTCAGCGGCTGAAGCCGAGTTCTTAAACGTGTGCTTTTGTGCAGGCCTTGAAGGCAAAAACGCAACCCCCGAAACATCATTATACGGGCCGCGCGAGACGGCACTGGACGGCCCCGCTGCGGCCGTCGCAAGCATTTCGTCCCCTTTTCGTGAACCGCCAGCGGCCGCCTTTCGTATCTACCAACATCTGAGATTGTTCCCTCGCGTCCAACCCGCGACAGGAGGCAGTATGGCTCAGCTTCGCAAAAACAGCACTTTGGCATTCATGGCAGCAACGCTTCTCGCTCTACTCACAGCGCTGCCTGCTGTGGCCGAGGTCACGCAGGAATTTCACAAGATCGTTCCGCTCTCCGCTAATGGCCGGGTCTCGCTCAGCAACATAAACGGCGACGTCGAGATCACCGGCTGGAACCGCAACGAGGTCCAGATCGATGCGGTCAAGACCGCGCGCGACCAGCAGCGCCTCGACGAGGCTCGCATCGACGTGAACGCTAGCAGCGATTCGGTTGAGATCGAAACTCACTACCCTTCGCACCTGTTCAACAACAATCCCGCGTCCGTTCACTACACGCTGCACGTTCCGCAGAGTGCGCGGATCGAAAAAATTGACCTGGTCAACGGCGCTCTCACCGTGCAGAAGGTGACCGGCGAGATCAGTGCCAATCTGGTGAACGGCAAGCTTCGCGCCTCCGATCTCGAAGGCACGGCAGATCTGGCGACGGTGAACGGCCCGATCGAAGCGGATTACAATTCGCTGAAGAACGTGCGCGAGATCAAGCTGAAATCGGTGAACGGCAGTGTCGATCTGCAGTTGCCGCAATCGCCCAATGCCGACGTCAGTGCCAGCAGCGTTAATGGCAGCATCTCGACCGACTTCCCACTTACGGTCAAGGGTCACTGGGTTGGCAAGAACATGTCTGGAACGCTGGGCAACGGCGGCGTGCACGTTGAACTCAACAACGTGAACGGCAGTATTCACGTGGGGCCAGGCAAAGGGACTTTGTAGAAACTCCCTGCCGATAATTTTCTGGGATTCACAACGTCGCTATTCGACCTCGTGCTTGGCCGTGTATCCGTCGCGCGCGATGATGGTGTACTTGATTTCCTTATTCTTCTCGTCCTTGAGGACGAATGGCTTGTCGTCGGGACCCACCAGTTCCACCTTCAGCTTGCGATAGGTGCCGTCCTGCTTGGTGTTGGTCGGCTTGTACGTGATGGTGTACTGGCTGCGAATGGCACTGGCGATCTCCCGGAAGATGTCCGGGAACTCGCCGAGTTGACGTGGCGCAAAGCTGCGTCCTCCGGTCATTCTGGCGAACGCAGCCATCTGGTTCTGCGCCTGTGCATAATCCAACGTGTACGAACTGATCCCTGGACCGCCGCCGCCTGCCGCCTGCATGAACTCTATAAAAGCCTCGCCGGTGCAAACCGTGTAGATGGTGACATTCGGTGTCATCTTAATCTTCTTCAGCGTCTGGTCGAGGGTGATTTTGCTGAATGTGTCGCGGCCGCTGGCGACGACCACGAGTTCTTTTCGTCCGGGGACGCGATCCAGCCGATCGAGCGTGTCATACATCGAATCGAAAATGTCGGTCTCGCTGAAGCCGGGAAAGCGCAATGAATTCAAGGCGCCGAAAATCGCCTGCTTGTCCTGCGTGAAGTCCAGCAGAACATGCGGCTTTACGTCGAAGTACACGACGCCAACCCAGTCTTGAGGCTGCAACTGCGCGGCGAAGTTGTACGAAGCGTTAAGCGCGTCCATCATGAAGCTGTAATTAGTGGCAGCAAACTCCACCAGCAGCACTGCGGTAATGGGCGCCTGGCTCTTGCTCACACTCGTGATCTTTTGCGGGACGCCGTCTTCGAACACCTTGAAATGTTGTTGGGCGATATCCACTGGCACTGCCAGCGGACGTCCATCCTTCGACATGATTTGTGCGTCGACGGTTACAACTGGAACATCGACGTGCAGCGAGTATTGTGGAATGTCCGGGGTTTTCGGCTTTGGTGGCGGAGGAGGCGGCTCTTCTGAACCGCTCTTCTTCGGCACAGCGATTGGGCCGGCGTCGCCTCCCGGACCGCCGGCTTCTGCCGGAACCTGGTCCTGATTTTGGTTCGACTGCGATTGGCTCTGTGGGGCGTTTTGATCGCTGCTGCTGGATTGAGCCGGCGCTGGAATCGCGCACAGGAGCGCTAATGTCACCAAAGCGGCAAGCGCTGCACTAAAGGGACTAAAGGCCACAGGCAAATTACTGCCTGACTTAGGGTGTTTACCAAGATACATCGGAGTGCCTCATGGGCGTGTTTGTCTGGTAGTATAAATCCATTTTCAACCTCTCTGTTTCGGTGTGGGGACGGCAGAAATTCCTGCTTGCCACTTTAGACGGCTGTGTGTCCACATTGGAAGAGGCAGGGCTGCGATTTCCGGTTGCGGAGCCGGATCAAGGCAAGGGAACAAGGAAGCCAATGCACCACCGCTCGTTAGCGTCGCTATTCGTCTGCCTGATCTCTCTCACCGCCTTCGGCGTCGAGCCGAAAGTGAACATCATGCCGGAAGACCAGGTCAAAGCCGGCATGCATGGCGTAGCTTACACCGTTTTCGAGGGTACCAAGCCGGAAGCCATGGACGTGGAAATTCTCGGCGTACTGCGCGACATGGCCGGTCCGCAGGCCGACGTGATCCTCGCGCGTCTGCACGGCAAGAAAGTTGAATACACCGGCGTCGTCGCCGGCATGAGCGGAAGCCCGGTTTACATCGACGGCAAACTGGTGGGAGCGATCGCTTATCGCATCGGCGAATTCTCCAAAGAGCCGATCTGCGGAATCACGCCCGCAGCGTCGATGCTTGAAATCGATGCCATGGATAAAACGCCGCTCACCGATGTCTCGCACGGCGTCACTGCGCCCAAGCAGGAGATCAGCCGCACTTCCGGCCCAGTTCTGCCAAGCCAGCCTGATGCGCCGCCGTCGTATGCCAATCTGCTGAAGCCGATTGAAACTCCGCTGGTCTTCAGCGGATTCAGCCAGCAGACTCTGCAGCTGTTCGGCAAGGATTTTGCCTCCGCGGGTATCGTGCCGGTGATGGGCGCAGGCTCGGTGAGCAATGACAAGCAGCCGGAGCCGCTGGAGCCAGGATCGGCGGTCAGCGCAATTCTGGTGCGCGGCGATATGAATATCGCGGGCACTTGCACCGTCACTTACCTTGACGACACGCATCTGCTGGCTTGCGGACATCCGCTGCTGCAATCCGGCAGCATTGACATGCCGATGACCAAGGCAACGGTGTTGGCAACGCTGGCCTCGCCGGAAAATTCCTTCAAGATCGTCAATACCACCGAGCCGGTCGGCGCATTCGTGCAGGATCGTCGCGCCGGAATCATGGGCCGCTTCGATCGCGAGCCACAGATGATTCCGGTCACGCTGAGCTTTCACGGTGTCTCCCATGCTAAGCAGTTTCACTATGAAGTCTTGAACAACGCGAAGATTACGCCCGCCGCGATGATGGCAACTGTCTTCAACGCCATTCAGGGTATGAACGAATACGGTGAAGACACTACGTATCGTCTCAAGGGCGAGATCACCGTGCTTGGTTATCCCAATCTCAACGTCACCAACATGTACGCTCCGGCCGATGGCTCGACTCCCACAGCGTATGAGATCGCGCTTTCCATCGGCGAGCACTTCAGCCGCATCTTCGAGAATCCTTACGAGACGCCGAAGATCGAAGGCGTTGAACTGAACTTCGATCTCGTGCCCGACCGCCGCTCGGCGCGCCTTGAGACCGCGCGCACCGATATCACGGAAGCGCGTCCCGGCGACGAGATCACCATCGAGGCTCTGCTGCGGCCCTATCGCGGCGAGAGCATCGTGCGCCACATTCCGGTGAAAATTCCCTCCTCAACTCCGCGCGGCCCGCTCCGCATTCTGGTCAGCGATGGCGATACGCTCGACAAGATGCATCGCGTCTCTGGTCCGATGAGCCATCATCTCGACCTCGGCTCGACCATCGCCATGCTGAACAAAGAGCACACGAACTCGGAAGTCTACGTGTCGCTGCTGGAAAACAATCCGCAAGCGATGGTCGAAGACAAAGTAATGCCGACCTTGCCGCTGTCGGTGATGAACGTGATGGATGGCATGCGCGGTTCGCAGGACATGATTGTCGTGGGCGAGTCGGCCGTCGACGAAGCCGCGACTCCTGTCGATTACGTCGTGACCGGCTCGCAAATCATCACGCTGAATATCAGGTAGGTGTCAGCCATAAAGCTTTCGGCCGTCTGGGTTCAGCCAAGCCATGAGCCATCAGCTCCAGCTCTCAGCTGTCGGCTTTCAACTGTCGGACGTCAGCTGTCAATTATTTGCAGGGGCGCAGCTTCAGCTGGTTGGTGGCCTTTCTCACTTTTGTCATCCTAAGGAGGGCTTGAACCCGACGAGGACCTGCGGTTCCTGCCTTTCCACCCCCTCTTACGCGTTTTGCAAAATATTGAGCCGCAAAGGTTTAAACAAGAAATATCCCGTAAATCATTCTTCCCGAAAGACTTAAATACTAAGTTCTTGATAATGCATGGCTTACTGATCAAGTTAACTATGAAAACGGCCCGGCATGCCATTCACCGTCGCGCATTCTTCCGCCCTCTGCGACGCAGCACCGCCTGGATTGTACTGAATCGGGAAAACACTCAGCTTCACGTGCGCAAAATTCTGGCATCCTCGCGGCGGCGCGCATAGCATTTATGGCAGGAGATACTGTTATGCTGCCCAAAAAGGGTTTGGCAACCGCTCTGACGGCTGCCCTGTTATTGCTATTTGCAATTTTTCTTCTTTCCGGTTGCTCGGAGCCTTCGAAGCCCGCCGCCAGTGATACCACCGCAAAAGCTGCTGAGCCGGCGCTTCCGGTTGAGCCGGTGACTGGCAAGACAGCTTACGTCACGATGTATAAATCCGCTTACAAATGGGCTCCCGATGTCGTACTGCTGAGCCTCGTACCCAAAGATCTGCCGGGATTTGACAACGCGAAGGGCAAAGCTGCGCTGTGGCAGGCGACCTTTGCCTCGCCCAGTCAAAAAACCTTCCGTGTCTACTCCTATGCGATTGCTGCGCATCCGCCGGACATCTACAAAGGCGTCACTTTGGGAAATGGAATTCCCTGGGCAGGGCCGACGCGCGAAGTAACGCCGATTCCATCGTCTGATTTCACTGTCGATTCCGATGCGGCATATACCGCGGCAGCAACCGATGCCGATGCCTGGCTGAAGAAGAATCCCGACAAGAAGCTGACGAATTTACAGCTTGGTAACAGCTACAACTACCCGGCTCCGGTCTGGTACATCCAGTGGGGCGATAAGAAGGCAGGCTACGTCGCCATCGTGAACGCAACAACCGGAAAGGTGCTAAAGAAGTAACGCGGAACGCCGCCTTGCAATCCAGAAGCCTCAGGCGGCATACCAAGCAGAGTTGGCCAAGAGAAAACAGTAGCGAGTCACCTGCGGCAAGAACCGCGAAGGAAACGAGCGTCGTCCTTCTCAGGCAATCCGGCAGCAGGTAGCATTATGCATCCTCAGTGCCAACTCACCACACCTTGCACACTTGGTCCGCCGGCTTGACCATGGGCGAGCCCGCTTTGCATCCAAACGCCGGACCGAACTCCGGCACATTCACCACTACTCCGTTGACGCGATACTTGGCCGGCGAGTGCGGATCAGTGATGGCCCGCGCTCGCAAGTCCTCGGGACGATCGTTCTCGCAGGCCCACTGCGCAAATCCGACAAAGAATCGCTGATCGGGAGTCAATCCATCGCGGTTAGTGAGATGCATGTCCTTGTCGGCATCTTTCCACGCGATGTAAGCGAGAATCGTCCCGCCCAAATCGGCGACGTCTTCGCCTTCCGTCAGCTTCGAGTTGATGTGGATGTCGTCGACGACCGTATACTTCGCGTACTGATCGACCACGCAATTGGCGTGTTTGACGAACTGCGCGGCGTCTTGTGTCGTCCACCAATCCTTCAGATTGCCCTTGGAGTCGTACTGACGGCCTTCGTCATCGAAGCCGTGCGTCAACTCATGCCCGATGGTTGAGCCCGTGTTGCCGTAATTGGGAGCGTCATCCATCTTGGCGTCATAGAGTGGCGGCTGCAGGACACCGGCAGGGAAGTTGATGTCGTTCATCTGGTCGTTGTAGTAGGCATTAACGGTGGGCGGCGTCATCTCCCATTCAGTGCGATCCGTGGGTTTGCCGACCTTGTTGAGCTCGCGATGATTTTCGAATTCGTCAGCACGCTCGGCATTACCGAAGAAATCATTGCGCACAATCTCCACCGAACTGTAGTCGCGCCATTTGTCGGGATATCCGATTTTGTTGCGAATGGAATGCAGCTTGTTCAGCGCCTGCTGCTTGGTCGCCGGACTCATCCAATCCAGTTGTTGAATCCGCATCGCCATCGCGTCTTCGATCAGCAGCGTCATGTGCAGCGTCGCGGCTTTCAGTTCGGGCGGGAACGTCTTGCGAACATAGGCCTGCCCCAGAGCTTCGCCAAGCTGCTCGTCAACATACTCGACGCATCGCTTCCAGCGCGGCTGCAGTTCTTTGGCGCCATGCAGATATTTGCGGTAAAAATCGAAGTTCTCGTTGACGAACGCCGACGACAGATAAGGCGCCTCGGAATTCGCCAGATGGAATCGCAGATACGTCTTCCAGTCATCGAGACTTACCGCTGTCAGTTGCGCGTTCAATCCCCTCATGAATTCCGGTGATTCGATATTCAGGCTATCGAACGAAGGGATCTGGCTGGCGGAAAAGTAGCCTGCCCAATCGAAGTTAGGCGCCATCAGCTTCAGCTCGGCGACCTTTGTCTTATGGGTGACCTTGTAAGGGTCGCGCTGTTCGACGCGCGTGAGCGAAGCTTTGGCCAGCGTGGTCTCGATTCGCATCACCGTTGCAGCTTCCTTCGCAGCCACATCAGGCGAGTCGCCAATGAGCTCGAACATCTTCTGCACATGTTGCAGGTATTGCTGGCGAATCTCTTTCGATTTGACGTCTTCGTTGGTGTAGTAATCCCGATCGGGAAGGCCCAGACCGCCCTGATCGATGCCGAAGATCATCGCATCGGAGTTATCCGGATCGGGCTCCGAGCCGCTGCCGAACAGCATCGAGTCGCCTGCCATGTGCAGCCTTGCGACCAACGGCGCCATCTGATGCACATTCTGCAATCCTTGAATCTCCACCAGCGACGGCCACAGTGGCTTGGCGCCGCGCTTCTCGACCGCAGCTTCATCCATGCACGCGGCGTAGTAGTCGCCGATCTTCTGCGTTACGGCATCACGGTCCTTCGCTGCCGCCGCTTGCTCCAGTATGGCGCGCAGGTAGGCCAGATTGTCTTCGTACAGCTTGCCGTAAACGCTCCACGATGTCTGGTCAGGAGGGATGGGATTCTTCTTCATCCATCCGCCGCACGAGTAGGTGTAGAAATCGACGCAGGGATCGACCGAGCGGTCCATGGCCGTTACATCCAGGCTGGGCGTGTAGGCAAGCGTTGGCTCAACATAGACCTGCGTGGCTGGTGGAGTTGCGCTGGTCTGTGGACTCGATTCCTGAGCAACTGCGACGGCCGCAAGCGAAAACAATGATAGGACGATAAGTGCTTTCAGGCTCACAAGGTTCTCCGGGGAACGGATGAGAATAGCAGAGCGTGACGTACCATGCGAAACCAGGATGCAAAACTGCCACGAATCGGGAAGCGAGCATTCCGAAATGGGAGCCGTAAAGCGCTCAGGCAAAAAAGAGCTTGCATTTAGTAACGATTCGGTTACGCTATAGCCACTTTGCTGTCGCCCATGGTCCGTGGTCTGGCGAAAGTTGAGTCCCAGCCGAGGCTGCGCTCAGCCTGGTCGGATCATCCCCCGAAGTGGCGTCGAAAAACCAGCTTCTGCAGCATCAATGAGGAGATCCATGCGAGGGTTTAAGCCTTTCCTGTGTCTGCTGTTGGGATCCGTGGTTTGCGCAATTTTAAGTGGTTGTGCGGCGTCGACTCCGCAGAATGGTCCCAGTGCTCTGAACATCGGTGAGTTCACCTTGTCGGCGGGTGTTCCGGGTATCGCGTATAAGCAGTTGCTGATTGCTAACGGCGGCACCACGCCGTACACCTGGACCATCAGCGCGGGAACTTTGCCGCCTGGCCTCAGCTTAACCTCGGACGGAATCATTCAAGGTACGCCGACCACCCTCGGCAATTACAACTTTACCGTGCAGGTCGTCGATTCGCAGACTCCGACGCACGCAATCGATACCGCGCCGGAAAGCATCGCGATCAATCCTCCGCTCTCCATGCCGACGTCGGCGCTGCCCTCCGGACAGGTCGGCAACCCATACACAGGAACAATTACCGCGCAGAATGGCGCACCGCCTTACACCTATACGGTTGCCGCCGGGAATCTGCCTCCGTGCTCGCCGGTTCCACCGTGCAGTCCGACGAACAATCCTCAGCTCACCCTCACCACGAACCCTCCGACGGGAGGCGGAGCCAATAACGCCACCATCGGCGGTAACGTCTCGACCGGCAATAACAACTTCTCCACCGAATCGCCTACGCAGGCCGGTGTATTCACCTTTACCATCCAGGCGACCGACAGCTTGACCCCGCCGGAAACTGTCACCACTCAGTTCTCGATCACAGTTACGGGACGCCTCGAAGGCAATTACGCAATGTACTTCAACGGCTTCGACAATGGACAGCCGTTTTACATCGCCGGCAATATTGTTGCCGATGGCAATGGCCACATCACGGGTGGCGAGCTCGACGAGGGTGGAGCGAACTCGACTGGTGGTAACCCCGTAGGTGTCACCGGTACCTACAACATCCCGAATGGCTCGAACACAGGTTCCCTAACTTTGAATTACTTGAGCGGCACGTATGTTTACAACATCGTACTGTCCAGCCTGGGTACGTCCAGTATCATTTTGGCCGATGTGAATCATCCCAATATGTGGGGCTCTGGACAGGTCATCGAACAGAGCACTCCACCTATAAGTCCACCGACCGTGGGCAATTACGCCTTCGGATTCTTCGGCAATGATTCCAGCGGCGATCGCTACGCGGGCGCCGGCACCTTCGCACTCAACGGTTCTGGGAACATCACCAGCGGCGCGGAAGATACCAACGACAACGGAACGGCGTCAGGCCAGCTCGCCATCACCGGAGGCAGCTTCCCGGCCACAGCTTTCAATCCCAATTCTGGCCGCGGAACCTTCAGCTTGACCGTTGGCTCCAACACCTACAATTACGCTTATTACACCTCCAACCACACGACATCGACCAGCGGTGTTAGCGCTAACTTGATTGCCGTCGAAACCGACACCGCCAGCGGCTCTCCTGCGACCCTGATGTCGCTTCAGCAGCAACCCAGCGCTGGTGTGACCCAGCAGTTCTCCAACGCTACCTTGAAGGGTCAGAGCATTGTTCAGATGAATGGCGTGTCAAGCACCAGTCCCGCCGCGGAAATCGGAGTTGCGGCCTTTGACGGCAACGGAAACATTACCGGTCCGGGCACCGCCGGTTTGCCGGGATATTTCACCGACGAGAGTGTCGGTGGAACCTTATCGGAGAACCGCTACAGCGGCACCTACAGCGTAGCGTCGAATGGACGGGTGACCGTCAATCTAACCGGCGACACCTATCAGCCGGTGTGGTACCTGGTTTCGACCAACACGGCATTCGCTGTCGGAACTGATCCCATGGTGATGTCGGGATCGCTGACGCAACAGACGGTGCCGACGAAAGGCTTCACCATCGCCAATCTCTTGGGTTCATACCTGGGAGGAACCATCACGCCGACGACGTCCAGCGTCACGAATGAACTTGACGTCGCGGCAACGCCTCCGCCCGGAGGAATCTGGGCAGTCATTTCCTACGACACTAACGGACCAGCAGGCATCTTGAATAACCAGACCTTCACCGGCGATTACGATTGCAACGGACCGGGTCAGACAGCCTGCTCGACGATCGCGGCCCAGTATGGCCGGTTTGAAGTCACCACTACTCCGACTCAAGGCGCGCCCGTCATTTCCATCATGTACGTTCTGGGCGCAGGAGGAGCCGGCGTAACCGGTGGCACCAAGTCGGGCTTGGTGAGCTTGAACGCGGGACAGTACAACGGCACGGCGGATCCCAATCCTAGGATAACGGCCTACGGACACTGATCCTCCGGGTGTTTGACAGCGCCGGTATCTGCTTAGATACCGGCTTTGTTTTTGGGAATGCGCAGGGGAGTCGGAAAGCCGTTTAATTTTCCTGTGTTCGGTAGTGTGGCGCTTGAGCGCCGCGTGCAGGCTGACCGTTTTCTAAAGAGCCGGCTTCGGCGGCACGGCTTGCTGTCGACTCGGCGGGGTCGTAGCGTGGGCCTGAAGGCCTTTACTACCCGTATATACACGAGCAAACTGCTCTAAAGGTGGTGCCCATCAAGGTATACTCTGTAGATAACGGGCATTGGCGAGAGTCGCTTCGCATAGAGCTGGTTCAGCTCTAAGGCTGGTGGGGGAAATGGCGAGTGATCGGGAGTCCGCGGCGCGGCGAGCGCGAGAGGGCACGGCTGTGTCCTCTGGGGATAGCTCTGCACCGATGCCAAAACCCGCAATCGATCCCGATGTGACTCTCCCCGGAGTAAATCAATCCGGTATTGACTCCAGCAATACTCCTCGACCCGAAAGGCTCCCGGCGGCGCAACCTCCGAAAAGCGACTCTTCCGATGCCGCGACCATTGTCAGCCCCGCTCCGATTTCGTCCGGCAGCGCGTCTGCCATTTTGAATCCTATCTTTGCCCACATCGGCGCCACTATCTTCCATGAGGGCGATGTTCTCGGAGGCCGCTACGAAATTCTTAAGCTGCTCGGCATGGGCGGCATGGGCGCAGTTTACAAGGCGCGCGACATGGAAGTCGAGCGCATCGTCGCGCTGAAAGTTATTCGCCCCGATCTGGCAGGCAATGCCGCCATCCTCGCGCGCTTCAAGCAGGAGCTGGTGCTGGCCCGGCAGATCACGCACAAGAACATCATCCGCATTTACGACCTGAACGAAGCCGACGGCGTGAAGTTCATCACCATGGAGTTCGTAGAAGGTGAGGACCTGCGCGCCATTTTGACGCAGCAGGGAAAGCTCTCGCCGGACGAAGCCGTCGCTATCATGCTGCAGGTCTGCTCGGGTCTGGAGTGTGCCCATGCCGAGGGTGTGATCCATCGCGATCTGAAACCCGGCAACATCATGCGCGATGCCGCCGGTCGCGTGGTCATCATGGACTTCGGCTTGGCGCGCACCATTCAGGGCGACGGGATGACCCAGACCGGCATGATGGTCGGAACCATGGAATATATGTCGCCCGAGCAGGCGATGGGTAAGGATCTGGACGCCCGCTCCGACGAGTTCGCCGTGGGCTTGATCTTCTATGAGCTGCTGACCGGCTTCGTCCCCTTCCGCGCCGAGAGCGCCATCGCCAGCCTGGTGAAGCGTACGCAGGAGCGCGCTGTACCGCTCACCGAAGTCGACAGCTCGTTTCCGGCGGAGTTGAGCGCCATTGTCAGCAAGTGCCTGGAGCGCAATCCTGACGACCGTTTCACCACGATTCAGGAATTGGTGGACGAGTTGGAGATCTGGCGGGGCGCGAAGCCGCGCACCGGCCAGTCCGCACTGACGAGGCCTGCAGTATCCAAGCTTGCTCCCGCTGCAGCTCCAGCCAAGCGACTGCCAATCAAGTGGATCGCTATTGCTGCCGCCGTCGTACTCGCTCTCGCCGCCGGCGTCGGGATTCGTAATGCAGTATTTTTGCGTCCCGGTACGGCTGCGGTGCAGGGCCCGGTCACTTCGCTGGCGATTGTTCCGTTCTTCAACGCCTCCGGAGATTCCAGCTTGAACTGGATGGGATCAAGTATCGCCGAGACTTTGAGCACAGATATGGGACAGTCGGCCCACCTACGACTGGTTTCGCCCGATAGGTTGCAGCAGGTGTTGAGCGATTTGCGCGTATCACCGCAGTCCCAACTTGATCTGCAAACCATCAAGCGCATCGCCGAGTTTACCCACGCCGACACTGTTGTCTTTGGTCAGTTCGAAAAAATTGGGGAGCAGATTCGCATCAGCGCGACCATTGCCGATTTGACCAACGACCGCAACATCTCGCTCAACACCGATGTTCCGAACGAGCAGCAGTTGCTAGCCTCGCTGGATAAGCTGGCGGGCGATGTGCGCGAGAAGCTGGCAACGAATCCCGAAGTTCTGAAGGAACTCGAAGCTCACTCGCAGCATGTCGCCACGAAGTCGATCCCCGCGTTGCGCTCCTACAACGAAGGCTTGCAACTGGCGCGCGCCGGAAACGACACGCAGGCGGTCACCAAGTTCGAGGATGCGACAACCCAGGATCCCAGCTTTGCGATGGCTTATTCCCGGCTGGCGCAAACCTACGCGGCTCTGGGATATGACGAGAAGGCGGAGCAGGCATCGCGCCGCGCGCTGGAGTTAAGTGACAATCTGGGCGCACGCGACAAATTCCTGATCGAAGCCAATCACGCGACCATTGTGCATGACACGGCGAAGGCGATCGCCGCCTATCAGGAGCTGGCCAAGGTCAATCCTGACGATACCGACGTGCAATTCGCTCTGGCCAAACTCTACGAAGACGCGAGTAACTACGGCGAAGCCAAGAAGTATCTTGCCAAGGTTCTGGCCTCCGATCCCAAATATGTCGCGGCACTGCTGGCCAGTGGCCGTGTTGACATCAAGAGCGGCGACTCGCAGTCCGCGCTCGATCCGCTAAACCAGGCGCTGAGTTTGGCCATTCAATTCGATAATGAGGAAGAGAAAGGTTCCATTCTCCAGGCGCTGGGCATCGCCTATCAGCGGCTGAATAAGCCCGAAGACGCGCTGCGGAATTATCAGCAGGCGCTGGAGATTCGCCGCAAGGTCGGCGATCAGCGTGGCATCGCCAACAGTTTGCTGCAGATGGGCCAGATCCAGGATGGGATGGGTGATTCCAAGGCCGCCCTGGCCAGTTGGAACGAAGCGGTCGAAGTTGATCGCAAGATTGGCGACAAGAATGGGCTCATCCAGAACCTGATGACGCTCGGCTCGTTCTATCTCGATCACGGGCAGAATGACGAAGCCTTGAAGGTCACCAACGAGGCGCTGCAGATCGCTCGCGACAGCGGCGACGAGGCTGCCCAGGCGACGCTGCTGCTCAACGTGGGCACGGCACACTTTAACAAGGGCGAATATCAGGACGCGCTGACCTATTTCCAGCAGTCATATGACATCAGCAATCGCCTGAAGGTGCCTGACCAGGCGGCGCAGGCGTTGCACGATCTGGCGCAGACCAACGAAAAGCTGGGCCAGTACGACACTGCCTTGTCGCAATACGTGAAGGCGCTAGATATCTATCGCGGCGCCGGCGACAAGAGTGGAATTGCCCTCGAATCCGGCGATATGGGGACGCTGTTTGCCACCCAGGGACAATTTGGTCCAGCATTGAAGGCTCAGCAGGAAGCAGTCGATACCTATCGCCAGCTGAACGACCACAGCTATCTCATTGTGTGGGCCCTTGCCGGCTACGGACACACACTGTCGGCAGTCGGCAGGGAAGACGAAGGCCAGAAGTACATCGAAGAGGCGCTGAAGCTTGCGCCCGACGCGAAGAACAACGAAGCCACCGTGACCGCGCTGAATTATCTGGGTGACAGCTACTTCTATCGCGGCGACTACGCGTCTGCCCAGCAGCAGTACAACAAGGCGCTACAGTTGGCGACGACGGCCAAGCTGCGCGATTCCATTGCCCAGACGAAGCTGAACCTGGCTAAACTCGATGTCGCGCAGGGACGATCGCAAGCAGCCGTTGGCGCGCTGAGAAAACTCAAGCAGGACGCCGATTCAATGGGACTGAAGGCCGAGTCGGTGGACGCGTCGGTGTACCTGGGTGAAGCGCTACTGGCGAACAAGCAAGCCGCTGCCGCACGCGATGAGCTGGATACTGCGGTCGGCCGCGCCGAGAAACTTGGCTTACGAGTGGAGCAGGCGCGCGCGCAATACTTCCTCGGTGCCGCGCTGACGCAAGGCGGCAAGCAAACCGAAGCCGTGCCGCATTATCGCGAAGCGGTGAAGATTCTGGAGACGATCAGCAAACAGGACGGCGCCGGCCGTGTGCTGGAGCGCTCCGATCTGAAGGATATCTACCGCGACGCCGCGAAAGGTTATCAGGGCGGCGCCTAACCGAGCCTGAAAATTTGGGCAGCAAGAACCCCCGGAAACATCCGGGGGTCTCACTCCCGATCTACACGCTAGTTGTTCGGACAGAAGCCCGATCCCTGCGGCTGACGCGCCTTGTGCTCCAGCTTTTCCGTAATCGTCTTCAGCGAGTCGTTACACGACGGCCCTCGTCCCGTCGGACTCAGCGTCGCCACGATGTCGGAGAATCCCGTCCCTTTGCCCGACACGATGGGATCGTTGTCGGAGAAACCGGTCCAGATACTGCACCAGTTATTCGACCCTATCGGGTCAGCTTCCAGGAAATCGGTCTGAACATTCGAGATTGGCTCGGATGTCGTGAACTGGGTGCAAATCGAAATGCCAGGATTGATCGGCTCCGTCGGGCACGTCACTGGATTTCCGTTCTGGTCCTCGCAAGTGACGCTGTAGACGATGCAATCGCCGCCGGTCTGCAGATAAATAATGCAACTCTCATTGGCAAAGTTCGTTCCCAATAGCCGCTCGTTGTAGAACGTCTGCTGGTTCCACGGTGTTGCCAGGACGGTCATGTTGATGCAATTGGGATTGCAGTTCGTATACCCAGTCGGATAAGTGACGCCCAGCTGATGACCGCCGAAAGTGTAGTCAGCTTCGGTGGGGCCGTTTGGAATTTGCTGCGTTACTTGCGATGGACCGTGGGGAGTGAACTCCCACGCAATGATGTCGGTGGTCGTCCCCCCGCTGGGCTCGTCCTGATTCTTGCGTACGCGACCCTGTTGCGCCGGCTGCGCTCCGGTGAATCCTACCCAGAGCTGATTCTTGATCAACTGGAGCCCGTCGGGATTATTCGTCGGGTCGTAGACGATGGTGTATGGAACACTGATCACCGTCGGCGCGTTCGGAGCAGGTGTATGTGTCCCCGGCAGAAATACCGGGTCCAGCCATACTTGCAATTGTCCTGGCGAGCCGTTCGTCCCTGGATCATATTCAATAACCACCTGATGCACGGCTCCATCGGTGCAGCTTGAGCCGCTGCAGGTTCCACCCAACGTTGGAATGCTGGTGTTGATCGCCGCCGAGCTCAGCAGACAACTGGTGACGTCGTTGTCCTGACCAATGGTGTACTGTCCGGGAAGATGTACCGGCGTGTTGAACATGCTGTAATTGCCGCCGCAGGTCTGGACCGCGATGTGGTTGGAGTTGGGATCCCAGGGATCATCGAAGATATCGAACTCGACCGCCAGGCTATCGTTGATGCCGGCATAGCCCAGTCCGCCGCCGCCTGCGCCCAGAGCCGACAGCGCAAATCCGCTGGCTCCCATCTGGCTATTCGTGGCATTGGAAGCTTGCAAAACGAAGGCGAAACCATCGCCCGGATTACAGCAGACAGTTGGGTTGTGAAGCTGAAACTCGAAATACGTGGTAAAGCCTTGATCGACCGGCTGCGGAATTTTGAAGTAGGTGGCGGAGGTTTCCGCGTTAGCGGAACCATCTGTCAGACGAAGGACGGTTTGAGATTGCCAAGAGGAGATGCGGCTTTGTCCGTTAAATGCCAGAGGGTAAGCCGGGGTCTGCAATGCGGCAGAGAAATCCGGGTCATAGAGGATCTGCTGCGCGCTCACCAGCGACGCCGACATCACCAACAGAATCGACACCAGCGGGAACAGCCGTAGTGCTAATCGCATAACTCGCTTCTTTCCACGCCATGGTACGAACGCACCGGGGAGTATGGTTGCGTACAGGAGCGCTGTTCTATGAAATGTATACCCCAACCTTCGCGGTCGGCGATTGGCCGCAATTTTGCGGTGATCAGGACGGGATGTCAAGGTAAATCCCATCACCACCGCGTTTTAAAAACTGCTGTTGGAAGAAGTGATTCCCCGACGAAAGTGGATTGTCACGTGCCCACGTTCGAGATGCTTACGTGGCAAGGCCGCTAAGTTTGATGTTGAGCGCGATTACCACTCCTCGGAATTCCATTCTGTCTGGAACACCATGCGATCGCTGGCCCAGAAGTTTGCCAGCGAGCAACTGCCGATCGCGAAGATGTTGGCCACCATGTATTGCAGGTGCAGCGTGCCAACCAGCAGGCGCATTAGAAGAAGGTTGCCGACGATCGAGATCAATCCGGTAGACAGATTGAATCGCATCAGCCGTCGTAGCGCTCCTCCGCGATCATCTCTCCGGTCCGACCAGGTGTAATGCTCATGCCACAAAAAATTGTGCACTACGGCACATTCCACTGCCAGACCCGTGGCCAGCAGGTAATTGAAATGCAGCACGGTCTTGAACAGGAAAAGGAAGCAGAGCTGAACGCCAATGCCAATGGCGCCGACGAAATGGAACTTCAGCAGACGCCGTATAAGGTGTCCCCACCGTTCAGTTGAGCAGCGAAGGTTCATGGCCGGCGCTCTTCCCGATAGAGTTGTATCGTGTGCTTCACAGTGGCATAAAGAAACATAATCCCCATCCCAATAATTGCGATTACCGCGCCAACATCGAACAGCAGAAAAGCATGCCCGTTGATGCGCGCCCATGGCCCGCGCAGGTACAGCGCGATATTACCGGCTGCGAGGATAATGCGAATCTCAGTCGGGCCTAGATTGAAAAATGAAAGATGAAAGCTCCCTATAGTGTATGTCGCCAAATAAACTTCAATCGCCAGCAGCAAAAATGCGACCAGCAGAGCTAGCGCAATCAGCGGCGTCATATATCCGGACAGCGCCAATCCCGTTATCAACGCAGTCGAGCCTATGGCATCAATGACATGGTCAACGTAGAAGCCATAGCGCGGCCGCTGACGATTGCGAAATCGCGCAACCGTTCCATCCAGGCTATCGCCAAACCAATTTATGGCAAGAAAAAGAATACCCCACAGCAGCCAGCGGCGATCATAGCGAGCTAGGGCATAGCTCACGCCTACCATCAACTGCGCTAAGAATCCTAACAGGGTCAGCTGGTCGGAGCCAACCCACGCCGGCATACGCGCCGCAAGCCACGCCAGCGCACGCTTCTCCGACGCGGTGACAAAGCTCACCTGAACGCGCGTAGCGTTCTTGAATGCGGGCGCAGGAGTTGGCTCTTCGTCCACTGAACGTGTGGGTCTCGCCATCCTTGCTGATTCTCTGAACCTGTAGAAATGGATACGCTACAACACCGCTGTTTCATGCAACAGCTCGCCCTTCGCAAATCGCGCCGGGCTCAAGACACCCACATCATCGATGACTTCGGTTTTGCTGTGAAGGATCAGGTCAGCCACCATCTTACCGGTTGCAGGGGCGTGCATCGCGCCATGACCGCTGAACCCGTTCGCACAAAAGAATCCGTGCAACTCCGGGACTGGGCCGATGATGGCATGGTGATCGGGAGACATCTCGTACAAGCCGACCCACGCGCGCTTGGGATTGACTGCTAGGTTTTCAAAGCATGGGACGCGATCGGCCGCCAGAGTCAGCACCTTTTCGACGAACGAGGGTTCGAAATTCGTCTTGAAGCTGGTCGTCTCCTCGGGGTCGTTCCAGGCCAGCAAAAAGCCCAGGCTTTCGGGACGAAAATGGAAGCCGGTGCTCATATCGACGATCATTGGCACTTCGTGCGAAACCACGTCGAACGGTTCCGTAGGAATCAGCATCCGCCGCATGGGCTCGACCGGAAGGTTGATGCCGGCGAGCGCAGCCACCTCGGCTGCCCAAGGACCGGCGGCGTTCACGACGACTCGCGTGCTCACCGGACCGCGAGAAGTTTCCACTCCGGTGACGCCGTGGCCATTGTGGTTGATCGCTGTGACCTCAGTCGAGCGCCACACGGCTGCACCGTGCTCGCACGCGCGAGTGCTCAATCCAACCATCACACTGTAAGGATCGATGAAACCATCCGTTGGGCAGAAGCTGCCGCCCATCACATCATCCGCGCGCATTTGGGGAATCACGGAAACGATTTCGTCGCGCGTCATCATGCGGGCCTGCTTCAACCCGAGCGATTTCTGCAACGCCTGGTTGGTTTGCAAGTATTCAAGATGTGACGGCTTGGTGGCGACAAACAGGTAACCTTGGCCGCGATATCCGGAAGGATGCCCCAGCCGTTCTTCAAACGTCGCATAAAACGGGATCGAGTACAGCGACATCTGGATGTTCGGTTTGGTGGCGAATTGCGCCCGCACGCCGCCCATACTTTTACCAGTGGAACCTTTACCCTGATGCGTCTCACGTTCCACCATGAGCACTTTATGGCAGCCAGCCTCGGTTAAATGCCACGCAACGCTCGAGCCTACAATTCCTCCGCCAATAATGACTACGTCAGCAGTCTGCATCGACTTCGCCTCGATCCGAAAAACATTGTATGCTGCGAGAAAATCGGCTGTTGTGAAGAAACGTAAATCACCATCGTGAGTACCAATCAGGGAAGGAGCCAGCTATCGATGCCGACTACTTCGGTTGTTCAAATCCTGACCGCCTCCATAGCACCGGTCATCGTCATCTCCGGCATTGGATTGCTGCTGCTGAGCATCACCAATCGCTATGGGCGAGCTATCGATCGCGCGCGCCTGCTGATGCGCGAGCTGGCGAACAGCGACATAGGCAGCGCTAACGTCAGGCACCTGGAGGAGCAGCTTCGCCACACCCATCAACGGGCTCGCCTACTGCGCGGTTCCATGATCTATAGCTCTGCCAGTATCTTCTTCGTTACCCTGACGGTGCTTGCCCTTTTCGCCGACCAGGTGTTTCAGCTGCATGTGGATTTCGTAGCCCTGCCGTTTTTCGCCTTATGCCTGCTTTCGCTGGTCATTTCGATCTACTACTCCATTCGAGACATTACCGTCTCGCTGTCGGCGCTGGAGATGGAGATGTCGAGCGTGCGCGCAGCGTCGACCAACCGGATAGGCTGAATTACGGGATCCGTAGTGTGGGCGCGGGTCACAAGCGCCCGTGACACCACTCACGGGCCCAGTTCTTCAAGCGCCTGGCATTGCTTATTGTGGCCAATAAACCAGCAATTCGCGACCGGCGATTGGCCAAAGCCAAAGAAGGCAATCGAGCTGCTCGCGATCGCCAAGGCAAAACAAGAACGAGATCGTTTAGAACTGGCCCACTGAAACGACTCAACCCTCTGTCAGCGCCTTGGCCAATTCCTCCGGGCTGTCAACTAGCACATCCGGCGCCACCTGTTCCAGCGTTCGCGGAGCGAATCCGTAGGTCACCCCGAGACTCCACATTCCGGCATTCCGCGCCGTCAGGATATCGACCTGCGAATCTCCCACCATGACGGTTTCGTCGGTGGCGGCGCCGGCTTCCGCCATCAATTTATTCGCTCCCAGAGGATCGGGCTTCTTAGTCTCAAAACTGTTGCCGCCATAGATCTGAAAGAAATTTCCCGCCAAACCTAATCCCGCGAGGATGTCTCGCGAGACGCGAACTGGCTTGTTGGTAAGCACTGCGAGCTTGCGGCACGCGCCGTTTACGCAGCCAATCTGCTGTAAAGCTTCCTTGATTCCATCATAGGGACGTGTGGAGTCCAGCTTGTGCTCACGGTAATGGAGCAGAAAGTAATTCAGCGCCTCCTGCAGGAAATCGCGGTCGGCAGGATCGCCGAGAGCGCGCCGGATCAGCATGGGAGCGCCATCGCCGATATAGGTTCCGATCACCTCCATCGGCAGCTCCTTGCGCCCGTACCTGAGCAGCATCGCGTTCACCGACGCCGCCAGGTCATGCTCGGAATCGATCAGCGTGCCATCTAAATCGAATATGATGAGTTTGATTTTGTGGAGCGGAATGGAACGCGAGATGCGTATCATTGCCCTCCAGTATAGCGAGTGAGTCTTCTTGCGTAATGTGAGCTGGAGTCAGGCAGCGCAGATCTTTTGATCTGGCGAATCCGAACAGCAACCGCGCAACATTTACAATAGAAGGACGTTTTTGAGCCGCATTTCTGGCTCCGTATTCCACCCTAGAGGTTATGGATGGCGACCACGAAAGCACAGCCTAAGCCCACTGTTGTGCAAGCCGACAAGTACGAAGGACTCACCTCCCAGCAGCTGATCAACATTTATCGGCTGATGTATCTGTCGCGCAAGCTCGACGACCGCGAGATCCTGCTGAAGCGGCAGCAGAAGATCTTTTTCCAGATTTCTGGCGCAGGACATGAGGCTCTGCTGGTCGCCGCTGGACTCGTTCTGCGGCCAAGCTATGACTGGTTCTATCCCTACTACCGGGATCGCGCGCTTTGCCTTACTCTCGGCATGACACCGTACGAGCAGTTGCTGGAAGCAGTCGGCGCTGCCGACGATCCCAACTCCGGTGGTCGCCAGATGCCTTCGCACTGGGGACATAAGAAACTCAACATCGTGAGCCAGTCTTCGCCCACGGGAACCCAGTTCCTGCAAGCTGTGGGATGCGCGGAAGCTGGCCGGTACTTTCATCGCCATCCCGAAGCGGCAGAGAAGGGAAGCGGCGACTACCGGCAGTTCAAGAACGTCAGCTTTCATGGCGACGAGGTGGTCTACGTCTCTTGCGGCGACGGTACCACCAGCGAGGGCGAATTCTGGGAGGCGCTGAACTCAGCCTCCAATCTGAAGCTGCCGGTTCTGTTCTTAATCGAGGACAACGAGTACGCCATCTCAGTCCCGGTCGAGGTCGGCACTGCCGGCGGAAATATCAGTAAGCTGGTTAGCGGCTTTCCAAATTTTCACTTTGCCGAAGTCGATGGCACCGATCCGCTGGCCAGCTACGCTGCCCTCAGGGACGCGGTCGAATATATTCGCGGCGGCAATGGGCCTGCATTCCTACATGGACACGTGATCCGGCCGTATTCGCATTCGCTCTCGGACGATGAAAAGCTCTACCGTCCCGAATCCGAGCGCAAGAGCGAGGTCGAGCGAGATCCCATCACGCGCTTCCAACTCTTTCTTGTGCGCGAAGGCATTCTCGACGAGAAGGCGGTTGACGAGTTGGAGAAGGATGTTGAGGCCGAAATTCAGGAGGCCAGCGACCGCGCAGTTGAGGCGGCGTTGCCGCAGCCGGGGTCCTATAAACAATTCGTCTATTCGCCCGATCTCGATCCCGCGTCTTCACAGTTTGCGACCGAGGCGCAACACCCCGCTCCGTCAGACAAGGGTGCATCAAGCCCCGAGCGGACCATGGCCGACCTCATCAATGCCTGCCTGAAAGATGAGATGAAGCGCGATCCGCGCATCGTAATGTTTGGTGAAGACGTCGCCGATTGCAGCCGCGAAGAATATCTGAAGGACCAGCAGGTAAAAGGGAAGGGCGGTGTCTTCAAATTAACTGCCGGGCTGCAAAGCGAGTACGGCTCCGAGCGTGTGTTCAACTCACCTCTGGCGGAAGCCAATATTGTGGGCCGCGCGGTCGGGATGGCCACGCGAGGTCTCAAGCCGGTAGTCGAGATTCAGTTCTTCGACTACATCTGGCCTGCCATGCAACAACTACGGAACGAACTGCCGCTGATGCGGTGGCGCTCGAATAACAGTTTCTCGTCGCCCGCAGTCGTGCGCGTGGCCATTGGCGGCTATCTCACTGGTGGATCCATTTACCACTCACAATGCGGCGAAAGCATCTTCACGCATACGCCCGGCATGAGAGTGATTTTTCCCTCGAATGCGCTTGACGCTAATGGCCTGTTGCGCACCGCCATCCGCTGCGACGATCCGGTGTTGTTTCTGGAGCACAAGCGGCTGTATCGCGAAACGTTTGGACGCGCGCCTTATCCCGGCCCGGATTACATGATTCCTTTCGGTAAGGCGAAGATCGTTCGTCCCGGGCATGATCTGACGGTTGTCACCTACGGAGCGCTCGTGCCACGTGCCTTGCAGGCTGCGCAGCGCATCGAGCGGGAGAACGGGGTGAGTGTTGAGCTGATCGATCTGCGCTCGCTCAATCCTTACGATTGGGATGCGATTGCGACTTCAGTGGCGAAAACCAATCGAGTCATTGTCGCGCATGAAGACATGCTGAGCTGGGGCTACGGCGCCGAAATTGCCGCTCGTATCGCCGACGAGTTGTTCGACCAACTGGACGCACCGGTGAAGCGGGTTGCGGCGAAAGACACGTTTGTCGCGTACCAGCCGCTCCTCGAGGACGAGATTCTGCCGCAGGCGGAGGATGTCTTTCAGGCTATGCTGCAGTTGAGCAATTACTGATCAGCAGCGCCGCAACGTAATTTACAGGTCATCTCGCGCCTTTGCTGCCTCTCATCCAATCGAGAGAGATCGGCCCCGAACCGAAGAAGATCAATGCAAACGAGATCGCGGCCAGACTCAGGGGAAACTCGAACCCTCCCTGTCCGGTGAGGCCATTGTGGAGATGCACCCTCAGGATCGCCACCAGCATGTCGATGAGAATGGCAAAAGCGGCGATGCGAGTAAGCAGGCCGAGCACGACGAGGATGCCGCCGCCGAATTCCGCAGCCACTACCAGGTAGCCCATCCACGGCGGTATTCCCAGGTGGGATAAGAATCCCATGATTCCGTGCATATGGCCGGCGATTTTCTGCCAACCATGGGCGATCATGATCGCGCCCAGCACCAGGCGCAACACCAGCAGTCCAAGTGGCTGCAGACGGTCTAGAAAGTTCAATTAGCTCCCCTGTGCGGCGACGGCAGCCATCTCAGGTTCGCAGAAATCCTGCGCCGTTTCGATGCGGTAATTGATGGCAACTCCACGCCGGGTCATGTCATTCAA
This sequence comes from uncultured Acidobacteriaceae bacterium, assembly GCA_963818905.1. Taxonomy (GTDB): domain Bacteria; phylum Acidobacteriota; class Terriglobia; order Terriglobales; family Acidobacteriaceae; genus Bog-257. The sequence goes on from CAWFUE010000056.1 coordinate 60,582, forward strand.
GAAAAGCTGGGCCGGAACATCGATTTCCTGGTGCACTGCGCCGCGCTTGGCGATCTCGCCGCTGATCAGCATCTGCAGCACGATAGAGGCGGGCCACGCGGTGGTGCGCATCATCGAAGTCATCCCCGTCACCGGGTCAGTGTAATCAATCATGCTAAATGATGCCGTAACATCCTCGTGATTGGCCTCAACTCGAAGCAGCGTGACCTCAGGCTCGTCACTCTTGAACTTCTCCTCGAACAGACAGGCCATAGCTTGACGCGGCGCGACCATCGCTCCATTGATGCGTCGCTTCTCGCTGGAGAACAGGCCCAAGTCAGAGAGAGTGCGCAGGATAGCGACATGTCCGGGATAGCGCAGAGTCTTCTCGAAACACTCCCCAACTTTGCCCTGGAAGGTTTCGGGCAAGGTCGATGTTCCACCGGAGGTATGGAAGGCCTCAAGCTCAGGAAAACCCTCCATGTGGAATGGCTCGACGTCGGTTAATGGTTCGACTGTAAGGATCTGTGCATCACGCAATATCTTGGCTGGCTCGCTGTATTCGTTGATCAGCCCTTCGACGGAAAAGACTAACTGATAATTGAAGGGCGGCTGGGGCGTTTGCGGTAGCCCACCAACGTAGATCTTTAACGAATCGGCTTTGCCGCCGATGCGCCGCAACAATTCGCCGCCAAGGATCGACGCCATGCCGGGCGAAAGGCCGCAATCGGGCGCAATCGCCACGCCCGCTGCCTGCGCTTGCAGCTCGCGCTTGAACTCCTGCTGAACCACGGCGTTGTTGCCGCCCAGATCGGCGAAATGGCATCCGGCTCGAATGGCAGCTTTGGCCAGTCCAGGGTTGAGAAAATACGGCACGGCCGAAAGCACGCCATCATGGCCTCGCATCATCTCCAACGCTGCTCCCGTGTCCGCAGCGTCCAGCAAAAGCCCTTTTAGCTTGCCGTTGCCGGTCAAGCCTTCAATTTTCTCAACCGACTGGTTCAACCGGTGTTGATCATTATCGACGAGAGTCACCGACTGGACTTGCTCGCTGCGGACCATGTCGAACGCCGCAGCCCAACCCATCATGCCCGCCCCGATAACCAGAATCTTCATGATGACCTTCCAGTATAGAAATATGAATGTGCGATAAGAACGCGCACTGCAACACTCAGAATTATTGGCCAGAGCGACAGGATAAATCAGCGAGCGCGTTTGACCAAATGTAACGTTGCGAGAAAGAGTTGCAGCTTTGTTTGCGCGCCGCGCTTTTGTGCGAGAGCCCCTATAATCGAGTCCATGTTTCAGAAGGTTCGCTTGCTGACGCTGCTCCTGTTTGCCGGCGCCATCTGCCTTGCCGCACCACAAAATCCTCAAACGCCCGTCTCTCACACTCCCGCTGCCAATCAACCTGCTCAGGCAACGGATTCAGTTTCTGTTCAGAAGGACGTGGAGTACGGTGTAGCTGGCGGCCAGAAGCTGCTGCTGGACGTCTATGAGCCGGCTACTGCGACTTCTACTCCCCGGCCTGCGGTAGTGCTGATCCATGGAGGAAGTTGGATCGGCGCGGATAAGAGCACCATGCAAGGTATGGGAAATTTTCTGGCGCGCTGGGGATTCGTGGCTGTGTCGGTGAATTATCGCTTGCTGCGGGGAAACGAGAACCGCTGGCCGGCGCAGCTGGACGACGTGCAGCGAGCGGTGCGCTGGTTGCGGGCGAATGCTGCGAAATACGATGTCGACGCAAATCGCATCGGCGCGTTCGGCCACTCGGCGGGAGCGCAACTTGCGGCCCTGCTCGGAATGGAAGACACGCGGGACAACTCCGATCCCGCGCTCAGCAAGTATTCCAGCCGGGTCGATGCAGTGGTCGATGTGAGTGGACCCACCGACTTCCTCACCAATCATGATCCCGACGGCGATGCGCTGTTGACGATGCTTCTAGGCGGAAGCTATCAAAAGATTCCGGGGGTGTGGCGCGAGGCATCGCCGGTTTACCATGTGGCGAAATCGGACGCGCCATTTCTCATCGTGCACGGCACGAAGGATGACATGGTGCCGATCGCGCAGTCACAGGAGCTGTATGACAAGCTTCAGCAGGCAGGCGTTCAGGTGAGCTTTGTGAAAGTGGATGACGGCCACATGTTCACAACTCCAGAAGCGCGCCGGCAACTCGCCTTGGAAACTCTGAACTTCTTCAATCGCTATTTGGGAGCCAGTTCCTGATCGGCTTCCGGCCGGATATGCCGCGCAATCTCGACGCCCTTGGGCGTGGGCTGGGACCCTGCTTGATTCACCGCGATGAACACCGCCAGGTCTTTGCTGGGATTAGTCACAATGACAGAACCGAAGCCCGCAGTCCCGCCGTTTTTCAAGATGACGGGGTGAACGTTAGGACTGCCATTGCCCATGTTGACGACCCATGTCATCGCCTGCTGATTTCTTCCGTTCGGCAAGGTATAAACAGGCTTCTGTGCAAGCTGCATCGCCGCCGTCAATTCGGCGGAAACCGGTTTGCCGTTCACCTCCTTGTGACCCAGGTTAGCCTCGCCATAGCTCAGCATGTCACGCGCAGTCGATCGCAATCCACCCGCAGCATACCAGGCATAAATTGGCCAGCGTGGAGCATCTTGGCCGTTCCGCGCATGCCCCTGAGCGAGACGCTTTTGTTGCTCGAGCGATGGGCGCAGTGTCGTATCCGGCATGCTGAGGGGCTGGAGAATCTCGCCATTGAGCTGATCCTCCCACTGCTTGCCGGTCGCAGTCATCACCAGATAACTCAACACTCCGATTCCGGCATTCGAATATAAGAACGGCGCGGGAAGCGGCGTCGTCGGTGTCCAATGCGACACCCAGTTCAGAAAATCCTTGGTGGTGTAGTGCTCGATGTTGCGCTGTTCCAGCTCGCGCGGCAGGTTGGTAGGATCATCCGGCAAACCTGAGGTGAAGTCCGCCAGTTCCATGGGCGTCATGGCCTGAGCCTCTGGCCGAAGCTGATATCCCTTCGGCATGTATTTCTGTGCAGAGGCGTTCGGGTCAATCTGATTGCGATTGATCGCCAGGGAAAACAATGTGGTTGTGAAGGTCTTGGTGCACGAGCCAATTTCAACCAGCGTATCGGGAGTGAATGGTTCACCGCCGTCAGTAGCTTTGCCGTAGTTGAAAAAATAGCGATGCCCGTCGAGCGACACACCTACAATCGCTCCGGGAAGCTGTTTTTCAGCCAGATAAGGCTGCATGATTCCGTCGACGACCTGCCTGACTGCCGCTTCCTCACTGTTATCGTTGGGTTGCTGTGGCACCGCCCCTTGGCCGTGGAGCGCGCCAAGCGAGGCGATAACGAGGACCGTCGCTAACCAACTCACTCGAGCCTTAAGACAAGACACTATCCACCTCCTCAATCACGGGCACCGCTGGTGTACCACCTTTGCCATTGAATCGTGCAGCGTGTCGATATTATCCAATGGAGCCGTGGCAGGAAATCAACACATGACGGAGGGTTCTTCCCGCGTTAACAGTGGAAGAGCTTTCCGCTAACGTCGGACGAGCAACTCTGATACTCTCGCGCACAGGAAGTTTGGACAATGTCACCGGTAAGAAGCGCCCCACAACGTCCCAAGTCAGCCGCCGTGCACGAGCCGAAGATTGGTGCGCCGCAACGAGAGCGCGATCCGCACGAACTGGTAATCATTTCAGGCATGAGCGGCGCCGGCAAAGCGTCTGCCCTGAAGACGTTCGAGGATCTCGGCTACTACTGCGTTGATAATCTCCCGGTCGGCCTGATCGCAAACTTCGCCGGTTTGGTGCTCGACACGCTGGAGATTCAGCGCGCTGCCCTGGTGGTCGACATTCGCGAGGGCGCGCGCCTCGATAAGCTGCCGCAGATCCTCGGCTCGCTGCGAAAGCTGGTGAAGACCACGATTCTGTATCTCGAGGCCGACGAAGAAGCCCTGCTGCGCCGCTACAGCGAGACACGGCGGCCGCATCCTCTGGGACGTAATACGTCGGTGCGGGCCTCGCTGGCAGCGGAGCGCCGGCGGTTGCAGCCAGTCAAGGCGTTGGCGGACCTGGTCGTCGATACCACGAAGTTCAACGTTCACGAGCTGCGTGCGTTGCTGACCGAACGCTTCCAGGCCGGCAATCGGGAAAAGAACATCTTGATTTCATGCGTCAGCTTTGGCTATCGCGAAGGCGTTCCGGACGACGCCGACCTCGTCTTTGACGTGCGCTTCCTGCCCAACCCGCACTTCATTCCGAAATTTCGCCCATTCACCGGAAAACATCCCGCAGTCGCAAAGTACATTCGCTCGTTCCCGCAGACCAAGGAGTTCATCCGCCGCATTTCCGAGCTGCTGATTTACCTGATCCCGCACTACATTCGGGAAGGGAAGAGCTATCTGACGATCGCTTTCGGTTGCACCGGCGGCAAACATCGCTCGGTAATGATCGCCGAGGATGTGCAAAAGCGGCTGGCCAAGGCGGGGTACAACGTGAAGGTTGTGCATCGGGATTCGCCGGGGGAGAGTTAGGCTCGCCGGGGAATAACGAAGTCACCATGTCTGGCCAATAAGACGGAAGATCTTAGCGAACCGCTCAAGTCGGCCATCATAACGACGGCAGGTCGCTAGCTCGATGTATCATCCCTTTTGACGATGTTTTCGCTTCGAAAGATCGTCGCGTTCATTTGTCTCGCAGCCGTGCTTCTGGCTGTGACTGTTCCGGGTGCGCCCGGACTGCTTTGGGCTCTGGTCGTCCCATTGCTTCTGTTCGCGCTGCCTGAAGCTCTTCCGGCAGAACGTGAACTGGAATGCACTGGCCTTCCCACTCTTCGCCTCGTTTCGCTTCTAGCGTCGCGCGCTCCTCCAGCCGCCTGATCCTCGCTTAATACCAGCCATTTCAGTGCATGAGTGAGCTGCGGTGTGCCGCATCGGCAAGGCGTCTGTTTGCCCGTGCAACACCGCCGGAGGATATGGTGTCGATGAAGTACAAGCTGCGAATGCTATTCCTGGGTCTGGCGCTGCTGGTGGGCGCCTTCAGCGGAGTGCCGATGCGTCCGGAAGATGTCGAGGAATTGATGGCAGCGACAAATCGGGGAGAAACTGTTTACGTGATCTCCGGGGACGAGGGCGATGACAATGAGACGATACGGGAAATCAAGCAGATGATAGCCGGCGGCAGGAAGTAGTCGACGCTTGTTATCCCGTATTTGCTAAACTGGAAGAACGACGAATCCTGAGCGAGTCCCATGCGGACGCGTCGAAGGACCGAGGGTAGTATCCAAAATTCGTTGCCGCTGATGCGGAGAGGTGCGTGAGTGGTTGAAACGAGCCGCCTCGAAAGCGGCCATACCTTGACGGGTATCGGGGGTTCAAATCCCCCCCTCTCCGCCATCTACTCCTGATATTTTCTGCACCAGAGGCCTTGCGGCCACGCCGCTTCACCAAGTCATTCTGCGATGTCAGTCGAGCGCAATGGTTTCCGACGACCCGTCCTAAACCGATAACAAATGAACAGCCTGTTCCATCATCCGTTCTGCGGCGATACGTTAAGACACAAACGTACCTTAAGCAACGCTCTGTAGGTTCGGCCGTGCCCTAATCACGCGCTGCTGTGACTCGCCACACAGACGATTATTGTGCGCCAAGATAGGTTGGCTTTGACTGTCCGTAAGCGGGCGTCCGGACATGGGTCCCTATGTCAGCCCGCCTCTAGCGAACTGCGAACATCCGAGGTGCAAAATGGACGCTTGGCTGGTGAACGAATTTCGTTCCATCGTTGGAGATGCCGGCCTGGTAACTGGGGCCGAGCAACTCCGGACCTACGAATGCGACGGCCTTACCTTATTCCGGGTCGTTCCGGACCTGGTTCTGCTTCCAGCATCAACCCAGGAAATGCAGGACATCGTTAAGGTGTGCTACCGCGAGCGGATCCCGTTCGTGGCGCGCGGAGCCGGTACGGGTTTGAGCGGCGGGGCGTTGCCGGTAAAGGGTGGAGTGGTAATCAGTGTCTCCAGGATGAATCACATCCTTGAGATCAATCTGCCTAACGCTCGTGTCGTAGTCGAGCCGGGGGTGACGAATTCGGCCATAACGGCAGCGGTTTCGCCGCAGGGCTATTTTTATGCACCCGATCCATCCTCGCAGGTGGTCTGCACCGTAGCCGGCAATGTGGCGGAGAATTCAGGCGGCGCGCACTGTTTCAAATACGGCGTAACCACCACCTACATTCTTGGGCTGGAGGTAGTTCTCTCCGACGGTTCGCTGATCCGGCTCGGCGGCGAGACGATGGACAGCCCGGGCTACGATCTGGTGGGGGCCTTCGTAGGTTCGGAAGGAACGTTCGGGATCGTCACCAAGATAACGCTGCGCGTCATCAAGAAACCCGAAGCTACGCAGACATTAATGGCAGCCTTCAATTCCAGCAGCGAGGCGGGAGCGGCGGTGAGCGCCGTCATCGCTTCGGGAATGTTCCCGGCGGCCATGGAGATTATGGACCGGCTCGCCCTGGAAGCGGCCGAGGCTGCGGTCCATCCTAATTATCCAAACTGCCAGGCCCTCCTATTGGTGGAACTCGACGGCTCAACACGCGAAGTCGAGCTCCTCATGGAACAAGTGGGGCCGATGTGCCAATCGTGCGGGGCATGGGAACTCCGGCTGGCGAAGTCGGAGCCGGAACGCATCGCCGTGTGGAAGGGACGCAAAGCGGCATTTGCCGCTGTGGGACGTATCTCTCCCAATTACCTGGTGCAGGATGGCGTCATCCCGCGTACGGCTCTGCCGCGGGTGCTGGGCGAAATTGATCGCCTCAGCGCCGAGGCCGGCATACGAGTGGCGAACGTCTTTCATGCAGGCGATGGGAATCTCCACCCGCTGGTGCTGTATGACCGTCGTATTGCGGGCCAGGAGCAGCAGGCCATGACACTGGCCGAAGAAATCCTGCGGCTCTGTGTGGAAGCGGGTGGGTCCATCACCGGGGAGCACGGTATCGGCGAGGAAAAAAAGGCATTCATGCCGGTCATGTTTTCCGCAGCCGACCTCGAGGCCATGCAACGCCTGCGTTCTGCTTTTGATCCGTACGATCTTTGTAATCCGACCAAGATGTTTCCCGGCACGGATGCGAATTTTCAGAGGCCGGTCGCGTACGAGCCACACCCCATCGAGACAGCGGGACTGGCCCAGAGGTATTAGCGGGCGAGCCGGCGAGACAGACGCCTTTAAGCTCGCCGATCAGCACGCCCAGGGGAGCAGATTATGAGCGGAACTCTAACCCAGACGAATGCGTGGACTGAACTGAGTTTGATCGTCGGCGGGGAAAACATTCGCCCGGCGTCCACGAACGATGCGGTCGAAGGGATGCAACCCTGCGGCGTGATTGCGCCGGGCACGGCACAGCAAGTCGCTGAAGTCCTGCACTGCTGCAGCTCCGCCGGCCTGGCGGTGGTCCCGCGCGGTGGAGGCACCAAACTGTGGATCGGTAATCGTCCGCAGAAGGCGGATTTCATCCTCTCCACCGAGCGGCTCAATCAAGTGATCGAACACGCCGCGGGTGACATGACAGCGACGGTCGAGGCGGGATGCACGATCGATAGTCTTCAGCGGACCCTCAAAGAACATGGGCAGCGGCTGGCGGCGGATCCGCTGTGGCCGGAAGCGGCCACGGTCGGCGGTTTGTTGGCAACGGCCGAGAGTGGGAGCTTGCGACTTCGTTATGGCGCGGTTCGCGATCTGGTCCTGGGTGTAGAAGTGGCATTGCCGGATGGCAACGTAATCAGGCCGGGAGGTAAGGTCGTCAAGAACGTAGCTGGGTATGACCTCACCAAGCTCGTGATTGGGTCGCTCGGAACCTTGGGCCTAATCACACGAGCCGTATTCCGCCTGCATCCGATTCCGGTTGCCACTGCTACCTACAGCACTGTTTTGCCCGGGGCATCGGAAGCGACCAAATTCGTACTCGCCATTTTGGACTCCCAGCTGGTTTACACCGGACTGCAGGTGCGCGCCTCACGGGCGGACGCGTTTGTTGTGGACGTGCGCTTCGAAGGCATACCTGAATCGCTCGAGGACCAGCACACGAAGCTAATCCAGCTTGGCGGCGTGCGCCAGTTCGACGTTGCAGGCGACGTGTGGACGGCACGCCAGCAACTTTTCGACAATGCGAACACTTCGCTGATCTGTAAATTTAGCGTGCTGCCGGCCCAAATTGGATCGCTTTGTGATGCGTTGTTCCGCCACGCCAAAGCTGCAGAGACCCCAGCCAATTTGGTAGCGCAAGGCAGCGGGATCGTAGAGGTGCGTTGCGACGCATCCGATCCGGTTTCAATGACCAAGCTGCTGGATGGACTGTGCGCTGAAGTCCACAGCTTGCAAGGCACACTTGTAGTCCAGCGCTGTCCAACAGCGCTGAAGGAAACTTTGGATGTGTGGGGCGAGATCCCCGACGCCCTGCCGCTTATGCAAAAAATCAAAGAGAAATTCGACCCGGAGCGGATTTTGAACCCGGGTCGTTTCGTGGGGGGCATATGATGGAGCAGACCGTCGCAACCACGCTAGTTTCGAACAAAACAGTTTTTGATGACCATCACGCGCCATCTGCAGATCTGTTGAACGCCTGCGTTCATTGCGGTTTTTGCCTTCAGACCTGCCCTACCTACACTCTGTGGGGTAAGGAGACAGACTCCCCGCGAGGCCGCATTTACCTGATGCGCATGGCGATCGACGGCGAGGTTGAATTAACGGATGGCTATGCCTCGCACTTCGACCATTGCCTGGGATGCCTGGCATGTGTAACCACGTGTCCCTCCGGCATCCGATACGACCATCTGATCGGCGCCATGCGCTCCCAGGTAGAGCGGCTGCGTCGCCGGCCGCTAGGGGAGCGGACACTGCGCCGTATGATCGCCGCGGTATTCAGCCGTCCCGCGCGCTTGCGAAAGCTGGCGGTCGTACTGCGTGCGTATCAGCGGCTTGGTCTTCAGCGGCTTTCCCATGCTTTGCATTTGACTGCGCTGCTGCCATCTAGTCTCCGCACCATGGAGCAGTTGTTGCCTGATCTTTCGCGTGCCGACACTGCGGCCGTGTTGCCGCCGCTCATAGCTGCGCAGGGGGAGAAGCGGCGCACCGTCGCCATGCTCACTGGATGTGTGCAGAGTGTGTTGATGGGGCAGGTGAACGCGGCGACCGCGCGGGTTTTGTCGGCTGAGGGCTGTGAAGTGTTAGTACCACCTAATCAGGGCTGTTGCGGCGCAATGCTGATGGACCTGGGGCAGGAAAGCGAAGCTCTGGAGATGGCCCGCAAATTGATCGACCTCTTCGAGCCGTTGCAGGTCGACACCATCGTATTGAACGCTGCAGGTTGCGGCGCCACGCTGAAGGACTATGGTTACCTGCTGCGCGACGATCCTGTTTATCGTGATCGCGCAATTACCTTTTCCGCGAAATGCAAAGACATCTCTGAAGTATTGGTGGAGTTGCCGGCACGCGCACCTCGTAATCGCGTGAACTTGCGGGTCGCGTTCCATGATCCCTGTCACTTGCAGCACGCGCAGGGACTGCGGGAACAGCCTCGTGCCGCGCTGCGCACCATTCCTGGGCTGCAAGTGCTGGAACTACCCGAGGCTGCGCTCTGCTGTGGCTCGGCCGGTATTTACAATCTGGTTCAGCCGGAGACGGCTCGTGAACTGGGCGAGCGCAAAGTCGAGAAGATTCTCTCGACACCGGCGGAGATAGTGGTCACGGCAAATCCTGGCTGTCAGCTGCAAATCGGTGCTTTGCTGAACGAAAAGGGAAGTCCGTTGCCAGTGATGCACTATATCGAGCTACTGGACGCCTCGATTTCTGCCGCAAATACTTCATCATTGACGGTCCCACTGCCGGTTGCAACTGACCCGAAGGGAGAAGCACAGGTTAAACAACTGGGATAAGGAAGTCTGGGTTTGTTCCAGCGAGAGTCGACCGGGGAAGCAGGGAATCGTCTCCCAAATGCCCGCGACAGTTGGGCCTAGTTGGCGTTAAGCTGACTACTAACGCGCATTCCGTGCTTTTGAAGAGCCGCGGCAAGTCACTGCCGCAAGAATGAAACGCCGACCTATCGCTCATCAAAATTTCTTCCCGACGACGAACAATCCCACCATCATCTCGTCACCATCCTCCGAAATTGTTAGCCATCCTTAATACAACGCTCCTTTTCTGGACATGGAATTGCCCGGACTCAATGCCGGGAGTTCTCGCCTGAGATGCCATTCAGATCTTGCGAGCCTTTAACGATGTAAACGCAGGCGTAGAGAAGGAGCCGGTGATGCACGTACACGGCCCCCAAGCGAATCCTAATCTGCAGTTCCTTGCTGCCTGCGCTGCGCAACAGGCACAGCGCAATCGAGAGGCCGCTGCTGTACGGAAAAAGCTGATGGAAGCGGCATCGAAGCTGGCTGGCGGCAGTGAAGACGACACTTGGAGCGTCAGGTCGCGGCAAGAGAATGCCGAAGGTCAGTCGAAACAAAATCAAGAAAGAGGCGGGCGGGATGATACCAAGCCAGAGAAGGCTGGCAGCCAACTCTCTGATTGGGCATAGTTCGACCCGCTGTCGCCATGCAGCATTCAGGAAGATAAACGGTAACCCGATGACGGATCCTGTGCCTCTCGATTGGGAAAAGATGCCTCGAATTGAGACGTTTATCGTGCTGCCGGGGTTCTACGATCCGAAGACTCCGCTTCCGGCGCACGAACTCGTGGTCAATGCGATCGGAGATGCTGAGATATCGTCGGCGGCACTGGAAGCCTCACAATCCGTGCTTTCTCTAAGCGCTGCCCCTGTCGTGAATGCGCCTGCGGCCGTGCTCGCCACCTCGAGAAGCAACAACGCCATGCGTCTTTCGGGTGTGCCCGGAGTGCTGACGCCGATGACCACCACGCTTCCCCGCGAGCAACTTTCCGCTTCCGTTGTGGCAGCCACACTGGCTCGGCACGGTTTTGGATTTCCTGTTCTGCTTCGCGCACCGGGCTTTCACACTGGGCTGCATTTCCTGCGCGTAGAAAACCTCGATGAGCTTGCGGCGGCGGTTGAGAAAATTCCGGGCCGGGAAATCATCGTGATGCAGTATCTGGATGCGCAGGGCGCTGACGGAAAAACCCGCAAATACCACGCGATGATGATCGATGGCAAAATATATCCGCTGCACTGTGCGATTTCGAGCAATTGGAAGATCCATTACTTTACGGCCGAAATGTCGGACAGTCCGGAACATCGCAGGGAAGATGCCGCGTTCCTGGAAAACATGTCGGACGTCGTTGGCCCGCTGGCCATGCAGGTGTTCGGACGAATTCAAGCCATGCTCGGTCTGGACTATGCGGGCATTGATTTTGGCTTGAATGACACGGGCGAGCTACTGCTGTTCGAAGCCAACGCCACCATGGTAGTGAACCAACCTGAGCCCGACGAGCGATGGAACTATCGCCGCCCCGTCTATGAACGGATTCATTGGTCTGTGCAACAGATGCTGATGAAAAGAGTCAAGCAAGGTAAACAGCGAGCCCGAACTGCATATTCAATGCAAGCGCACTTAGGCTAAGACCAGTGGCGACTCGCGAAAAACCGCGACACGCCTCTCCCGTCAGTGTCCCCGACACAGACAGGTCGTACGGCTTGCCAAAACGGAAATTCACCTGACAAGAGGTCCCCCTGGTCCGAAGGCGTTCCTGCTGACCGGTGGTTGGAGCCAGGAACGCCTTTAAGGCAGATTCGCCGCGTACCTGACGAGCTTCATCTCCTGAGGCGAGAGATTGCTGTATCGGCCCGATTCGATGGCGCGCTGTGCAGCTTCCGGCGGCATGGCCTGAACGGCCCGGATGACGTTCTGCACCTCGGGACGCATCGGTGGGAGTTGGCGCACAGCAGCAGCCGAACGGTAGCTGGCAGCGCGGACTGCGGAATTAGTTGTGGAGTCCGGCGGCCTGGTAACGTAGTTCGCTTCGTACAGCTTCGATGAGTTCGAATTGGGAGGATCGTTCCGCGCCGCTACGGGAGCACGATTCTGGTAGGCACCGCCAGCCTGGCTGTACGGCGCGGGATTCGAATAGGCTGCCGCGGCTTGACCCGACGGGGCGCCTGCATACCCTGCGGGAGCGCCACCCGGAGCATAGTAGTACGGATAATATGGGGGGTAAGCGTAGTACGGATAGTAAGAATCGGGATAGTACGAATAATAGGGATAGTACGAGTAGTACGGATAACCCCATCCCCACCCAGGCCAGCCGAAATTCAAACCGATGCCGAAGCCCCATCCGCCCCAGCCCCAACCGTAACCACCCCATCCGCGGTAGCCATAGCCCCATCCGCGGTAGCCGTAGCCCCAGCCGCCACGATAGCCGTAACCGCCATAGCCTCCATAGCCACCGCGCGCATAGCCACCATAGCCACCGCGCGCATAGCCACCATAACCGCCGCGCGCGTAGCCACCATAACCGCCATAACCGCCACGCGCATAACCGCCGCGATACCCTCCGCCACCGCCATGAAAGCCGCCTCCACCACCACCGCCATGAAAGCCGCCTCCTCCGCCACCGCCTCCGTGGAACCCGCCTCCACCATGGGCTCCGTTTGCAAAGGCCGATTCAGTACACAATCCGAGAGTGACCAGGAAAACGCCGAGCGAAAGGACTCGCAATAGTTTAAGTAAGTTCATTTGTCCCTCCCGGAAGCGGGCGTGCAACCGCAAAATCTAAAACCCGGTCGTTATTATAGACCCCACGTCCAGACTAAAGTCTCGGTCGTATTTGTTTAGATGTACTCGAGATGAGAAACGGATGCGGGTTTGCGGTCCTGATCGAAACCTCAGCCGGATTGATGGAAATGAGCGACGGCTTCAGCGCTGCCCGTGACCACCTGAGCTTCGATCGCAGCATCTCGATGAGGTGACGCCATCGATCCATTGACCTCGAAAAGACATCAGGATTACGTTGAAGAATGGCCCGGTTTCCGTGCTCAACAAAGTCAATCAGATTTGAGTGAACCGCGAGAGGAAGCCGGCGTTCCGGGGTTAATGCTGTTGACTAGGAGAAGGAGTTCTATGCAACTGATACGAGGTAGTAGTCGCACCATTGTGGGTCTGTTGGTTGCGCTCGCGTCAGTTGGATCCGTGGTGGCACAGGTTCCAGGATACCCTTATCCACGCCCGTATCCTCCACCGGCAAGGGTAGCTCGCGTGCAATACATGTCGGGCGAGATTTCATATGCGCAGTGTGATCAGGACAAGTGGTCCGCTGCCAGCTTGAGCCAGCCGCTCAAGCCCAATACATGTGTTTGGGCTGACAAGGATTCGCGCGCTGAACTGAACGTGGGGAACGGATTGGTCCGCATGAATTCGGAGACGAGTCTCACTCTCGTCGCCCTGAGTCAATCGACCGTGCAGCTCAAAGTCAACCAGGGAGCTGTCAGCTTGTCGGTGCCGCGCCTGCGCGGTGGCGAGATCTTCGAAATCGACACGCCCAATGCAACTCTCACCGTCATGAAAGCTGGAGTTTACCGCGTCGATGTTTTTCCCAAGGAAGATCAGACTTGGGTGACAGTGCGGCGCGGCGTCGTGGCGGCAACCGGCCAAGGGCGAACCGTGAACATCGATGCCGGGCGCCAGGTCAGATTTTTCAGCGAGAATTCGCTGCAGCATACCGCAGAGAAGGCGCCCGCGCCCGATGGCTTCGATGACTGGGCGCGTGTTCGCGACGAACGCCTGGGAGTGTTTCGTTCTGGGCCGTTTATCGTCGGCGTCGGTCCTTACTGGGGGTTCGGATACCCCCCACCCCCACCGCCGCCATATTGGGGATCTTACCCATATTAGCGAGTCGCGGTTTATCGCTGCCGTTGTCGGCCTTCCTTCCGACCGCATTGCGGAACAAATGCACTCCAGAGCTCGTACTGCCCGGGAGAGGTTGCTCCCGTGCACAGTCTCGGTCAGGATCTTCGATACGCATTTCGGCAGATGCGTCATGCTCCGGCTTTCACTCTCACAGCAGTGCTCACACTGGCCATCGGCATCGGTGCGACCACCGCGATCTTCACCCTGGTGCACGCCATCATGCTGAAATCGCTGCCCGTGGCCGACCCGGCGCAACTGTATCGCATCGGCGACACCCAGACTTGCTGCATCGACGGCTGGGAGGATGACGACTGGAGCCTGTTCTCCTATCAGCTTTATCAGCGTCTGGCCGCGGCTGCGCCCGAGTTCGAGGAGACCACGGCCTTCTAGGCGGCGCCGTCGATGTTCAGCATTCGCAGCACCACGCGCGATACCGTGGCGCGACCCCTGCGTGCGGAGTTCGTCACCGGCAGCTACTTCCACGTGCTCGGCATCGGCGCCTTCGCCGGCCGCATCATGACCGACGCCGACGACACCCCATCCGCTCCGCCGACCGCGGTGATGAGCTATCGCACCTGGCAGCAATCGTATGGGTCTGATCCTACGCTGATCGGCTCAACCTTCGTCATTGAAGGCCAGCCGGTGACCTTGATCGGCATCGCGCCGCCGGGATTTTTCGGCGACACGTTGCGCGATAATCCGCCCGACTTCTGGCTGCCTTTGCAGCAGGAGCCGTTGTTTAACGGGCAGAACGCGCTGATGAAGAACCAGATGTCGAACTGGCTGTACGCCATTGGCCGGCTGCGGCCGGGCGCCAGTGTCACGGGACTGGACGCGCGCCTGACGCCCGTGCTGCAACGCTGGCTGAGCAATGAAGATCCGATTCCCGCCGCGTTTCGTCCGCAGATCCAACCGACCTTTTCGCATAAGTACATTCGCCTGGCGCCTGCTGGTGGAGGCGTGGCGCGCATGAAAGAAGATTACGGCTCGAGCCTGCGCATTCTGCTGTCAGTGTGCGGGACGGTGCTGCTGATCGCGTGCGCCAACATCGCCAACCTGTTGCTGGCACGTGGCACCGCGCGGCGCATGCAGACTGCGGTGCGAATTGCATTGGGTGCGTCGCGCAGAAGGCTCATCCGGCAGCAACTGACCGAAGCCGTAGTGCTGGCCCTTGTCGGTGGTGTTCTGGGGATTGCGATCGCCTATCTGGGCGCGCGCTTCATTCTGGCGCTGGCGTTCAGCAGCGCCACGTTCACTCCGATCAACATCACGCCGTCGTGGCCGGTGCTGGGATTCGCGTTTGGGCTGTCACTGCTCACCGGAATCGTGTTCGGAGTTGTGCCTGCGTGGCTGACGTCGCACTCCGATCCGGCACAAGCGCTGCATGGCGCGAATCGCTCGACGCGCGAATGCTCGTCGCTGCCGCAGAAGATGCTGGTCATCGGGCAGGCCGCGCTCTCGCTGGTGCTGCTGGCCTGCGCTGGCTTGCTCACCAGCAGTTTGCGCAATCTGCAGCATCAGGATCTGGGCTTTGCCACGCAGAATCGCGTCAGCGTTGCCATCAATCGTCCGCTGGCCAGCTACACGCCGGAGCGGCTGGACGCGCTGTATCAAGCGCTGGAGGATCGCCTGCTGCAGCTGCCAAATGTGCAGGGCGTCAGCCTGGCGCTCTATAGTCCGATGAGCGGCGAGAACTGGGGCGAGATGGTGGCCATCGAAGGCCGCGGTGATCCCAAGGTGGACGACAAGAATGCATCGTCCTGGGACCGGGTGAGCCGGACGTATTTCTCCACCATTGGCCAGAATGTTGTACGCGGCCGCGATTTCGATCGCAGCGATACTTCGGGATCCCGGCCGGTCGCGATCGTCAACCAAGCTTTCGTGCAACAGTTCTTCAAGAACGAGGATCCCCTGGGCAAGCACTTCGGCATGGACATGGCGCGCTTTGCCAAGACGTACGAGATTGTCGGTGTGGTGCCTGACGCGAAGTACACCGACCCGGATCAACCTGCCCGTCCCATGTTTTTTGTGCCGCTGGAACAGAATTTGCATTTCGACGAACCGCTCATGCAGCAGCTGGAAATCAAATCGCATTTCATGAACGGAATTCAGCTGCTGGTGCGCGGCGACACGCACAACCTTGAATCCCAGCTTCGCCGCGCCCTCGCCGATGTCGATCCCAACCTCACCATCATCACCGTCGAAACCATGGAGCAGCAGGTTTCCGAGAACTTCGATCAGCAACGCATGGTCGCGCGGCTGGCGGGCACCTTCGGCATCATTGCGCTGCTGCTGGCGGCGATCGGGCTCTACGGCGTGACCGCCTACACCGTGGCGCGACGCACCAGCGAGATCGGCCTCCGCATGGCGCTGGGCGCGGATCGCGTCAGCATCGCTCGGTTGGTTTTGCGCGGAGCGTTTCTACAGGTCGCGATCGGCTTGCTGATCGGGATTCCAATCGCCATTTGCGCTGGGCGGCTGATGGCGTCCAGCCTCTACAAGGTGCGCAGCTGGGATCCCTCGGTGCTGGCGATTTCGATCGTGCTGCTGGGAATCTCCGCAGCCGCGGCGAGTCTTCTGCCGGCAAGCCGCGCCGCGTCGACCGATCCGGTGAAGGCGCTTAGGACCGACTGAAAAGCGAATGCGGGGGTTAAGGCGAGCACGACGCTTCAGACGGGAACTTGGGGCGGCATGTGAAAAATGTTGACTCAACGAAATATGGTTGGCAAAGCACGCCCAACTGGGCTATGGTGCACCGCGAAAGGGGCGGAAAGATGCGTTCAAGACCTCTCGGCGGATAGTTTATTGTCTCTATGCTTCGCTTCTGAGCTCTGCGGCGCAAGCAAAGAAACCAGTTCGCCCTCCCGGCTCCCCCGCTTGTCAGCCTTCGCGCGACCGCACGTTCCGGCCCGACGACTACCAGCGCGCTCAACCATTCCTGAAGTGGAGGGTGTAATTCCCGGAGCAGCGCTAGCACCACCGCGGAAAGAATGGCGCCCTGGAGTGGCCCAGCGATATGAGTCGTTCGCAGCTCTGGTCCTTCAGTGCAGAGTAGATAGGCGGAAAGGCATTAACCTTCGTTCTACGTCCCCTGTTTGATGTTCGAGGTTGGCAGAAGAGTCCGCAGCAGCGCTGCGGCTTGCGCCCCGACGGGCGTGTCAATCAGCCTTTCCATCCCGTCTACCGAGAGAAAGCAGTCGCCCACACGGAAGCCATAGACCGTTGCGTCGTCGCCCCAGAGTTCGGGCGAGAACCCGGGATGCTCCTCAAGAAAGCGGGCGAACTTCCTTGCCCGCCTAGTTCCCATGGCCGTTTGTGTTTTCATGGCGACTCTTTCTGCCTTCAGTTTCGGCGGCGCAGTTGGCTTGCTGCCGGGTTCCTTAGTGACGCCCCTCGGAGGCGGGTTGTTGCCCCACCTCCGGAAGCGTACCCCCCTAAAAGCAGGTCATCGAGTCGGCTCAATTACCCGCTTCAGTGGGCACAATGCGCCGGTTTCCCGTCATGATCAATGGCTAACGGCTGACTTTTGAGATGAGTTTGAGATGGCCTGCTAAGCCATTGTCAGAACGGGGATTGATTTGACGGATGACCCAACTATATCGGCCCGTCGGACGCAAACGGAGTTATAATCGCGGCCCACCGATTGTTTCTAGTTGAGATTGATGGTCGTGAGCGCCACGCAAGACCTTCTCCGCTTCGGCATCTTCGAGTTAAATCTCGCCACCGAAGAACTGCGTAAAAGCGGAACGCCCGTCAAGCTACCTCCCTTGCCGTTCAAGTTGCTTGTTCTGCTCGCCAGCCACGCCGGCCAGATCGTGACCCGGCAAGAAATTCAAGAACAACTCTGGGGAGCCGAAACCTTCGTTGACTTTGAACAGAGTGTAAATAAATGCATTAAGCAGATCAGGACAGCCCTGAACGACCATGCCGAGCATCCGCTCTACATTGAAACGTTGCCTCGCCACGGATACCGCTTTCTGGCGCCGATAGTCTCGAAGACCCTTGCTGCGCCCGGGCCCAGGGTGGTCCAGTCCCAGTCTGCCGATTTACCCCGCCTGCCAGTCTTGGTTGGCAAAGGATCGGCGGCAGCAGCACGGGCTGGGGCGCTGGCGCCAAGCTATCCCGCGGCTGTCACTGCAGCGCCAGAGTTTGAGCCTGCGCGCAGTGCGGAGCCGCGCTCTGGTTTTTGGCGAGTTCGTTACACCTGGATCGGTGCGGTGATCGTGTTGGCCGTCGTAATTGGCGGCGGAATCTATTGGCGCATGCAGCAAACCCCCGCGCTGACGGAGAAAGATACCATTGTGCTGGCCGACTTCGACAACAAGACCGGGGATCCGGTGTTCGATGACACGTTGAAGCAGGCACTGGATTTTCAGCTGGAGCAATCACCCTTTCTCAATGTGCTCTCCGATTTTAAGGTCGCGCAAACCTTGAAGTTGATGAATCTTACGGGAAGCGAAAGGCTGACCCAAGACATGGCCCGTGAAGTCTGCCTGCGCACCAACAGCAAGGCCATGCTGACCGGGTGGATTGCGCTATTAGGCAGCCAGTATGTGATTGGCCTGAAGGCGGTGGACTGCAACAGCGGGGACGTGCTGGCTCAGTCGCAGGCGCGGGCAAGCGGCAAGGACCACGTGCTGGATGCTATGGACGACGCCGCGGTGAGCTTGCGGAGGAAGCTGGGCGAGTCCCTGAGGTCAGTGCGGAAGTATGCAACGCCGTTGGCGGAAGCGACCACGCCGTCGCTGGAGGCATTGCAAGCCTACAGCCAGGGACAGAAGATCCGGTTTGCGAAAGGCGAAACCACTGCGCTGCCTTTCTACAATCGGGCCGTGGAACTCGACCCTAATTTTGCGATGGCCTATGCCGCCATTGCGACTGCCGACCTCAACCTCGGCGAAGTCGGGCCAGCGGCCGAGAACGCACGCAAGGCCTACGACTTGCGGGAGAAGGTCAGCGAACGAGAGCGTTTTCCCATCGAAGCGGCCTATTACCTGAACGCAACGGGAGAGTTGGAGAAGGCGGCGGGGGTTTGCGAACTGTGGCAGCAGACCTATCCAAGAGACGACACGCCTTACGGGGACCTGGAATACATTTACGCCAGCTTAGGAAACTACGAAAAGACACTGGAGGAAGACCGCCAGGCAATGCGTCTAGAACCTAGCGACCAGAACAGCTACGGCAATCTCGTCGCCGTCTACATGGACCTCAACCGCCTGGATGAGGCTGAGGAGGTGTACAAGCAGGCGGAAGAGCGCAAGCTGGAGGGTGAGACCCTGCTGGCAGAGGGGTATCGGTTGGCGTTCCTGAAGAATGATACGACCCAAATGGCTCAGTTAGTCACAGCCGCCATGAGCAAACCGGGCACGGAGGACGTGCTGCTGGCATCGCAAGCCGACACTGAAGCTTGGTACGGGCGATTGAACAACGCACGCGAGCTGACGCGGCGGGCGATGGATTCAGCCCAACGCAACAATGCCACAGAGACTGCCGCGGCCTATCAGGCGGCAGCGGCGCTGCGCGAGGTGGAATCGGGGAACCGGGAGCAGGCGCGCGCTGAAGCCCAGGCGGCAATGACGCTGTCCC
>CAWFUE010000057.1:0-74168 GCA_963818905.1 uncultured Acidobacteriaceae bacterium
GGTCCGCTGACCAGGTAACGGGATCCTTCGCAGCCGGTTCCGTTTTGCGCTCTGTCACCGGCGAGGGCCATGCGCGGATCGACGAGACGACAGCGCAAGGAGCGCGACAAACCGCAACCGGCAATCGACTGCAGGCAGAATTTACAAGTGCCGGGGATGGCGCTACTCCGGCTGGCGTGCGAACCGCGGAACTCGATGGAAATGTGGTGCTGATTGACCAGCCTGCGCAGAAGGCAGGAGCTGAGCCGCAGCCGCCACTCCACGCCACAGCAGGCAAAGCGGTCTACGAGGGCAAGGGCGAGTGGCTGCATTTGTCCATGAGTCCGCGCGTCGAAAACGGCGCTGTGCAGTTGACGGCCGATCGAGTCGACGTGTCGCGGCAATCGGGAGACGCATGGGCGCGCGGCAATGTGAAGGCCACGTGGGCGGACGTGCGCACGGGTGCGCCAGGAAGCGGCGGCGCCGGCGATGCGGTTGCGCCCGGAATGACTCTGGGCGGCAAAGGCCCGGCGCATGTCGTCGCGGAGGAAGCGAGGTTAAACCAGTCGATCGGCGAAGCCACCTTTCTTGGGGCTGCGCGTCTATGGCAGCAGACGAACTTTGTGAGCGGCCCAGTGATCGTCCTCAACCAGCGTCTGCAAACATTGGAGGCGCAAAGCAACGATCCGTCAGAGCCGGTGCGCGTGGTGATGCTGAGCGCGGGCAACGGCGGCGCAAAATCGAACGCTGGCGGAGAGGCCGGCCACTCCTCATCCACCCCTTCGGTGATTCGCGTGCGCGGCGGTGAGCTCAAGTATTCCGATGCGGCACGCAAGGCGGTGATGCGCGCGGGTTCGCTGGGAGCGGTGATTGCCGAAACCGGAACGGCGACCTCGTCGTCCGATGCGGTAGAACTCGAGTTGAGGCCCGCCGGAAGTCGTGATGCAAGCGGCGCCACAGCCCAGGGCGGCGGCGCCGCGGGCCAGGGCGGCAGCGCCATGGCTCAAGTTGACCGCATGAAGGCCACCGGCCATGTCATCCTCACCTTGCAAGGTCGTCGTGGAACCGGAAACCAGCTCGTATACTCCGGCGCCACGGGAGAATACGTGCTTACCGGTAGTGCCGGCGCACCGCCCAAATTGTCCGATCCCGAGCGCGGAACCGTGACCGGCGAGGCTTTGATTTTCGATAGCCGCGATGATAGGGTCAGAATCGAAGGCGGCGGCCGCGAGACCCAAACCGACACCACCGCACCGGAAGCGCACGAGAAGTAAGCTAAAACGCTCTTAGCGAGACGCATGCAAACACTGATTGCCGAGGGGATCGGGAAGAGCTACAAGCGGAGGCAGGTTGTTCGGGATGTGAACCTGAGAATCTCCCGCGGTGAAGTCGTGGGACTGCTCGGGCCGAACGGCGCCGGCAAAACCACTAGCTTTTACATGATCGTAGGGCTGGTCCAACCGGAGAGCGGCCGCGTGCTGGTAGACGAAACCGACATCACGCGCGTGCCCATGTACTTGCGGGCGCGCAATTTCGGCATCAGCTACCTTCCTCAGGAACCTTCGGTTTTTCGCAAGCTGACCGCGGAAGAGAACATCCTGGCGGTGCTGGAAGCACAACCGCTGGGCAATCGGGAACGGCGAACCCGTGCCGAAAAGCTGATCCACCAGTTGAACCTCGGCCATATCCGTAGTACGCGGGGCTATGCGCTCTCAGGGGGCGAGCGGCGAAGGGTTGAGATTGCGCGGGCGCTGTGTATCCAGCCGAACTTCATTTTGCTCGACGAGCCATTCAGCGGAATCGACCCCATCGCCGTGCTGGAGTTGCAGAAGATCATCTTCGATCTCAAGGCCAGTGGCATCGGCGTTCTGGTCACGGACCATAACGTCCGCGAGACGCTCACCGTGACCGACCGGGCCTACATTATTGCCGAGGGACGCATCTTCCGCACCGGAACGCCGCGCGAGCTGGGCAACGATGTCGAAGTGCGCCGGATCTACCTCGGCGAGGGCTTCTCGCTGAACTAGGGGCCGTCAACAGTGCAAGCAGGGGTGTTAGCCGGCCCTCTGGACGCTCGGCCTAAAGCAGGCATATTCTGATGTTTGCTGCGGCGAGGGAGGGCGCCGCGGCATTGTTGTCTTCTAACCATTCCGAGATGGGAAAAGTCCAATTCGGGACCATAACGCGAATTGGTGATTCGATTCGAGACAGTTTCTGGACTAAGCTTTAGGTCACACGACTACACTCGCATTGAGCCAAAACGGGAAGAGACGCATTGATGGCACTACTTCAACCAAGACTGACCTTGAAAGTCGCCCAACGTCAGGTGCTGACGCCGGGGCTGATGCAGATGGTGAGCGTCCTTGCGTTGAACAAGCTTGAGCTCAAGGAGATGATCGATGCCGAGATGGTCGAGAATCCCGTCCTGGAAGAAATTGACGAAACCGTTCCGATGCTGGATCAGGTTGCCGGACGCGAGGAGCTTCTGGAGCGTCCCGCTGAGGAAGCGGCCGAGAAACCCAAGGATGTTTTCGATGAGATCGATTTCGGGTCGTACTTTCAGGACTATCTCGACCCCGGCTATCGCACACAGCCGGAGTACGAAGACATCGATAAGCCCTCGTTTGAAAACTTTCTCTCCCAGCCAACGACTTTGTCCGATCACCTGGCGTGGCAGCTGGGATCTCTGAGCCTCGATCCCAAGCTGCTTGAGGCCGCGGAGTTTGTAATCGGCAATCTGGATGGGGATGGATATTTGGCGGCGAGCGAAGACGAGCTCGCCTCTGCTTTTTGCGGCATCGCGCTCGACGTTGCCGCCACCAATGGCCACGCCGCCGAGCTGGCCGCCGCCATCGATCAAATAAAGCGTGGGCTCGATCTGGTGCAGCATCTCGACCCGGCGGGCGTGGGGGCGCGCGATCTGCGCGAATGCCTCGCGCTGCAAATCGCCGCGCAACAGCAAGAGTTTGACCATTTGTACGGCAACGGGAACGGGGAGACAGACGAGGAGCCATCCGCCGACCCCCATGGCAGCTTCCGCGCCGAAGCCGAGGCCAGAATCGACGACCGACGCCGGGCGATGACGGTTGCCGAGTTGATTGTGGACCGTCACTTGCCTCTGTTGCAGAAGCGCGACGTGAAGGACCTGGCGCGCGCCGCGCAGGTCTCGCCCGACGAGGCGCACGCGGCGGTGGAATTCATCCGGACGCTCGATCCGCGTCCCGGAAGAATGTATAACCGCGACCAGGCCCGGTTGATCGAGCCCGACGTCTACTTTGTGAAGCGCGGTGGCGAGTGGGTCGTCAGCATGAATGAAGAGGACCTGCCCAGCCTGCGCTTGAGCCAGCGCTATCGCCGCATGCTCGTCTCCGCCGATACCGACAAGGAAGTGAAAGATTACGTCAAGGAGCGGTTCCGCTCGGCGCTCCAATTGATGCGGAACATCGCGCAGAGGAAGAGCACGATTTTGCGGACCTGCGAAGTGATTGTGCGTCGCCAGCAGGAATTCTTTGATAAGGGCGTTGAAGGCCTCCGTCCCATGATGATCAAGGAAGTGGCCGAGGAGATTGGTGTTCATCCCTCCACGGTGAGCCGCGCCGTTGCCAACAAGTACGCGCACACTCCTCAGGGCGTGCTCGAGCTGCGCTTTTTCTTTTCTGAAGGCGCCAACGGCCCCGAGGGCGCGGACACGCCGCTGCTGGTTTTAAAGCGCAAAGTGCGCAAGTTCATTGAAGAAGAAGATCCCAAGCATCCGCTCACCGACGATCATCTTGCGGCTATGCTCCAGGCCCAGGGAATTCAATTGACGCGCCGTACCGTCGCCAAGTACCGCGAAGATATGCAAATCCCGTCGACCCACCAAAGGCGCAAGCGGGTTTAGCGCTCGGTATTCAGCCGCCACCCTTGAATTTCAAGCTTGCAGAACAGAGGCCGCTGGTACCCCTGGTCCCATTGATGGGACCAGGGATGCCACGAAAATGGCGCCCGGCGGTTGCGGTTACGGGCGCGACGGGATCACGCCGGGTTGGAAGAGATCCGACAGATCGTTCACATTGGCGGCGTCGCCAAGATAAGGTGACGATCCCCCTGTCGCTTTCACGTGAAAGATCTCCTGCATGGTGCGTAAATCTGACGAATGGGTGTAAGGAATGGAGCTTGCGTAGGGCAGGCCGTTCTCGTTTTCGCGAGCGAGCGGCGAGATGATGATTTCGCCGACCGTGTGGTTGAAATCGTCGGCGTTGTCGCCGGTCTCGCCGTCGGCTTCGCTCTCATCCCACCAGAGTATGATCACTCCGCCATTCTTGTAGGCTTTCGACGCCATGATCATCGGAACCAGCCGGCTTACCGTGTTGTCCCCGGCTTTGATCTGCGATGCATCGCCGGTTAGGCCGGCAAAGCCGCCGCTGAGGGCGCTGTGCTGCTCGTTGTACTGGTCGGGAGTGATCCAGTTGTAGTCGGCTACGCAATCGTTTGTGAGATCGAAGGCGAGCTGCTGCAGAGGCGCGTACTTAAGCCGCAGCGGGTTTGTGGTCGTGGCATTGTTGCCGCCGTTGGTGTCGGCAAAAAACAGCATGGGATTGTGCTTGGGCGCGTAGTTGTATTGCATTGAATCGTTGTATGCGTTCAGATAATTTCCGGGACCGAAGACGCCGGAGAGGCTGACCAAGGGAACAGTCCACCCACCCTCAGCGAGCGGCAGGTTGATGAGGGTGCCATTGCTCGTGGTCAGGTCGATGTCTTCCTGGTAGGACTTCCATGATCTTCCGGCCTGTTGCAACAACCCGCTCAAATGCTGGGTCGTAGTTTGCGCGTTGGGCGGATTGTCCTTATAGGGATCGTCGTCGTCGAGAATTCCGAAGTTCGTGCCGGCTTCAGCCCAGAGGTAGTTGGGTTCTGACGGATGAATGTGGGGATTGTTGCCGCCTTCCGTAGCCAGGACGTTGTGATAGGCCGTCGCGTAAGAAACCTGCGTGCTGATATTCACGAGGTGACCGCCGATAAAGGCTGTCGCTGTGCCATTGACCAGGCTGTTGATGAAGGGAGCATTGGGGTTCTGAAAAATGGGCTGAATGCCGCCGGTGACAGTCGCGGGCTGAGTCCAATCGTGGTTTTCGAGAGCGATCACGAAGACGTGCTTGACGTCGTGATTGTCGAAATCACGATCATCTTCCCGACCTCCTTCGGCTACTTCGACCCCTACGTGCTGCGCGCCGCCAAGACCAACCGCAAGGTCACGTTCATGCATTGCGGCGGCCTCTGGCAGAAGGGCGACCCGCTCAACGCCCATTCCTATTTCGGCTATATCGACGAGGCGGTCTATGTTTCCGGCATCGTCGCCGGGCACATGACAAAGGCAAAAAAATTCGGCTTCGTCGCGGCCAAGCCGATCCCCCAGGTGCTGCGCAACATCAACGCCTTCACGCTCGCCGCGCAGACCGTCGATCCGACCATCACCAAGGTCATCTTCACCGGGGACTGGTTCCTGTGAAATTGCTGCTGTCGGCAATCCGCACCTCGCCGCCCTTGGTCTGTCGCGTGGGCGCACTGGAACCAAGCGAGAAGGTGAAGGGATGCGGAGGAGAACCCATGTCTCCTTTCACCGCCGCCTGGTCAGCGGCGAGGTCGCCAGGCAGCTTGCCTTGGAAAATGTAAAGCTGGTGGAGCGGGAATTTTGGCGAAGGTTTCGGCTGGAACGCCGAAATTCTCGGCCAGGATGTCCGGCGGCGTGTGCGCCAACCAATCCGAGACCAAGAGCGTGTTGTATTCCGTGGCCTTGCCATCGTCGAAACACAGGATGAACTCACACCCATCCGGCCCGAGCCCCTGCAGCGAATGCGGCAGCCCCGCCGGGAAGTACCAAAGATCGCCCTGTTTCACATCGGCGACCTAAGCCCGGCCCATTTCATCGAGAATTGTGACCCGGCAGTTGCCATAGGACATGAAGCCCCATTCGGCCGCCAGGTGCCAATGCATCTCTTATGCCGCCGGCGGTGAGCCGCATGTCGACGCCGGAGATGGTCTCCGAGATCGCGAAGTCGGCCTGCGTCACCTGACGCGCCCAGCCGCCGTCCTGAATGCGTTTTGGCGCATTGTTGAACGACGCCCAAAAGAGCGGCATGTTACCGACGTCAGTCGGAGGCGGGAACTGCGCCGACGGAAACTGGCTGCCGATCGCCGGATCTTGTGGACCCGGATCTGTGAGACTGGCCGGGTTGCCCTTAGTGTTGATGGCGCCTTGCGGCGGCTCATCCGGATTACCGAAAGAGGCCGCCCGCGCTCTCGTCGTCGTGGGCCAGTTTCTTCCTTATCAGAATGTCGAACTGCACGCTAAAGTAGCCGGCTATATCAAGAACATATACGTCGATATTGGCGACCGGGTGCACACCGGTGAAGTTCTGGCCGTGCTGGAGATTCCGGAATTGGTGGCGCAAATTGACGAGGCGAAAGCCGGAGTCCACCATGCGGAAGAAGAGATCGAGCGGGCCAAGAGCGAGGTGTTGCGCGCCGAAGCCGACAATGTCGCGCTGCACGCCAACGCTGTGCGCCTGGTGAATACCAATAAAGTCCAGCCGGGATTGATCGCACAACAGGAGCTCGACGACGCTACGGCAAAGGATCGCGCTTCTCAAGCCCGGGTGGATGCAGCCAAATCAGCCCTGGCAGCTGCCCAGCAACAACTGGCGGTAGCGCAAGCCACCCTGCAACACTACAACGCGCTGTATGGCTACGCCAACATTGTTGCTCCCTACGACGGTGTAGTCACCTGGCGCTTCTCTGATACCGGCGCTCTGGTGCAGGCAGGAACCTCGGAAGGGAACGCATTACCTGTGGTTACGTTGGCGCAGAGCGATTTGCTGCGGTTGCGCATTCCCGTTCCCGAGTCCGTTGCTGCCAAGGTGCGCATCGGAGATTCGGCCGATGTGGAAGTGCAGGCAACCGGCGAACGCTTCACCGGCAAAGTCACTCGTTTCACCGACGCTCTCGATCCCTCGACTCGCACCGAGCAGGTGGAAATCGATGTTCCCAATCCCGATTACCACCTCCAGCCTGGCATGTACGCCAATGTCAGTCTCCTGGCGAGTACCAGGAAGGACGTCCTCACCGTTCCGGTAGAAGCCATCCAGCGCGCTGGCGGTAAGACCAATGTTCTAGTGCTCGACGGCCAGGACCGCGTGGAGCGGCGCGAGGTGCAAACCGGAATCGAAGGTTCCAACAGCGTTGAAATCGTGGCGGGACTTAGGGAAGGCGAAAACGTAATTGTCGGCAACCTTGGCAGCTATCAGCCGGGTGAGACCGTGCAGCCCAGGCCCAGCACCTTCAACTCGGAACCGAAGAACACGGACTAGTCATGTCAGGGTTCGCAATCAAGTATCCGTTTTTCATCCTGATGCTGTGCCTCGGCATCATTGTGGTCGGCGTGACCACCGTGGCCCGCATGCCGGTGGATCTGTTTCCCGAAATCAAGATTCCGGTGGTGGTGGTCGCGACTTTCTACAGTGGAATGCCGCCGCAACAGATCGAAGGCGACATCACCGATACCTTCGAGCGCTTCTTCACTCTCGGCAGCAACATCGATCACATCGAGTCGCGCTCGCTTACCGGCGTGAGTCTCATCAAGATTTACTTTCAGCCCGGAACCGATCCCAACGCGGCGGTCAGTCAAATCGCCAATCTGGCAATGGCCGATCTGCGACGATTGCCGCAAGGCACGCTGCCTCCCGTGGTATTGAAGTTCGATGCTTCGAGTCTCCCGGTCTGTCTCGTCACTTTGCAGGGCAAGGGAATGACGGAGACGCAGCTGCACGATCAGGGACAATTCAATATTCGCGACCAGATCGCCAATGTGCCGGGAGCTTCCATTCCGCAACCCTTCGGCGGCAAGTACCGGCAAATCCAGTTCTATATCGATCCGGTGAAGCTCGAAGCCGCGCAGTTGAGTCCGCTGGACGTAGTGCGGACCGTCAATGATGCGAACTCGATTCTGCCGGCCGGCGACGTTCGCATCGGCCCGCTCGACTACAACATCTACAGCAACAGCGAGCTGCCCAACGCGAAGGAATGGAATGACGTTCCGCTCAAGGCCATTGGCAACAACGTGCTTCGCTTTGGAGATATCGGCAAAGCCGAGGATTCGTCCGCACTTCAATACAACATTGTTCGCGTCGACGGGCAGAAGTCGGTCTACCTGCCCATTCTGCGGCAGGGCGGAAACAGCAATACCATTCAGATCGTCAATGGAATCAGGGAACACGTCAAACACCTGATCGATATTCCAAAGAACCTGGTTGCTTCAGTCGTCTTCGATCAATCCGAGTACGTCAAGACCGCAATCGCCAACGTGTTGCATGAGGGTGGCATGGGTCTGGGCTTGACCGCTCTGATGATCCTCATCTTCCTCGGTTCGATCCGTGGAACCATTTCCGTGCTGTTCTCGATTCCTATCTCCTGTATGGCAGCCTTCCTGCTGATTAACGCTTTCGGCGGGACAATCAACACCATGGTTCTGGGCGGTCTGGCGCTGGTGCTCTCGCGCCTGATCGATAATTCGGTGGTGGTGCTGGAAAATATCTTCCGCCATCTCGAGGAGGGCGAAGATCCTCGCACCGCGGCCGAGCAGGGTGGTCAGGAAGTGCAGTTGGCGGTACTGGCGGCAACCTTCACCACCGCGATTGTTTTCTTCCCCGTGGTCTTTCTTACCGGCGTCAGCAAATACCTCTTCACAGGATTAGCTGCTGCGGTGGTGTTCGCCCTGGCGGCGTCGTATCTGGTCGCAATGTCGGTAGTGCCGCTCTTCTGTTCGCGATTCATCAAGTCGGCGCACGGCGGAGAACAGCACGGCGAGCATTCGCCGGGACTTCTGGAACGTATGCTGCGGCCTTTCAATCGCGGATACGATTATGTGCAGGAGAAATATCAGCACTACCTGGGCAAGGCGCTCGACTATCCCTGGCGAACCATCGGCCTCATCGGCACTGTGTTCCTGTTGAGCCTGGCACTCTCGCCGCTGCTGGGCATTGCCTACTTTCCGCGCACCGATCCTGGGCAGTTTGTGATTTACGTCAAGGCGCCCACCGGCACGCGTATCGAGTTGACCAATGACATCATCGCCCGGGTGGAAGACGACATTCGCAGCGTTGTCGCGCCCAAAGACATGCGAATTATCGTTTCTAATATCGGAGTATTCCCCGACCTGTCTTCCATCTACACCACCAATTCGGCGATGCATACAGCCTTCGTGCAAGTGCAACTGAACAAGGAGCACGGAACCAGCAGCTTCGTTTACATGAATCGCGTGCGCCAGAAGCTGGCGCAGGATCTGCCGCAAATTTCCACCTTCTTCCTGACCGGCGGCCTGGTCAGCTCGACGGTGAATCAGGGCATGCCGGCGCCCATCGATATTCAGGTGGAAGGCAACAATCAGCAGGAGGCTCACAATATCGCCCAGGAAATGGCGCGGAAACTGCGCGGCATGAAGAACGTCAGCGAAGTCCTGATCCCGCAGGATCTGGACTATCCGGGCATACAACTGAATGTGAAGCGCGAGATGACCGCTCGCTTGGGAATGACGGCCAATGATGTAGTCGATAGTGTGATCACGGCTCTCACCTCCGACAGCATGATCGCGCCAAACTACTGGATCGATCCTCACAGCGGCAACAACTACTTTCTAACCGTGCAGTACACGCCGCATCAGATCGGCACTATGACCTTGGAGGACTTCAAGCAACTTCCGCTTCACGCCAAGGACAATCCTACGCCCACCATGTTGCAAAATGTCGCCGACATCAAGCTGATCAACACCCCCACCGAGGTTGATCATTATCAACTGTTGCGCATCATCGATGTCTATGTTCGTTCCAAGGGTGAGGATTTGAGCGCGTTGTCAAGTGACGTGCAAAAGCTCATCGATCAGACCAAGACGCCGCCCAACATTCGCATCAAGCTGCGCGGATCGGTCATCACCATGCGGGAATCATTCCTCAGCTTCGCCGTCGGGCTTGGCCTCTCGATCGTGCTCGTCTACCTGATCCTGATGGCGCAATTTGCCTCGTTCAGCGATCCGTTCATCATTCTGCTGGCGGTTCCTCCCGGATTCACGGGCGTCATTCTGTTTCTGCTGTTAACCCATACCACTATCAACATCATGTCGCTGATGGGGGTGATGATGATGATTGGAATTGTGGTGTCGGATTCGATTCTGATCGTGGAATTCACGCGTGAGTTGCGGCGTCGCGGCCAGCCTTTGCACGATGCGATTACCAATGCCTGCCGCATACGCCTGCGTCCCATCATGATGACCACCTTCGCCACCTTCCTGGGTCTTATCCCATTGGCACTGGCGCTGGAGGCCGGCAGCGAGCAGTATGCTCCGCTGGCCCGCGCCATCATCGGCGGACTCATGTTCTCCTTCCTGGTCACACTCTTTCTGGTTCCCGCGGCCTATCTGCTGATGCACCGGAAGAAAGAAGAGCAGGAAAACACGGAGGTGCAAGCTTGAGACGTCAGATCGTCCGCCCCGGCAAATCCAAAAGCTGGAGTTGCTGGGGGCCCCGGATCCTGCGGCTTGTGATTCCAGCAGTATTAGCCGGCTTTCCAGTTGCAGCGCAAACGGCGCCTCCGGCAGCGCCGGCGTCTGCCGCGCGGCAGACATCGACGCCGGCTCCTGCACCCGCGCAAGCGGCGCCTCCCGCGTCGCCATTAGGCGCACCGGCGCAGACGGTAACCTACCCGCAAGAAGTACCGGGACAGCAGCCGCAGCCCCCGGCACCGGCGCCAATCACTCTGCAGCAGCAGGCGCAGTTGCCTACGGCCGGTCCCTTGCATCGCCTGACCATTCAGGATGCCGAAGCGCTGGCGATCAAGAATAATCCACAGATCTCCGTAAACCGGCTGGTCTACCTGGCGTCGAATCAGGTCACGCGCCAGCAGAAGTCGGCTTATTATCCAACCCTCTCGGGTGACTTGACGGCAGTTGATGCGAATCAAGCCTCACGCATCGCCGCCGGAAATCTCAACAGTCCGCGGCTGTTGACGCGCGCCGCCGGCGGACTCGTTCTTAGCCAGTTGATAACCGATTTCGGACGCACCAACAACCTGGTTGCCATGGCCGCATTGCGGGCCAAGGAAGCCGATATGAATACGGCAGCCACGGTTGACGACATCAAACTGGCGGTCGATCAGGCTTTCTACAACGCACTGCAGGACGCGGTGCTGGTCAAGGTCGCCCAGGAAACCTTGCGCGAACGGCAGATCGTGTCGACGCAGATCACAACTCTCTACAACAACCGGCTGCGGTCGGAGGTCGATGTCAGCTTTGCCGACGCCAATCTGGCGCAGGCGCAACTGCTATTGCTGGACGCGCAAAACAACTATCAGGCTGCGCTGTCGATGCTTTCGCAGGTCCTGGGTTATCCCTCGCAACAGCAGTTCGAGCTGGTCGAGACCGATACGGAGGTGAAGGCGCCGCCCGATTCCGCCAGCCAACTGGAAGATGAAGCTTTCAGCAATCGCCCGGAGATCGCTGCCCAAAGCTACGAATTTCAAGCCGCCCAGCACTACCAGAAGGCCGAGCGCGATCAGCTATTTCCAACCGTCGACGCCCTGGGCGTGGTGGGCAAGACGCCGGTTGGAAGCAGTTATAACGGCGGTCCGGCGTTTGTTCCCATGTGGTATGGCGGGGTTGGGGTGAATGTTTCCATACCCATATTCAACGGTTTTCTCTATCCGGCGCAGTCCAAGGAAGCCGGTTTACGAGCGCAAGCCGCCGATCAGCAGCTTCGCGATCTGAAAGACAGGATTGCCAACGACGTCCGGACAAGTTGGCTGAACACCATCACGGCATACCAGCGGATCTCTGTCAGCCAGCAGTTTGTGAACGAAACGGACCTGGCTCTGAAACTATCGCAGGAGCGTTACAACCTGGGTCTGAGCTCGATTGTCGAACTGAGCCAGGCGCAGCTGCAGCAGACGCAGGCGCAGATTGAATTCGCCGCTGCGAAATACCAGTACCGCATTGCGCAATCGGTCTTGCGTTTCGAGATTGCCGCGCCGTAGCCTGATCGCGTTTTCCAGTAAACTGAAGGCAGCACGCGTCAAAGCAACTCCACAATAGGTCCGAATTCCGTTGAAGCCTTCATTCCGATCCTTAGTGCGCAACTGGTGGATGGTACTGGTCTGGCTGGGAGTCATTCGGCTGGAATCGACCGATTGGGCCTCGGCGAATCACACCTCAGTATGGCTTTACAACGTAATCTCGCTGGTGAATCGCAATGTGCCGCCCCCGGTGGTCGACCAGCTCAATGCCGTTCTGCGCAAGACCGGGCACTTCATCGGCTATGGAATTCTCGGTGTGCTGGTCTTCTTCGCCCTGCGAAACACCAATCGCGATCGGATTCTGTCTTTCATGCGACGTCCGTGGGGAATTTATCTGCGCGATCTCTGGCGCGCGGAATGGGTCGTCATCGCCATACTATTCACGGTGGTGACTGCTTCCTACGACGAAATTCACCAGACGTTCATCCCCTCGCGAACCGGCCGCTGGCAGGACGTGGTGATCGATACCTGTGGCGCAGCCGTGCTCCAGATAGGCGTCTACCTGCTATCGAAGCGGCTCCTCCGGCAGCACCAGGAAGCCGTTGCGCAGCCGGAGCTCAGCTCAACCCGCTAACGGCGACGATGGCCCATCGGCGTGACAGCTAATACGGCGCCCATCTCGATACTCTGCTATATGGCAAGGGTGTGATCACCATCGCCGGGGCTCCGCTGCCGCCTGCCTTGCTGCCGCCACTGATTCCCGCCAGCGCTACTCCGGCGATCACCAGGCCGGTTGCAATCGCTTTCGTGATCAACTGAGCGCCGCTGAAACTTTCCTTGAGCCATTCGGGCTTGAATTTCGTCAGGAGATATGCGCCCAGGAAAATCACGGCGTAGCGCACGCCCGAGATCGCCGACACGATTGCCGGGTGCGTACGGCTGACCGCGTATACCACCAGAAATGATCCCACTCCCGCAATAAATCGATTCACGAAATACCAGAATCTGTTGCGCGGCTCATCGCCTCCGGAGCTTGCGAAGATCTGCCTGCGCCACGACGGAGGCACCAGCAGGCTGAGCGATGCTATGAAAGTTCCAATGGTGAACCAAACATAGGCGCTAACAAAATTCGTCCTGTCGTAAGCCATCTTTTCCAGTACGTTCGCCAGGCCAAACAATCCCGCAGCCAATATCACGGGCGGCAGCAGTTTTTTCAGCGGCAGCTTCTCCGAGAAGAACATCACAAAGCCGCCGGTACACATGATGGCAAAGCCGATCAATTGCGTGCCCGTCATCTGTTTGCTCAGCAATGCATAACTGAATGCAGCGGTCGCGACGGGCGAGAATCCTCCCATCACCGCGAGCGCCTCCGAAGCTTCGCCGCGCTTCAGGGCTGCGTAGTAGAAGAATGAAGCCGCCATATCCAGCACTCCGGCCGTAAACGCAATGGCGATTACCCCGATGGGGGGAGATTTGTACCCGAAGGGCAGCAGCAGAAGACCGAAGATACTTATTGCGCCGAGCCAGAAAACATAGCTGAACAGGTTTTTTGTGCCGCGACGCTTCAGCAGCACCTTGTCCCAGACCAGCGAAATTCCTATCAATCCATGCGCGATGATGGCGATCAGGACGCCGTTTTTTACGAAATCGAGCACGCGACTCCTACATCCGCAAACACTCTGATGCAATCTCTGGCAGCAATATCCGGAAGGGCGGCAATTGTCGCTGGGCAAGGCAGGACAATCGGCATCGCCGATGGCCGAAACTTCTGTCGAACGGAATAACTGCTGAATCGAGGTATGGAGCTAAGAGGTCAGGCCGCCTTCAACAGACTGCTCACCGCATCCTTCACCCGCTCGCCCCAGCCGGCCGTGAGAGACCACGGGCTTGGCTGCCGCAATATATGGAGATCTCCGTCGAGGCGCTCAACTTTGTAGTGCGTATTGCCATCCTTCTCACGCCGGAACCGCAGCGTGACCCGCGCCTCGCCAATGCACATATCTTCGATGGTGATCTCCGGAAGCCAATCGGGGAGCCAAGGATCCAGGAACAGTGCCTTCAAAGGCGCGTAAGGATAGATTCCGAGCAGGGCTTGCATCACCACAAACGGCGCCGACGCCGACCACGCTTGCGGGGAGTCGGCTCTTTCATACAGACCAGGGAAGGGATGGTCTTCATCCCGCGGATGTCCACCGAAGACTTCCGGCAGCCGGTCGTACTGGAACAGCGCGGCCGATTCGAAAATTGCGCGTGCCAATCGCCACATTTCGCCGTGCAACCCGTAGCGCGCCATTCCCAGAACAAAGGCGCCGTTTTCCACTGGCCACACGGTTCCGCGATGGTAAGCAAACGGGTTATATGCCGGATGCTCGCTGGACAGGGTACGAATTCCCCAACCGGAGAACAAATCAGGTTGCATCATTCGATTGACGACGCGAGCGGCCGAGTCCGGTTCCAGAATTCCCGACAGCAGACAATGTCCGGCATCAGATGAGATCGATTTGACCATCCGGTTATCCTTGTCGATTGCCATCGCGACATACTGCTCTTCTTCGAGCCAAAAGCGATCGTTGAATCGCTTCTTCAACTCGGCGGCTTCACCGTAAAGACGCCGCGCTTCTTTCATCTCACCCAACCACCACAGAAATGCGGAAAAGTGCAGCTTGGCCGTATAAGCAAAAGCCTGCATTTCACACGTACCCAGCGGATCTTCCACCTGCCTTCCATCCGCATAAACAATGGCGTCGGAGGAATCTTTCCAGCCCTGGTTCTTTATTCCTTGTTGGGAAAGCGTTTTGTATTTGTAGAAGCCGCTCTTGTCGCGGCTATATTTATCAGCCCAGGCCAGAGCGTCCAGCGCCGGTTTGACGTAGGAGCGAAGCCGCTCTTTGTCGCCCGTCCAGTGCCACAGCTCGCTTACGACAATCGGATATAGAAATGGCGTATTTGCCGTGCCAAAATCCAGCGCTTGCGGGGTGAAATTAAGCGCCGAAAGCG
Organism: uncultured Acidobacteriaceae bacterium; assembly: GCA_963818905.1. Taxonomy (GTDB): domain Bacteria; phylum Acidobacteriota; class Terriglobia; order Terriglobales; family Acidobacteriaceae; genus Bog-257. The sequence continues at coordinate 15,010 of CAWFUE010000057.1, forward strand.
GATCGGTATGGGATTCGTGCAACATCCGGCCGGGCTGAGCATCGCGCCAATTGTTCGTTTCGTGGGCCTGAGTCCTGGCCAGCAGGCTGAGCGCGCCCCAGCTCATGTCGGTGCTCAGCATCGATGCCTGCCATGCGGCTGCCAGCGTGTCACGTCCGAACAGGGCGAGATAGGTGGGAATACCAGCGGCAAGTTTCCAGTTATGGTCCCCCTCGTCCAGATCGAACAAGCGAAGGGATGCAATATCCTGCCGCGAGCGATCGAGCACCCGTTGCACCAGAGACGTAAGATCTCGTTTCGCGGGAGTGCTGAACGACGTTGCCTCTCGCAGGAACAGCTCTGTCTTGCGGCACCAATTGCTGTCAGAGCACGACAAAGCATTGCACCGCGATTCGACAGGAAGCAGATTGCCATCGACTTGCGGCTGCCAGATCAGACATGCCCTCCAGGTTTGGTGCGGTTTCAGCTCGATCCGGAACGATATTTCATCGTCCGAATGGGAAGGCTCCGAGTTGCAGTGCAGTTGCAGCGTGATCCCCCGCTCAATTCGCGCGACGCCCTTATTCCCCTGGTGGTCATAATGATGTTCCGAGCGATAGTCAAAGCTCCAGCGCCATTCACCCGCGCCGGATTGCTGCCATTTCTTGCTTAGCTCACCCTTCTGCTTGCGGCCGTTCTTCACCTCACTACGGGATGCAAAATCGGCGTCCACCTGCAGCGCGAGCGTAACCGAGGTCGCGATCTGCGTGTGGTTTGTGACCTCAACGTCTTCGTGCATGCCCTCCCCGACAACGCGAGAGATCTTCACTTCAACTGTTTGTTGTAGAGGGTTACATTCTCCCGTCGGAGTATCTTTGCAATTCGGCGGCGCCTGAAAGTAATAGGCGAGCCAAGTGTGCTGTTCGACTGCCGATTGGGTACTGAGTTGCGGCTGATTTCCATTCAGCAGCCAGCGATACTGCGACAGCATTCGAGTCTGATAGACGTACAGGCCTTGCCGGGCGTTCTGGGGTGCTATGTTTCCTTCGTGATCCATCCCCAGAGCTGTCCGACCGCGGCTTACGTGGATTACATCGGAGCGTGGGCGCAGCCGGATGCGCGTCAAAATCGAGGTATCGCTCACTGGCGCTCACCTCTCTGTCGGCTCATTGTGGTCACATAACAGTAGGATGTCTGATTTTGCGGCAGCGTTGGAAGTGCAGTCCGGGCGGAATGTCAGATCAGTGACTCACCAGTTCGGATTGATTACGAAGAAAAGTCATAAGGCTGCTCCGCGAAAGTATGCCCTGGAGCTGTCCGTTGGAAACGACCGGCAATTGATTCACGTCCTCGCGGCTCATGAGCTCCACGGCCTGGGTGGCACTGGTCTCCGGCGCGACTATGCGAAGTTTGGCTATAGGCCGCATCGCACTCTGCACGCTCGTCTGCTCCCATTGCTCTCTATCGATTGCCTTAACTTCATTGGAAGTAATAATGCCCACCAGGCGATGGTCCTGAACTACGACGAAACACCTGCGTCCGCTACGCAAAAGGTATTCGTTTACAAAATCCTGCAAGCTGATGTAGCCGTCGACGCTGGGGCAATCGCGTTCCATGATATCGGCAACCGTACGCCCGCGAAGTTCCTCCAGGAGTTCCACCTGGGCATAGCTGCTGCGCGAGGCATCCAGCAGAAACCATCCGATAAACGCCAGCCACAATCCGCCGAAGTTTTCACCCACAAAGAAGCGAAACAGTCCCCATAAGATAAAGAGAAACGCGACGACTTGACCCACGCGAGCCGCCAGCCGGGTGGCACGCGCCCGATTGTGGTTGAAGAACCAGATGATGGCCCGCAGCACTCTGCCGCCGTCCAGTGGGTATCCCGGCACCATGTTGAAAGCGGCCAGCATGAAGTTGATATAGCCGAGCCACAATAGAACTCCGGTTACTGGAGCGTGCGCTTCCGTACCCCAGCTCCAGCCCAACAACCTGACGATCAACAGGCAGATGAATCCAATGACCAGGCTGGATAAAGGTCCGACGATGGCAATCCAGAATTCCGTCTTCGCGTCCGGAGCCTCAGACTCGATTTGTGAAACCCCGCCCAAGGCAAATAATGTGATAGATCGCACCCGCAGTCCTTTTGCTTTGGCAACCAGCGAATGGGCCAGCTCGTGCAGTAATAAAGTCACGAAGAACAGCACCGCGGTGATGATCGACGCGGTCCAGACCATTGCATTGGTCTGGCTGGGCATGGTGATGCGGAAATGTGCCGTGAGGGAAAACGCGATCAAAAATGCGATGATGAACCAACTGTAGTGAAGGCCAATAGAAATGCCGGCGATTCGGCCGAGCTTGATCTGCGATCTCATCGCTATCCGTTTGCAGGTTCCTCACTAATGGATGCTGATTCTACCGTCTCGGGTGGATGCTCCTTGTCCAGAGCGGCCTGTCGCCTTTTGGCATGTGGCTTAGGCATCAGCTTGTTGGTGATAGTGCGGCATGTTTCTCCGGGTTTGGCGCCACACGCTGGACATTCGAAATCCATCGCGTTCAGCATACCAACAGTGTACCCCCAGAATAACCGGCGCTGCGCTCATCGTGATCGCTGCGAGAATGTCATAGCAGGAAGCAGCAGTGGGCATGATTTCCACGAGAAAAAATTACGAGTGAGACTTGGAAAATTGTCCACAATACGGCAATGCGTCGCACCGGGATCGACTAAGCAAATGGACGCGAGCCCCTCAACGTTGGTCAACTATATAATGCACTACCCATGAGCCGAACTCCCGCCTCCGTCATTCGCTGGCTTTTCGCTTCTGACGCTGGCGCCTCTGATCGGCTCATTCCGCGCTGGATATTTCTCCGCTGCCTCGGTCTCATTTACTTCTCTGCGTTTTACGCGCTGGTATTTCAAATCCGCGGGCTGATCGGCCCGGATGGCATTCTTCCGACGAACGAATATCTCCAGGCGGTGGCTCGTCAGTTTGGCGCGGGGCGATTCTGGTTTGCTCCGACGCTGCTGTGGTTTTCCAGCACCGATCACATGCTGCTGGCGATCTGCTGGATTGGCATGATCGCCTCGCTGCTGGTGGTGGCGAACGTCTGGCCGCGAGCCACACTGTTCGTCTGCTTCGTATGCTTCCTTTCGTTCGTTGCCGCGGCTCAGGATTTTTCCGGATATCAATCCGACGGCATGCTGCTGGAGGCAGGGTTCATTTCGCTATTTTTTGCGCCCGCGGGATTGTGGCCGGGTCTCGGCAGGAATAGTCCTCCCTCGCGCGCCAGCCTGTTTCTGCTGCAGTGGGAGTGGTTTCGCATTTACTTTGAATCCGGCGTAGTGAAGCTGGCCAGCGGCGATCCGGAGTGGCGTCACTTCACCGCCATGGATGAGTACTACCAGAATGGCCCGCTGCCAACCTGGATTGGCTGGTATGTGCAGCATCTGCCGCACTGGTTCCATGCCTTCTCCACCGGTGCAACCCTGGTGCTGGAACTCGGTTTAGTGTTCATGCTTTTCCTGCCGCGGCGCTGGCGGATCGCATGCTTCTTCGTAGTGACAGCCTGGCAGATCCCGGTCATTCTCACCGCGAACTACACATTCCTGAATTACTTGGTGCTGGTACTGGGATTTCTTTTGCTCGACGATCGTTTCCTCTTGCGAGTCATGCCCGCTGGCTGGAGTCTGAAGCTGGCGCCGTCGGAGCCCGTGACTACGATCTCAGTTTCAAGCTCCGGCTCGAATGAGCGCGATTCGTCGACCATGGTCCCGGAATCTCTGCCTTCGCAGAGCAAACTTAACCCGACTTCCGCGTTCAAACTCGCGCTCACCAGCGTCATGTTGATCTGGATTTTCTATGCGACGACGGTGCAGATGCTCTGGCTGCTGTTACCGCATTTGCCGCTTCCGACGTCGCCGGTCGCGGCGTTGGAGCCTTTTCGAATTGCCAACCGTTACGGATTGTTCGCTGTGATGACACGCGGGCGTTACGAGATCGAGTTCCAGGGCTCCGATGACGGGGAGAATTGGAAGCCGTATCTGTTCCGCTACAAACCGCAGAACCTCAACGAAAGGCCCCGCATTTATGCGCCTTATCAGCCGCGCTTCGACTGGAACTTATGGTTTGCGTCGCTCGGCTCCTGGCGGGATAACCTGATCGTGGTCAGCACCGAGGAGCGCTTGCTTGCCGGAGCACCGGACGTGCTTGCGCTCTTTGCGGGCAATCCATTCCCTAATGCTCCGCCGAAAGAGGTACGCGCAGTGCTGTGGCAGTACTGGTTCACCAGCTTGGCGGAAAAGCGCGCCACCGGGATGTGGTGGCGTCGCCAGTGGCTCGGCATTTATGCGCCGGTGCTGGAGCGCGAAGCGGATGGCCGCGTCGTCGTCGTCCAACCGCCGGATGTTTTGCCGCCACACTTCTAGCCGAGTTTCTCTCCTGCCGTGCTACTGTTGATGTGCTCGCGAGCACCACGCGTATGAAACGTCTGGCCCTCGTCGTTGTTCTGGTTCTCATCCTGGTTGGCGCGTTGGTATTTTTTCAACCCGGCGGCTTTCTGATAGTAAATAATCCGCAGAAGTCGGATGCCATCGTCGTCCTGGCGGGGTCGGAGGCGGATGATCGCTACTGGCAAGGTATGCAGCTGTTGCGCTCCGGTTACGGCCAACATTTGATCCTTGACGCGACCACCCAGGTCGCTTATGGACGCTCCTATGCGGATCTCGCAGCCGATCTCGTGGCTCGCACCGCGGGACCGAACGCGTCGCAGGTGAGCGTCTGTCCCATCAGCGGCGACTCGACCAAGGAGGAAGCCGACCAGGTAAACGCCTGTCTGCAGCGTCTCCAACCGCCGCCTCATTCCGTCATTGTGGCTACGGACGACTATCACACGCGTCGCGCGTTATCCATCTTTCGCACCCGTCTGCCGCAATATCAATGGACTGCATCTGCCGCCAAGAACGGCTTTCTCTTCGGAATCCCATGGTGGAAGAATCGCGAATGGGCCAAGACCTACCTGCTGGAGTGGCAGAAGCTCATCTGGTGGGAGCTGTTTGACCGCTGGCGAAAATGAGTCTTCTCCCTTCGATTTCTTTCGCCCCACGAGGGTCCACTCGATGTCAATGGGATATCACGCAGGCGGATCTTCTCATCTACAGAAATAGCAGAGTGAGGATACATGCCAGCGAATACCAGAAAGAGCAAAGCCAAAACGACCAAGCGGAGGCGGTGGTCCGCTTCGGTAAACACCGATTCGACTCATCCTCCGGAGGGACTGTTCAACAAGAGCGCGGCTGTCATCGCTCGAACCCTTGCGTCCAAGAAAGTTTCGCCGAAGGGGCCCGGCTCAGGAATGCGAATGCTGACCTTCTACATCAACCGGGCAGGTCACAATCTTAGCGCGACACGAAAGGCAGAGTTGCAGAGAGCGAAGAAACTGCTCTCCGAACGCATTGCCAAGGAAAAAGAAAAGAACGGGAAATCGAGCGACAAACGGGCGGCTTAAAATCATGCTCGTCCGGCGGGCACCTTTGGATCTGATGAATGCGCCTTCTCGGCGATGGATGGCCGGTACGAAACGTCTTTCCACAAGCTGGTAGGCTGCACGAAGTACACCCGCACCGCAGCCAGCGATGCGGCCATAAGTACAACAAACGTGCGTATTGGTGAGGTCAGCTTCTTCAAAGCGATGCCGTCGGGAACCGCAGCGTCGAGCGCCGCCAGTCCGTAGAAGAGGATCTGTCCCCAGGCCGCAGCGGCGCGCCAGTACGGTGGCAATCCAATCGTCGCCAGCGCCGCCGCAATCATGCAATACGGAATCACGATCCGCCCATACTTCGCGGAAAGGAAATGCAGTCGCATTCGATTTCGCGAGCTCAGCAGTTCCGGCATGATCTTCAACATCTGATAGAGCCCCGCCTGCAAACGCACCTTGCGGCGAAACTCCGATTGCAACGCGGTAGGGAAGTCATACATTGTGGCAGTCGGCTCGTAGAGGATGCGATAGCCCTTGAAGAAGGCCTTCAGCGGCACATAAACATCGTCCAGCAGAGTGCCCGACGGCAGCGGTACCCATAGCGGGCGTCGCATCGCGGTAAACGCACCGCTAGTACCGAAGGTCGAGTCAATGCGCGTGAGGCGCAGGCGAATCCAGTGCTCGTATCGCCAGTACAGGCTGGTCGTCGTTTCCTCGTGGGTTTCGCCTTTGACAATGATCGTTTGCGGGCTTACGGCACCGACCTTGCTATCGCCAAAGCACGCAATCACGTTGCGCAGGCAGTCGGGATCGAGCGTCTGCCGCACATCGTTCAGCACCAGGATCTCGCCGGAGACCAGTGGTACGCCGGCGTTCAATGCGGCCGCTTTGCCGCCATGCGGCACGCCCAGAAACTTGACACCCTGGCCGGCGAAGCTGCGCGCGATCTCGTCGGTGCGATCCGTCGAGCCATCGGAGACTACGAGGATTTCCATCAGCTCGCGCGGATAGTTCTGTCCGAAGATCGCTTTGATCTTCCGCTCAAGAAATTTCTCGCCGTTATAAACCGCGATGACGAAAGAGACGGTGCGCAGCTTGTTGTCTTTGTGAACCGGATTGTCGGCCCGCCTGGCAAGCCAATTCAGTAGCAGCGGATAGCCGAACAGGGCGTAGAGCGTCACCACGCACGCGACGGCGAACACCGTGATACAGACGATCTGGGCCGGAGACAACATCGTCGGTAACAAGATACAGGAAGCGTTCGAACCGGTGCACTGCCACAGAGTGTCGTGGTGGATCAAGCGGGGTGTGTGGGTGGAGCACGCCTTCGAGGCGTGCAGATGACGGACCTTACCACGACGCGTTTCAGCGCCTGAGGCAAACACGGGCGGTTACCTCAGCGGCAAAAGCCGAGATATTCATACAGCAATTTCAATTGCACCCCTGAAGGGCGTGCTCCACCCGTCAGTCAACGAAGAGTTATGGGAGCACCATTATTGAGTTCCTGCTTTCGGTGAATCCTCATTCAGGGTTGGAGCATCTTCTCCGCCAAGTGTCCTGCTTGCGCCCAGACCTGCAAACATTACGTTAACCTGCTCTTCAATTTTCATCAGGAGGACTTATGGTAACTACGACGGCAGCAGTCGCAACCATGAAGGTGGCGGCCATTTCCAAAGCTGGAGCGAACTTCGAAATTGTAGAACGCAAGATCCCCAACCCATCTGCAGGGCAAGTGCGCATTAAAGTTCAAGCCTGCGGCGTTTGCCGCAGCGACGAGCTGACGAAAGAAGGATTGTGGCCGGGAATTCAGTATCCTCGTGTGCCCGGGCACGAAGTCGTGGGCATTATCGACGAAGTTGGTGCGGGCGTCTCCACCTGGAAGAAGGGACAGCGCGTTGGCGTCGGCTGGCACGGCGGGCAGGACAATACGTGTCCGGAGTGCCGGCGCGGCGACTTTGCCAACTGCCGGAATGTGAAGGTTGCCGGCATCAGCTATGACGGCGGCTACCAGCAACACATGATCGCTCCCGTCGAGGCGCTGGTGTCGGTGCCTGAGAGCTTGAGCGTTGCCGAGGCCGCTCCACTGCTCTGCGCAGGCATCACGACCTACAACGCGCTGCGGCATAGCGGCGCGATGCCCGGCGATTTGGTTGCAATTCAGGGCATCGGCGGCCTGGGACATCTTGGAGTTCAATTCGCCAATAAGTTTGGCTACAAGGTGGCGGCGATCGGACGCGGCCCGGAGAATGCGGTGCTGGCGAAGAAGCTGGGAGCGGCGGTGTACATCGACAGTCAAGCCACCAATGCCGCGCAGGAGTTGCAAAAGCTGGGCGGCGCGAAAGCCATCCTGGCGACCGCGCCCAATTCGAAAGCGATGTCCGAAGTCATCGACGGTCTCGGACCGCACGGCAGACTCATGGTGATCGGTGCGTCAAACGATCCCGTTGAGGTGGCACCTTTACAGCTCATCGCCGGAAGCAAATCGATCCAGGGCTGGTGGTCGGGGATACCGACCGATTCGGAAGACACGTTGAGGTTCTCCGAGCTGACGGGGGTGCGACCGATGATCGAGACCTATCCGCTGGAGCGCGCGGCGGAAGCTTATGACCGGATGATGAGCGGCAAGGCGCAATTCCGCGTTGTTCTGACCATGTGAGCGGCCACGCAGTAGGAATCGTGCTGGACCCAAGCGAGCTTCTTCGCACAGCGCCCGCGCCGGTTCGCGTGGTCGTGGAAGAAGCCTGTCCGAAAGAGCGCAGCGGAGTCGAGGTGTGCGTTTCTCTATTTCGAACTGCGACACAACGGGCTTACTTGGTCGCCCAGCGATGCCCGTTTTCCCGCGATATAATCAGAGGTTTGCTGCGATCTCGAGTTCCAGCTAGCCAATCCAGCGGAAGGAAACTATGCCGACAGATGTCATTATGCCCCAGATGGGGGAATCGATCTTCGAGGGTACCATCACCAAGTGGTTGAAGCAGCCGGGAGAAAAAGTCCAGCGCGACGAGCCGCTGTTTGAAATCTCCACCGACAAAGTTGACGCTGAAATTCCGGCGCCCGCGTCCGGCACTTTGCAGGACATCAAGGTGCAGGCTGGAAATACGGTGCAAGTCAACACGGTAGTCGGGGTCATTGCGGAAGAAGGAGCAGCAACTGGTGCTGCCGCGCCGGCGCAGCCATCCGCCGCTCAGCCCGTCAAACCCGCAGCTGGCGGAAATGGTGGCGGCGCCACTCAGACGCAGGTCGCACAGCCTCCCAGCGGCGAGGAGCCCAAAGCGCCGCAGAAGATTCCTGCTGATCTGTCGGCTGACGAGAAGACAGGCCTGGAGCGACAACAACAGGGCAAAGTCGAGGAATATGGAGAAGCAGGCGAGCAGGAACGCGTGCGCTCCAGCCCATTGGTCCGCCGCATCGCCAAAGAGAACAATGTCGATCTGACGAAGGTCGCGGGTACGGGCCTCGGCGGACGAATTACCAAAGACGACATCGAAGCGTTCATCGCGAAACACGGCGCAGGTGCACCAGCTACGGCTCCCGCTGCTGCGTCGGCTCCTTCCTACGCTCCTCCGGCACCGCCTCAACCTTCGGCGCCGGCGGTCACAACACCGCTGCAGCCTGTCGGCGGCGTAACTCCGGGCGAAGTCGTGCCCATGTCGGTCATGCGCAAGAAGATTGCCGAGCACATGGTGATGTCGAAGCACACCAGTGCACACGTGCATGGCGTCTTCGAGGTCGATGTCACGCGCATCGTCAAATTGCGCGAACGCATGAAAGCCAAGTTCGAGCAGGCGACGGGGAACAAGCTCACCTTCACACCGTTCTTTGCGCGGGCCGTCATTCACGGCATTCGCAAGTGGCCCATCATCAACTCGTCCATCGAAGGCGACAACATCCATTACCACGCTGCCATCAATCTCGGCATTGCGGTGGCGCTCGATTGGGGACTGATCGTTCCGGTCGTCAAAAGCGCCGAGGAGCGGAGCTTCGTGGGATTGCAGCGCGCCATCAGCGATCTAGGCGAGCGCGCCCGCACCAAGAAGCTGAAGCCGGAGGAGGTGCAGGGTGGAACCTTTACCATCACCAACCCAGGCACCTTTGGCGCGATGTTCGGACTGCCCATCATCAATCAGCCGCAGCTTGCGATCATGGGGGTGGGCGGAATCGTTAAGCAGCCGGTTGTCGTCACCGACCGAGACGGTGCTGACTCGATCGCCATTCGTTCCGTGGTTCATCTGAGCATCGGTTACGATCATCGCGTGATCGACGGCGCTGTCGCCGATCAGTTCATGGCCGAGGTGAAAAAGTTCCTGGAGAACTGGAACGAGGAGCTGCTGTAAAGCCGGGCAGTTGTTCCACGTGGAACATCACAAACTAACCGGCTAAGCGACTGATAGCACGAGGAATGCTGCACCTTTGTGTTGTTGGACGAGTGTTCGTTCACCCTTGGCTTGGGCGAGAACAGCGCGCCTTCAGCTTTAGTCCAGGCGGTTGATGATCGACGCCACATAGCCCGCGCCGAAACCGTTGTCGATGTTCACGACGGTAACGTTCGATGCGCAGGAGTTCAGCATGCCGAGCAGCGCCGCGATGCCCTGGTAGGAAGCGCCGTAACCGACACTCGTCGGCACGGCGATGACCGGCACTCCGACCAGGCCTCCGACGACGCTGGGCAACGCGCCTTCCATTCCGGCACAAACGATGACGACCCGCGCCTGCGCCAGGACATTACGCCGTGCCAGCAGGCGATGAATGCCGGCCACGCCAACGTCATAGACATGCTGCACCTCATTGCCCATGATCTGTGCCGTGATCACTGCTTCTTCCGCAACGGGAATGTCGCTGGTTCCGGCTGAGACGACGACGATCTTGCCCTTACCATGGAGCGTTGTGTCGCGTGTCAAAGTCAGGGCGCGCGCGAGCTCGTGAAATTCCACTTTGCGGAATTTGCGGCGGACCGCGCTGACCTGCTCAGCCGTAACCCGAGTGGCGAGGACGTTCCGCCCGTGCTCCGCCAGACGCGCGAAGATGACGGCCAGTTGTTGCGGCGTTTTACCCGGCCCAAAGATAATTTCCGGAATGCCGACGCGCAACGCGCGATGGTGATCAACGTTGGCAAATCCGAGATCTTCGAAGGGAAGATGGCGTAGTCGCTCCACTGCTTCGTCGGGCGAGAGCTTGCCGCGCTTCACCTGCTCGAACAGCTGCTTCAGCGCCACCGAGTCCATGTCGGCACCAGTTTCAAGTTTCGAGTGTGAAGTTGCAAGTGGAGGTGATCTGGCAGCTTCTCGCCCCAGTTCGCTTCGTGCTTCAACGGAACATCGACCGTTCGATAGCTTTGTATCAGGGCACGACTTCAGTCGTGATTATCTGCTTGACTAAACAGAGTGTCATCCCGAGCGGAGCGGCCGCTTGATTCTGGCGGCCGCGCAGTCGAGGTACCCGTTGTCGCGAATAAAAGCAGGTCGCTCCACTCGCTGCTGAAGCGGCTCGGTCGGGATGACAATAAAAACGGGCGAAACGACGATCGGCCTACTTGTTCTTTAGTCAAGTAAATGAGCACGACTTCAGTCGTGCCGAAGTAATGCATAAAAAGACTGGTGCGCAATAGGCTCTGCCTGGTCAGAGCCTATTGCGCACATACTTAAGAACGCATAGATGGCACGGCTGAATCCGTGCCCTGATACAAAGCAGGGCGGATCAGCAGTCAATCCGACCGCAAAGTACCGGGCCACTGGGTGCTACCATGAGCAATCGGGCTGCACGTTTGAATTGCCATAATGCTGACGGACTCGCACCAATATAGTCGCACTCTGACTCTCACCGTGGCCATCACCGGCGCCAGCGGTTCAATTTTTCCCCAGCACTTGCTGGACGCGCTGGAGCGCGACGAACGCGTGGGCACGATCAACCTGATCATCTCCGACAGCGGATTGCGCGTGATGGCGGAAGAACTCGGCGTCTCCGGCCGAGGCGAAGTCGTAGCAAAAATGCTGGGCCGCGCGACAAACAAGATCCAGCAACAGAACAACAATGACATTGGCGCCAACGTGGCCAGCGGATCGTATAGGACGGACGCGATGATTGTCCTGCCTTGCAGCATGGGAACGCTGGCGCGGATCGCGAATGGCATGGCAATTCACCTCATCGAGCGCGCCGCCGACGTCTGCCTGAAAGAACGCCGTCCGCTGGTACTGTGTGTGCGCGAAACGCCCTTCAATCGCATTCACCTGCGCAACATGACACTCGCCGCTGAAGCCGGGGCCACGATCTACCCCGTCATTCCCGCCTTCTACTTTCAGCCTGCGTCAACGGACGACATTGCCCGCGAGTTCGCCAACCGCGTGCTGGCGCACGTGGGATTGCCGCAGCCTGGCGCGTATCAGTGGACGGCGGAGTAGTACAAGATGCCTTCCACTAGTGGTTGGGGACTGATTGCGGCGGGCTGTTAATTTTGAACCCACCTTTCTGCCAGTGCAGCGCGTTTGGACTCGGGTAAGAGTAGTCAAACGCAATGGAGTTGCTTTGTCCTTTGGCGTTCTCGACAGAAGCTTGGACCGAAGCTTGGAGGTACCCGCGGCTGGTAATAAGCGCGGCTCCGGATAGTGCGGGGGCTTGAAACGTAAGAGTCTCTCCATCAGGTGAAGGGAGGTTAGGGACGACGGCGTCCCCGATTGTCACAGTGTTGTTAGTCGGAGCGAAGCCCTTGCCGTGTACGGTGATCATCTGCCCCGGCGCCACGCCTGTATCCGGATAAAGAACTGAAATCTGAACCGGCGTAGGTTTAGGCTCGATTACTGTCAGCGCCGCTTCGTTGCTGCGGACCATCGTCCCGGCGATCCGAATCTTGTACACGCCTGGCGGAAATGGCACGCCACAGAAGTTTGCCCTTCGGTCGCTAACACGTGGACAATCGTCCACGTAATTCGGCGGTGGAGGAACACAGTCCTCGCCAACATTGACTAATCCAGGTTGCACACAACTGATTTTCGTTCGCGAGGTCGGGATTTCAAAGCTCATCGATGTCCCGTCCGCAGCTACTTTGAAGCGCGCCATCTCCAGATTAGGAAACTTCACGAAGCGCGGCTCCAGATTGTAATTCTTCAAATCGAAACCACTGCCGTGAAGCGTGATCGTCGCACCGGGAGGGGCCGATTTCGGCTCGATGCCTGAGATCACGATGGGCGGCTTGAGCTCGCACGTCTTCATCATCCTGTCCACATCGCTCAACACCTGTCTCAACTCTGGAGAATCCTTCTTGGGCAGTGCGTTCACGTCGTTTGTATCGTAGGCAAGCGCAATAATGTATTCACTCTCGGGCCCTGCACCCATAAAGTACGATCCAAACCACGCGGGCTTACCATCGGACGGGAACTTGCAGCCGTAGTCAATATTCGCCTTCGTGTCATCCGTATAGAGCGGCCATAACTGGATACTGCTCGTCTCAGCCATTTTCTCGGGCTGAGCACAACTGGTCATCCAGGGTCCGTCGACCTGCCGCATCACTGCTTCAACGCTCGGTAGTCCACTGGCGATAGTTTCCAAGCTGCCGTATGCCGTGGCGTGTACAAAGATGGGATTTATGGTCAGGACGTACTTGCCGTGAATGAGCTTTACCAGCGGCGGGGACGAGACATTGACCGTCCAGCCGGACGGGACAGTAATCTTTACGTACTGATTATTGAATTGCGTGTCTGTAGCGGGCAGCGGTTGCGCCAGGAACGCTTCCATGGCGGAGAGCAGCACTGCCGCCCCAAGGGTCAACCTGCCACGCATGAAGCGGAATATAGCATAGAATCCGGATTCTCGTGCCGCTCCTTAGATGCTGCAAGCGTTCGCTGCAGGCTTTCTGTTTCAATAACATAGGCCTGTGACGAGCATCACCATTCAATGTTTGATAGTCCCGCTAGGCCGCTAAATCTGCCCATTCAGCCTATCTCGCTTGGCCCATTCGGGTTCGGGTTATTACCCTAATAATCGCAGCAATGTGGATTTGGGCCCACGTGGGGTGGGTCTGGATCATCCCAATTTTAGAGGCGTAAATGCACAAACCAGTTAAGTATGTTGAGAAGGCCGTTACCTACGCTGCGCGCGGCGCGTGGGCTGTCTTCGACAAAGTTAATAGTATTCATCCCAATCCTTCCTTTACGCCGAAGTGGTCCGACAAGCCGCTGCTGAAGTCCTATCAGAAGTCGAAGCCGCCGCTCGGCTGGCCCCGCAGCACCGATTCGCTGTGTCCAAAGTGTGTCCCGGAGATTCGCCAGCAGATCATCGACGGCAAGCTTCCGGTGGAAATCCTGATGAACGAAAGAGCCGGCGAGATCAAGGCGCAGATCATCGAGCGCGACGGCAAAATTCTGATGGTGAAGGACTGCCCCACACACGGCCACTTCGAAGATGTGATGGCCATCGACACCAAATTCTTCAAGCATCTGGAAGAGGTTTTCCCGGGCCGCGACATCCGCGCCCACAACGATGAGAAGCTGCATCACCACGGCAGCAGCACCGTGCTGCATGGCCGCGGCTCGGTACTGACCATCGACCTCACCAACCGCTGCAACATGATGTGCGATCCCTGCTTCATGGACGCGAACCAGGTCGGCTTCGTCCACGAGCTGACGTGGGACGAGATCAAGACCATGCTGGACAACGCCATCACGATCAAGCCGCGGCGCCAGATGTCGGTACAGTTTTCCGGCGGCGAGCCCACGCTGTCACCGTACTTCCTTGACGCCGTCGCGTATTCGCGCAAGGTGGGCTACAACAGTGTGCAGGCTGCGACCAATGGCATCGAGTTTGCCAAGAGCTTTGAATTTGCCAAGCAGGCGGCGGAAGCCGGTCTGCGCTACGCGTATCTGCAATTCGATGGCATCGGCAATGCCGCCAATTCGCATCGTCTGGTCGGCAATCTCTTTGACGTGAAGTTGCAGGCGATCGAGAACCTGCACAAGGCTGGCGTCGAGATCGTGCCGGTGGTTACGATCGTCAACGATCTCAACAACGAGCAGGTGGGCCGCATCATCCAGTTCGCGCTGGACAATCCTAAGCGCATTTCGTTCCTCTCGTTCCAGCCGGTGTCGTTCACCGGACGCGATGAAGCTATCACCGACGAGCGGCGTCAGGCGCAGCGTTACACGCTGTCGCATCTGGCGCATGACGTGAAGAATCAGACCGGACTAGGCGAACCGACGCGCGATTGGTTCCCGATCTCGTTTATGAGCACCTTTTCCGATTGGGCTGACCTCGTCCACGGACCTGAAAAGGATTGGGGCTCGCTGAGCTGTGGCTGCCATCCGAACTGTGGCGTCGGCATGGCCGTCATGATCGACAAGGAAACGAAGGAAGCGGTCCCGGTCACCGCATTTCTCAACGGCGACACCATCGCTAAAGACATTGCCAAGGTCAACGATGCAGCGCGCGGCAAGTGGATGTCGATCGCCGGCATGACGCTGGCGCTGCTCAAGAACTACGATCCTTTCAAGTCGCCCAAACACTTCAAGTTCGTCGACCTGCTGAAGAAGTTCGACAAAACCTTTGGCGCGACCGGTAAGGATTACGGCAAGGTGACCGGTGATCGTACGGAGACCGACATCGAGCGCCGCCGCCGTGATCGCTGGAACTTCCTGTTTGTCGCCGGAATGTGGTTCCAGGATCTGTTCAACTATGATTTCCGCCGCACCGAGCAGTGCATCATTCCCTACGCCACACAGGAAGGCGAGATCAGCTTCTGCGCTTACAACACCGGCGTGGGCTGGCGCAATATCGTCGAGAAAATGCACATGACCGCGACCCTGACAAAGTGGTACGAGGAGCACGGCCGTCACGAAATCTTCGCCGGCGGCAAGAAAGTTGGCCTGGAGACGACGGCGCATACGCTCAAGCTGGTCGATGAGCACGTCAACGCCGCGGCCAACGATACGCTCGACAAACTCGGGATTGCCAAGAACGCGCGTCAGGAAAAGTTCAAGGCGCGCGAAGAGCGCGTGAAAGCCGAAGCAGAAAAGGCGCGCATGATGGCGCTCTATCGCGAGCACGTGCTGGGAGAAAAGCCGGTCACCAAGGATGGCTTCGTGCCCATCGACAGCCTCGGCGGTATCAAGCCCGCACAACCTGCGGTGGAAGAGCGGGAAGCAGTTTACGGAGACTAGCCAGCGCCCAACATGCTGCATGTCCACCGGCCGCCACAGTGCGGCCGGTTTTTTATGGGCTTATCTGGTTCGCAGCCGCGCCTGATCACGAACCTGCCTGGCAGTGGTCTCCAGAAACCCTTCGTCGGATTCGCTGGCACGCTTCGCTAAACCGGTTTTCTGCCGGATCATAGCAGCCAATTGAACTGCCGTGTTGAAGCGAATTGTTGCTTCGAGGTCGAACCTGCGGTGCAGAAATGTCTCGATAAGCATCAGGTCCTGCTCGGAGATCTTTGATAGTTCGGAATGGAAGGTAGTTTCCGCCGGTCGCGCGAAGCTCCAGTCAGGCTTTACCTGGGAGGTGCTCGTGTCGTGGATAACGATAGTGCCGGCAACGTAATCTCCCAGCCGCTTGTTTTGCCGGCTCAGAACCACCGAGATCAGCCCTGGTAAATAGAAGAAGAGGCCATCGATCACGCGCATCAGGTTGCGGCCGATGCCTTCGATGGCGGTAATCGGGCGGCCGGTGTCTTTGACCACGCGAATGCCGGCCACTCGCTTACCTGGCGTTTGGCCATGCCAGAGAGTTTCGAAGGCGGCAAAGTATCCCCAATAGATGCAGAACAGCAGGAAAAGCCCAACCGCGCCGACCCATGTACTGGACAAGCCCGCGATCCGCGTGCCCGGCAACAGGAGTACCGCCGAGAGAAAGATTGCCGTGTACAGCACGCCCTGAATTACAGTATCGAGTGCGAGCGCGAGAAAGCGGCTGCCGATGCCGGCCGGCGCCAGTTCCATCGTGATCTGCTCGGGAGTCTGAATCGTCAGCTGGTTATTGGGATACACCCGTGATCTCCACTTACTGGATTGAAAAGCGCCGTCCTTACTGGAGCCGCCTGGAGCAGTTGATGGATCGTGTACAGGGCTCCGGCCTGAAGTCGCTGAACCGCGCCGAGCTGCGCGAGCTTGGTCTGCTCTACCGGCAGGCCGCCGCCGATCTGGGAGTGCTGCGCGCCGACTTCAGCTCGGTGCATTTTGCCGCATACCTGAACCAATTACTGGCACGGGCTCACAATACCATCTATTCCGGTCACAAAACCAACCCCTGGGCGGCCCTTCTGTTTTATCGCGACACCTATCCGCAAGTCTTCCGCCGAAATTTTAACTACTGCTTCTTCGCCTTCATTCTGTTTCTGGGCGGAGCGGTGATCGGCGCTATCCTCACGCTGCAGGATCCCGATTTCCGGCTGGAGATCCTTGGGCCGCAGATGGTGCAGACGATTGAGCGTCATGAAATGTGGACACACTCGGTGGTTGCGATCAAGCCGCTGGCATCGAGCACCATCATGACCAACAACCTGAGTGTCGCCTTCGCCGCATTTGCTGCCGGTATTACCGCCGGACTCGGCACCATGTACATGGTTATCTTCAATGGAGTGCTGATGGGGGTAATCGGTGTCGCTTGCGCGCAAGCGGGCATGAGCCTCGACCTGTGGAGCTTTATCGCACCCCATGGTGTGCTGGAACTGCCGGCGATTTTCATCTCCGCCGGTGCCGGATTGCGAATTGCCACGGGGCTGCTTTTTCCCGGTGTGCTGCCGCGCCGCGAGTCCCTGGTGCGCGCCGGGCGCGAAGCAGTGCAGTTGCTGCTGGGCTGCGTGCCCATGCTGCTGATTGCCGGAGTAATCGAGGCTTTCTTGTCGCCGACCGAGCTTCCCATTCGCATGAAATTCCTGTTCGCGGCGGCAATGTTTACCCTGCTGGCAGCCTATCTTTCTGGAGTTACAGTGAAGCGGCAACGCAATAGCGAAACGCGATACCAGGATGAGTTGGGCTAACCGTCTGGCCCTCGCTCCTTGACATCCGGCGCCTTAGAATGCGATTTCTATTTACTTTTTCATTTCCCTCGATGGTGGGGCAGGGAAGAGTCTTTTATATATACTGAACAGCTTTACTGCGACGAGGGTCTGGTGAGGATCAAGGTCTTCTATCACGACAAATGTTTCGACGGCGCCTGCTCCGCGGCGCTGTTCACGCGCTTTTACCGCGAGCGCATTCGCGAGCAAGCCGAATTCGACTACCAGGGACTGGTGCACCGCGCCGGCGCCCTCTTCGACGACGCCGACTTCACCGGCGACGAAAACGCCATCGTCGATTTCAAATACTCTTCATCGCCGCGAATCACGTGGTGGTTCGATCATCATCAGAGCGCGTTTCTCACGCCTGAGGACGCATCGCACTTCGAGCAGGAGCAAAGCAATACCAAGTTCTACGATGCCAGCTTTCGCTCCTGTACGAAATTCATCGCCGAGATCGCAAAGCAGCGCTTCGGCTTCAATCCCGCGCCGGCGGCTGAAATGATCGAGTGGGCCGACATAATCGACGGAGCGCTGTATGACGATCCACAGTCGGCAGTGGAGATGAGAGCCCCGGCCACTAAGCTGACCATGTTGATTGAGTCGAATCAAGACCCGCAGTTTATTCCAAGTTTGATTCCGGCGCTGGCCTACAAATCTCTGGGCGAAATCGTCTCGCAACCCGAAATCGCCGGCCGGCTGCCACAATTAATGGATCGTCACCGACGCTCGATTGAGATTCTGCGCGAGCGCGCTGTCTGCCAGGACGGCACGATTTTCTTCGATGTCACCGACCACGATCTCGAAGGCTACAACAAATTCATCCCGTACTATTTGCATCCCCATTGTGTTTACAGCGTGGGATTGAGCAAGAGCAGCTTCCGTACCAAGGTGTCGGTTGGCTCTAATCCCTGGACAACGGCGACCCACATGGAGAATCTCGCCAAAATTTGCGAACGCTATGGCGGAGGCGGCCACGCGCGCGTGGGAGCAATTTCATTTCCGCCGAACATGTTCGACGAAGCACGACAAGCCGCGGATGAGATTGTCGCCGAGTTACGCGCCAGTTACCGCGCACAGCAAGGAAGATAGGGAGTCCGAGGCGCTGGCCGAAATCTGCCAATTCAACGGAAGTATCGGGGGAGCTACTGACGCCCGGTCCTGGCGGCGATCACGGCGTTCCCGCCTCTGGGCAGGGACTCTTCGGCGCGTTGCAACAGAGCCCAATCGGATTGGAACTCCGCCCATAACTCCCGATGATTTGACTTCACTGATAGCAGGGCATTGGTTCGCGCCAAAAGCACTTGGTAGGCAAGCTCGCGATCCGAGCCGGCGTTGAAAACATTTGCTGTAGTCAGGCCGACGCGTCGCAGCTCGCCGCCCGTTGCTCTTTCGAGCCAAGGCTGTCCATTGCGATCCAGGTAGATTCGGCTGTTCGTCTCCCAGCTGCGGAAGAGAGTCTCCATCTTGCGACGATCGGCGAACACGCCATCATCAATTGCGCTGCTCAGAATTTCTTCAAAGCGCTCGCGGTATTGCTGCCACTGCTGCTCGGCGCCCAGCTCGCGAATGCGGTCCGCCCGCATATCGCGCGTGAGTTCTTGTTGCAGATCTTTGTTGCCCTCGCCTTTGGCATCAGCCAGTTCTTCGTAGAGCACGGCCACATCTTCAGAAGGGTGCTGGCGCAGATCGTGGTCCGGATTGAAGTGGCCGATTAACAGGTAGGACGCCGCCAGCGCGGGTACGGCTTGCGCCTCAACCGCGGCAATCGGTATAAGCCACTTCTTGGAGCGAATCGTCTGCTCGGTACCTTCGCGGCAATCGGAGCTGCGCCTGTAAGTGCCAGGCACCTGCTGCACCCGAATGATCCGCAGCTGCAAGGCCGGGCGATGCTCGGCATAATGCGTGAAACTACGGGCGATGGCCTTCGGCCCGGTCATGCCGAAGTCATTCAGGACGTCGCGATGCGCCGAATGCGGAAAATACGTGTTGACCACCAGCTTGGCAAAGTCGGCGCAGTTTCGGGAGATGCCGTTGTAATGATTCAGATTGGGGCGTGCGTTGAACTCGCGAATGAACTGCTCGTCCTGCTCGACCGTCGTATGCACCTCGAAGATGTAGATCTCGCGAACAAATGCCGCCGCAACCGAGTCGCGCCAGTTCGCCTTGTGATCGTTGATGCAGCTTGCCGTTGTGCAAATTTGCTGCAGGTACTTTTGCCGATATCGCTCCTGCAAAACCGCGCGCAATTCCGGCGAGCCGAACAGAGGCTGGTCGTGCATGTCATCGACGCCATACAAGTAGACGCTCAGCGGAACCACGTTCCATTCGTACGGCTGATCTTCTTTGTAGTCCTCATAATTCTGGATAACCGAGCCCATCTCGTCGGGACGGCACAGCCGGAGAGTGACCGGAGATGCCGGGCAAACTCGCGAGAGATAAACGGCCGAGTGACCTTCGCCAATGATTTCGGCTTTTACCAACTCGGGATGGACGTTCGGCTTGGCGTTCAGAAGCAAGCCGATATCCGCGCGTGCGGGTAAGTGCGCCGTCGCGAGGACCAACAGGGTGAAGATAGTCTTATGCCAAAGCCGCATCGTTCAAATCAATCCGCCCTATTTCATTGCAGCCGCGGGCTCACTACTATTAGACGCTGTCAGATTAACTGGGCTGTCTCACCCCAGCTCTTTCTATCATATCGTGGTAGCGGCTCGAATGAACGTTAACCGGCCATGAATGATCGAGTCGGCGTCATACTAGTTAACCTTGACAACGCAAGGAAGTTCCTCTCGCCCGGAGAATGGCACCGCGAGCGGTGCTACAATACAGCGCCGATTCGCATTGCTCTCGTGCTACGCTTATCGCTTCGGCTTGGTTCTTCATAGGAGAAACTGTCACGTTGACTGTTCGACCGGGTCTACTGCCTGCGTGCTTAGTCGTTTTCATTTTCAACCTCACTTGTTTCGGGCAACAGGCTGCGCCAGCCACCACGCAGCGTTCCGGCGAAGCGCATGCGCCGGTCACGGGAAAACCAGCTTCCGGCGAAGCCGAATCTTTCCAGCCGACTGGCCCGACGGAAGGATCGATCGCCAGCGAAGCAGGGCCGCAGAAAGCTGACGAGCAAGGACGCACCCGGCTGCCCATGGTAGTGCGCAAGAGCGTCAGCTTCCGCGAGATCGGGCCGGCAATTTCCGGCGGACGTGTACCAGCCGTTGCCGGAGTTCCAGGCAATCCCAATCGGTATTACGTTGGCAGCGCTGCCGGCGGAGTCTTTCGCACCATTGACGGCGGGATCACCTGGAAAGCGCTCTTCCAATATGAGGACGTCACTTCGATTGGCGCGCTGGCGGTCGATCCGCAAAATCCCAACATCATATGGGCCGGAACGGGAGAAGCGAATGTTCGCAATGACGTCTCCCGCGGCAACGGCATCTACAAATCGACGGATGGCGGCAATCACTGGAAGCGCATGGGGCTCGACGGCAGCTTCCAGATCTCGCAGATCGCCATTGATCCACATGATTCTCGCCTCGTGATTGTTGCCGCGATGGGCAGTCCCTGGGCTGACAGCGAGGATCGTGGAGTTTTTCGAACCACTGACGGCGGCGCGACTTGGCAGAAGGTTTTGTATGTCGGCCCCAGCATCGGCATTTCCGATCTCGCCATGAATCCGCAGAATCCTCAGGTGCTCTACGCCGCTGCCTATCATTTTCGGCGCACGCCTTGGAGTTACACCGGCGGCGGCCCGGATGACGCCATTTACAAATCCATCGATCAGGGACAGAGCTGGAAGCGGCTGAGCGGACATGGGCTGCCTGAGCAGTCCGTTGCGCGCATTGGACTGGCAATTGCTCCCAGCGCGCCCGATACGGTTTACGCGGTGATGGGATCGAATGAAGGCGTTCTGTGGCGCTCCGACGATGCCGGCGAGCACTGGGAACTTGTCAGCAAAGATCAGGAGGTTGATGTCCGGCCGTTTTACTTCTCGCGTATTGCAGTTGATCCTCAAAACCCCGACCACATCTTTGCGCTCTCCAACGACCTCATGGAGTCCAAGGATGGCGGCAAGAATTTCGATACTATCGCCAAGCAGATTCACGGCGATTATCACGCGGTGTGGATTGATCCTGGCGGTAGCGGTCGCATTCTGCTCGGCAACGACGGCGGAATTGCGCTCTCCCGCGACAATGGCGAGCACTGGGACTTCGTTCACAACATCGCCATCGCGCAGTTCTATCACGTGAGCAGCGATGATGAGCGTCCCTACATGGTCTGCGGCGGCTTGCAGGACAACAGCGCATGGTGCGGGCCGTCGCGCTCCAAGGATCCCTCGGGCATCCTCGATCGCCATTGGTTCGATCTCAATGGCGGCGACGGCATCTATGCGATACCCGCGCCGGATAATCCCAACCTCATCTACAACAGCACGCAGAACGGCGTGTTCATGATCTTCGATCGCACCGCCGAGCAGGTAAATGACATCGAGCCATATCCACGCGATGTCGTGGGCGGCGGTGTCGCGGATGTGAAGTACCGTTTCGCCTGGAACGCCGGCTTTGCCGTCTCGCCGCAGAATCCGGCCGTCCTCTACGCCGGCGGCAACGTGGTGTTCAAGAGCGAAGATCGCGGCCGCACCTGGAAACCGATCAGTCCGGATCTCACCTTGAATGACAGGAGCAAGCAGCAGTCCTCCGGTGGCGAGGTTATCAAGGACAACTCCGGCGCTGAGATTTACGACGCGATCATCCGCATCACTCCGTCAACCAGAGATGCGAACGTGCTCTGGGTCGGCACCGACGATGGCCAGGTGCAGATTACGCGCGACGGCGGGGCGAACTGGACCAACGTCACCTCGCACATTGCCGGCCTTCCCGGGTGGGGACGAGTCGAATCGATCGATCTGTCTCCGGATAATGACGGCGAAGCCGTGATCTCGGTCGATCGCCATTTCAGCGGTGACTTCAAACCCTACCTTTATCGCACCATCGATTGGGGTGCGACCTGGCACTCGATCAGCGGCGATCTGCCGCAGGTCTACGCTCATGTCGTTCGTCGCGACCGGCGCAATCCGCAAATGTATTATGCGGGCTTAGAGAATGGACTGTATGTCAGCTGGGATGCGGGCGCTCACTGGTTTCTCTTCGGGCTTGGATTACCCAATGCTCCGGTTTATGACGTGACATCGCATCAGCCGGAAAATGATCTGGTAGTTGCGACCCATGGCCGGGCGCTATGGATCCTCGATGACCTGGCGCCATTCCAGCAGTTCACGGCAGGTGCCGCGCAGGCGACGGTACATCTCTTCCCGCCGGCTTCCGCGCTGCGCTTCTGGCCATGGTCGCAAGTCGAGTCATTAGGCGATGGCGCATTCTATGGCAAGAATCCAGAATACGGTGCGCAGCTTAGTTATTTTCTGCAGCATGAAGTGAAAGAGCCGGGACAGCTCGTAATCACCGATTCCCAGGGCCGTGTGGTGCGAACCATGAAGGGGCTGCACGAGTTGGAAAAGGGCGAGAAGCCGCCGGAGGACGAAGACATTCCTCCTGCCGAGCCGACCAGCGCACGGAGTTCCCAGCGAAGTGAGCAGAAGGAAGCTAAGCCAGTGCAACCTGCGACCTCATCGCAGGAGCAACAGCAGCTTCCGCCGGCGAAAACCAGCAAAGAGGAAGAAGCGGAACCAGGGCAGCCCAAGAAATTCCCCTGGGTTCCGACCAAACCCGGTCTGCAACGCATTTATTGGGACCTGCGCTCGGACGGCCCGGTACGTTGGGAAAGCGCCAAGGACTTCAACAAGGGACCAAAATCGGGTGCGCTGCTTCCTCCCGGTGAATACAACATCACCGTGACAGTCGCAGGCGCGACTTCGTCGCAGAAGCTTGAAGTTGTCAACGACCCGCGTTCGTACGCCGATCAGGCGAGCATGGAAGCGCGTTATCAAGTGACGCAGGCAGTCCTTCACCAGATTTCACAGCTCGATGTCGCGCTCAATCGTCTCGATGCGATCACGGCCCAGATAAAAGCTCTGCAGGTGGTGGCGAAGGATACGCCTGATGAGCAAGCCCTCAAGACGGAAAGCGCGACACTGGAGAAGCAGATCAAAGAGGTGCAGGCGCAAATCACAAGTAACCCGGATGCAGGGGAATCTACGCTGCGCATGCCCGACAAGGTTCGGGAGCACCTGTTCGCACTGGATGGAATCTTCGAAGGCTCGGATCAATCGCCTACGCCGGCAATGCTGGAGCAGAAGCAGATGTTGGATTCCGAATACCAGAGCGCTCTGGAAAAGTTCAACCAGTTTCTGCAGACGGATGTGGCCGCTTTCAATGCTGCTGTGGCCGCGCACAAGCTGACCGGCGTTGTAGCAGGTGAGGCGATCCAGCCGTGAACTTCACCTTCCTGCAGCTGCACAGCCGATGTGCCGGCCTTCGCCCCAGCCGCAGGCACAGCGGCTCGGCTTTTTTGCACCCGCAGTTCTAATACCCACTAAACTTGGAGTGGGAGATTCGTGAGGAAGAGCCTTACATTACTGCTTCGCCACGCCATGTACAACCTGCGTGGCGGGTTTCTGGTTCGCCCCCTGATCATCGTCCTGGTGCTGGGGGGAGCGGGCGCATCCCTGTCGTGGCTGGAAGAGGAGTTTCCAGTCGTCAGTACCTGGGTTCCCACCGTTCTGTTTCCCTCGCATGCCGATCCGCAGGTTGCGCAAGTCATTCTGGGGGGTATCGCCGCCTCCATCATGACCGTGGTGTCGATCGTCTTTGCCATCCTGCTCATGACCTTGACGCTGGCCTCGATGCAGTTCTCGCCGCGCATCATCGTGAGCTTTTCGCGAGACAAGGTGACGCAATGGACCCTCGGCATCTTTCTCGGCACATTTTCCTATTGCATGGCGGCGCTGCCAACGGCGCACACCTATCCGCGGCCCTTCGCCCCAATTGCGACCGTGACGGGCGCGATGATACTGGCGCTGGCGTGCGTCTGCCTGCTGCTCTTTTTCATTCACCACATATCGCAGGCCATCAGCGTCAGCAACATCGTGGATAGAATCGCCCAGGAAACGGAAGCGATGATTGATGACATGATGCCATGGCCGCATCATCCTGATCGCGTCAACTCGCATGTTCCACTTCGCCCTAATCCGACCGAGACGGCGGTATTGAGCGTCACCTCAGGTTACATTCGTTTTATCGATAAAGAACGCTTGGTCGCAGTTGCCAAGCACTATCACGTCACAGTTCGTGTGCTGCGGCATGTCGGCCACTTCGTGCCGGCGGGAATTCCGCTGCTGATGGTCTCGAAAGGCAACCGTCTGCCGCCCACGGGAGGCGCTGACTTGCTGGCAGCGTTCGACCTCGGTCCTACCCGGACGTTGCAGCAGGATGTAGAGTTCGGTGTGCTCCAGATTGTCGATGTTGCGCTGCGCGCGATCTCGCCTGCGGTCAACGATCCCACCACCGCCATTAACTGCGTCGATCAGTTGAGCCGGATTCTGATTCGCTTTGCCTCCCGCGAACCGCCTGACGATCTGCTCTACGATCCGCCCGGCATCGTGCGCGCCAGCATCGCCTGGATCCACTTCGACCGCCTGCTGGAGGCGGCGTTCGAGCAGATTCGCATTTACTCTAAGACCGATATGGCTGTGAGCTTGCGTTTGCTGCGAGCCTACGGCGATATTGCCGCCTCTACATCCGACCCGGATTTCCGGCGCATACTCGCCGAATACGGACTACGAACCGTTGCCGGTTGCGCTGGCCATTTCGGCGAGACTGAGATGACCGAATTAAGGGCTCGCCAAGCCATACTGGAGGGCTTCGCTGCCATCCCGCAATCGGCGGACTAGCCTGATAACGCGTGCAGCCGCCACAGTTAATTCGCAGCCAGTCTTGTAGATAGGGCAATATCCATCTGATAAAACTTGAAGGTGTTCTCCTCGCCCGGAGCATTGCTTACTTCGCTTCGATAGCGATCCAGGACGTCGGCAACGAACGCCGGCTTCTCTCCCTCGGGCAGCATCTTTGTCCACTCCACCAAGGTCACGGCGCAGGACGCCATAAATGCATCGCGAGATTGAAAATCCCAAGCTTTGTCTGAGGTGTGAACGCGCTGAATGCGGAAACCGTTCTCTTCAGCTAATGCCGCGTACTGCTCAGGTGTGAGATGAAGGTAGGGATCGCGAAATCCCTCGAAGTAAAGATCCCACCTGGATGAGAGCCGCGTTTCCTCAATAACATCCTCCAAACTCTTGCGTTCACCCTTTGGTACCAGCCGCAGCTGTGCCCATGCGCTGGGTTTCATCGCGGAATGGATCGAGCGCAAGGCGTGCTCCTGATCCGGTATCCAATGCAACGCGTTGAACGAGACCACAACATCGAATTCTTCATGAAACCGCAGATGACGGATGTCAGCCGTCTCAAACCGCAGGTTCGTTCGGTCGAAGTGCTCGGAGGCGAAGGCGATCATATCCGCTGATGAATCGACGCCGAGGACACTCCCACTCGGAACAAGAGCAGCAATCTGTGCCGTAACAATGCCATTACCGCATCCCAAATCCAGCACACGCTCGGTGCCCTTCAGATCAAGAAGCGACAGCGCCTCCGCCGCCATCGCCTGCTGAAGTCCGGCGATTCTCGAGTAGCCAGATGCGTTCCATTCGGTCATAACTGTTCTTGTTTTCGCAAACGCGACGCTGCCGGAACACTCGGCTTAGCGTTCTCGCATCATTGCACGACAGTGACGCGCGATCTGGCGATCCTCCTGACTGGGCACAATGCAAACCTGCACCTTACTGCTGCTGTGCGAGATCGTCGGCTGACTCGCCTGGTTCAGCTGTTCGTCTATTACAACACCGGCAAAATCGAGACCGTTACATACTTTGCTTCTCACCTGCGCACTATGCTCGCCAATACCTCCGGCAAAGATCAGCATATCGAGACCACCGACCACGGCGGCATAGGCGGCAACGAACTTGCGTATCGAAATACAAAATACTTCGATCGCGAGTTGTGCGTCAGCGTCTCCTTGGTCGGCTGCAGTTTGCAACTTACGCATGTCGGCCGTTCCTCCCGAGAGCGCGATCAGGCCGGCATTATGGTTTAACAGCTTTTCGATTGCGTCGGCATCCATCTTCCTGCCACGCTGCAAGAACAGAATCACCCCGGGATCCAAATCGCCGGTACGTGTCGCCATCGGAATACCGCCCAAAGGCGTCAGTCCCATACTCGTGTCCACCGACTTTCCTTCCTTTACGGCCGCCAGACTGGCCCCGCTGCCGAGGTGAGCCATGACCGTGCGCTTAGGAAGTTTGACTCCAAGCTGATGAACGATGGATTCATACGACAGGCCGTGAAATCCATACCGGCGAATACCCTCGTCGAAGAACTCTCGCGGCAGAGGAAATCTCGCAGCCGACTGCGGCATACTCTGATGAAAGGCAGTATCGAAGCAGGCAAACTGCGGCACGCCAGGATAAGCTTGCTGGGCTTCTGCGATGAGCTGCAGCGCCATCGGAATGTGCAGAGGAGCGAAATGCACACAGGCCTGCAGCTCCGCAATCAGAGACGGAGTGACCGGCTGATGCTTCACCAGCCGAGGACCGCCGTGCACAACTCGATGTCCCACAGCGTAGGGCTTGCCCGGCGACAGTTCATCCAGCCAGCGAGCCGCGTGGTTCAGCGCATCGTGGCGGGACGTGAAGCCGATACTTTGCGAGCGCAGTGTCTTGCCGTCGCCATCCTTCACCTCCAACGTGCCGCTGCCCTGGCCGATGCCGTCGGCAAGTCCGTCCAGCAGCACTTGCTCGTCACCGTTCTGCTGGGCGTACAAACCGAATTTCAGAGAGGAAGATCCGGTGTTGATTACCAATATGCATTCTTCAGACATCAAGCAAACCCGCTTTCTTCGCCGCGATGAGAGTACAACTGGGCATGCTCCTCACTCTATCAAGATGTCCCGTTATGCACCTGTCAAAATTCTGGAATCTGGTCTCGCAGCGTGCAGATTTGTAACAGTCTAGTAATGGGAACGCTGTTAGGCTTAAGAGAGCGCACAAGCAGGGGGGCGCAAAATATGGGATCGACAGTAATAAATGAACAGAAGGTGGATTCAACTGAGCAGGTACTCACCCCGGATGAACTTCGCAGCATGAACGCGTACTGGGATGCCTGCAACTATCTTTGCGCAGGCATGATCTACCTGCACGACAACCCTCTGCTGAAAGAACCACTTCGACCCGAGCACATCAAGAATCGCCTGCTCGGACATTGGGGTTCCGATCCTGGGCAGACCTTCACTTATGTCCACCTCAATCGCGTGATCCGCAAATACGACCTGGATATGATTTACATCTCCGGTCCGGGTCATGGCGCGCCGGCGGTAATCTCCAACTGCTACCTCGAAGGCACGTATTCGGAGATTTATCCGGAGAAGAGCCAGGACGAAACTGGAATGCTGCGGTTGTTCCGCGCTTTCTCCTTTCCCGGTCAGCTGGGCAGCCATTGCACTCCTGAGGTTCCGGGATCGATTCATGAGGGCGGAGAGCTGGGCTACAGCATTTCACACGCCTTCGGTGCGGCCTTCGACAATCCTGACCTGATCGTCAGTGTGGTGGTCGGAGACGGTGAATCAGAGACGGGACCGCTGGCGACTTCCTGGCACTCCAATAAGTTCCTCAATCCAATTCGCGACGGCGCGGTTCTGCCCATTCTTCATCTCAACGGCTACAAGATCGCCAATCCAACGATTCTTGCCCGCATTACGCCGGAGGAGTTGCAGCAGCTATTTGTCGGTTATGGCTGGGCGCCTCGCCTGGTGGAAGGCAGAGATCCCGAACGCATGCATCAGCAGATGGCGCGCGCGGTTGAAGACAGCATTTTGCAAATCCGCTCGATTCAAAAAGAAGCTCGCGCCTCTGGTAAGCCGGACCGGCCGCGTTGGCCGATGATCATCCTGCGTTCGCCCAAGGGTTGGACTGGACCTAAGGAAGTTGACGGGCACCGGGTGGAAGATTTCTGGCGCGCGCATCAGGTCCCCGTGCTCGATGTGAAAAAGAATCCCGAGCACCTGCACATCGTGGAACAGTGGATGAGAAGTTACCATCCGGAAAAGCTGTTCGATGAGCATGGCACTCCGCGATCAGATTTGCGCCAGCTGCCACCCACCGGCGATCGCCGCATGAGCGCCAATCCTCACGCCAACGGGGGCAGGTTACGAAAGGCCCTCGACATGCCTGACTTCCGGGAGTACGCAGTACAGATCGACAGCCCCGGCAGCAAGTTCGTTTCGCCAACCGAGAATCTGGGCAAGTTTCTGCGCGATGTGATGCGGCGAAATATGAATCGTTTCCGCATGTTCAGTCCCGACGAGAATGCCTCCAACAAGCTGCAGGATGTTTACCAGGTGAGTCTGAAGACGTGGATGGCGCAGATCAAACCGGAGGATGCCGACGGCACCGATATTGCCCCCGACGGTCGCGTCATGGAGATGCTCAGCGAGCACACGCTGGAAGGCTGGCTCGAGGGTTACCTGCTGACGGGGCGCCACGGCCTGCTGAATACTTATGAGGCCTTCGCGCACATCATCGACTCGATGTACAACCAGTATGCGAAGTGGCTGGAAAAATCCAAGCTCGAACTTAGCTGGCGAGCTCCGATTTCATCACTCAACCTGCTGATCTCGTCACTGGTGTGGCGGCAGGACCACAACGGCTTTACTCACGAAGATCCCGGCTTTCTGGATGTGGTGAGCAATAAGAGCGCGGAAATCACACGCATCTATCTGCCGCCGGACGCCAATTGCCTGCTGAGTGTCGCCCACCACTGCCTGCGTAGCGCTGACTATGTGAATGTAATCGTCGCGGATAAGCAGGACCATCTGGTCTATCTGAATATGGATGACGCGATCACTCACTGCACCAAGGGAATCGGTATCTGGGATTGGGCCAGTAATGACGCCGGCACTGAACCCGACGCGGTGGTCGCCAGCGCGGGAGATATCCTGACGCAAGAAGCATTGGCCGCGGTTGCGATTCTGCGCGAGAATCTCCCCGACCTGAGGCTCCGATTCGTTAATGTTGTCGATTTGTATCGTCTGCAGCCTGATTCGGAGCATCCGCACGGACTGACGGACCGCGACTTCGACACACTGTTCACGAAAGACAAGCCTGTCATCTTCAACTTCCACGGTTATCCCTGGCTCATTCACAAGTTCACTTATCGCCGCACCAACCATGTGAACATCCATGTACGCGGATACATGGAGCGGGGAAACATCAATACTCCGCTGGAACTCGCGATTCGTAACCAGGTCGACCGCTTTCACCTTGCGATCGACGTCATCGACCGTGTACCGCGTTTCCAGGTGGCAGGCGCACATCTGAAGGAATGGCTGAAGGGACAAATCATCCAGAGCACCAACTACGCTTACGCGGAAGGAATCGACAAGCCGGAGATCAGAAACTGGACCTGGCCCGCAGCCAGGTAGAGCAATCCAATCGGTTCCGTTCTGCTGCAACCAACTGAAGCGCAGTCGCAATCTCATGGAGAGAGCGCTCGCCAAAGAGCGCCGGCGCGCTGTAATGACTGCAGCCAAAACCAGCAATCGTAGAAAGTGTCTTTGCTCTTTTCTGTTAGTGGTCGCAATCGTTGCTGCGCCTCTGCCATGTCCGGCATATTCCGTGCTCACGCATGAAGAGCTGATCGACCTCGCATGGCAAGACAGCATTCGTCCTCTGCTGCTGAGTCGATATCCTGGCACTTCCGAGGCAGCACTGGCAGAAGCCCATGCTTACGCCTACGGCGGTTCGGCAATTCAGGACATGGGTTACTACCCGTTTGGCAAGCAGTTCTTCAGTAACCTGACCCACTACGTGCGCAGCGGCGATTTCGTCGCCAGCCTGTTTCGCAACGCCCGTAATGTGAATGAACTCGCCTTCGCCATTGGCGCTCTATCGCACTATCTGGGCGACAATATCGGTCATAGTGAGTGCATTAATCCCGCGACTGCGGTTGAATTTCCCCGGCTGGAACGCAAATATGGCGAGCTCGTGACCTACGATGAAAGCCCGCATGGGCACGTGCGCACAGAGTTCGCATTTGATATCGATCAATTGAGCCATCATCGCCTCGCGCCTGCGGCTTACCTTCGCCACATCGGTCTTAAGGTGCCTCGCCGGCTGGTGGAGACAGCTTTTTATGAGACCTACGGTCTGCGCCTGCACCAGGTTCTCGGCCCGGAAATTCCTGCCATCCGCAGCTATCGCTGGTCGGTGCGCAGCTTCATTCCGCGCTTCGCGCATGCCGAGACGGTGATTCACGGAAAGCATTTTCCTCCCGATGTCGATAACCAGGCATTTCAAACCTTCCAGCGTGATGTCGAGACCGCGGATTTTCAAAGGCATTGGAATTCCGCGCGGCGGCGTGCCGGCATCACGACGCATTTGCTGGCCGTTGTAGTCCTCATCATGCCGAGAATCGGCACTCTCTCTGATCTCGCCATTCGTGGGCCCGATCAGCAAACGGAAGAACGCTACGTGAACAGCGTTAACGACACGATGGCCGCATTCCGCGCAACCTTGCAGAAGCTACAGGGGGAGCCGGTTACTCGCTTCACCCTGGCGAACCGCGACCTGGATACCGGCAACCCGGTTCGGCCCGGAGCCTACCCCTTAACGGACCAGACTTATGCCAAATTGCTGGGAGTTTTGACCTCCGATCCAAACCAGCAAATACCACCCTCGCTGCGCAGCAACATTCTCGCGTTTTACTCCGATCCGAGTGCTCCGATCGATACCAAGAGAAATCACGACGCCTGGGAACGTGTTCAGGAGGAACTTGGCAGCTTGCGGCGCCGGCCACCCGGGAATGCCGGGTCGATAGCGGCCGCTCAGTAGCCTGGCGAGACGGTCAACGCCGATGACGCCAATCAGGCCTCGAAAAATCCTGCTTCAATACATCGCAATACGATACTTTCGCATCGGTTATAAGTAGGAACTAAACAACTCACAAGGGTATTGGACAGGGCTGGGGTTTTCACCTGCGCCCGAAGCCACTGCGCCGATTGGGCTGAGGAAGTCGACCTTTGGCGTTGCAGAATGGTGAGCAAAGTTTTAGAGCCTAAAGGAGTTGATGAATTATGTCGGACACAGCATTTCGTATGCAGAATCCTCCTACTATCTACGCCACACGAATGCGCACCGATTGGGGTGCGATTTGGGCGGGTGTTTTCACCTTTGCGGCCATATGGGCGGTTTTCGAGGCCCTGGGGTACGCATTATTTAACAGTGGAGCCAACGTGCATGCAGGCGCAGGAGCATCGGTTGGGTTGTCGATCTGGACGGTGGTCCTGACGATTATCGCAATGTACGTGGCCGGCCTGGAAACAGGTCGCTTAGCGGGAGTGGTCACGCAACACGACGGGCTGGTTCACGGGATCATCATGTTTGGCCTGTCAGTGGTAAGCGTGATCATTGTGAGCTCTGTGGCAGGGGGCTTATGGATGGCCGGCACGGGTCTTCGCGGCGGCTACGTGCTTTCTCTGACCACGGGAGCCGAATGGGCCGAGTTTGTAGCCCTCTTCCTGGGGTGGCTGGCAGCCATGGGTGGCGCGTCAACGGGAGTTGCGCGTCGCTATGTTGAAACCAGACAGCCATCGCAGCCGATTCAGATGCGACCTGCCGCGTGAGCTGGCTTTGTCAGATTCGACCGGACTGCGCGAAGCAGTCCGGCCGGAGACTGGCAATGTTCCCACCAGGCCGCTTCCGCCTGATCTGCTTCACAAGCAGCATAAGTCCAGTCTTTTTATTCCATTCAAATTTGAATGAAGAAGGAAAATCCCCCTCGAGACCAACAGAAACCTCGAGTGACCCCGTTCGCCGACGGAATCTGCTAGTTTGTTGCTGAGGAGGAACTGTGAAAGCCATACGTGTGCACGAATTCGGTGGGCCCGAGGTGATGAAGTTGGAAGAGGTACCCGACCCGAAGGCAGGTTCAGGACAGATCCTCGTGCGCGTTCGCGCTGCTGGAGTCAATCCAGTCGAAGCGTACATCCGCAGCGGAACCTACGCGTCCAAGCCGAACCTGCCGTACACGCCGGGAACCGATGCTGCTGGTGAAGTGGTGGCAGTGGGGCCAGAGGTGAAGCGGGTGAAAGCGGGGGACCGCGTCTACGTCACAGCTTCAGCCATTGGGACTTACGGCGAATATGCACTGTGCGACGAGGAGAAGGTTCATCGCCTGCCCGATCACGTCAGCTTTGAACAAGGAGCAGCGATGGGAGTTCCCTATGGCACGGCATACCGCGGATTGTTTCAGCGCGCCCAAGCGCGGCCGGCCGAAACGGTTCTGGTGCATGGCGCCAGCGGCGGAGTCGGAAGTGCGTCCGTGCAGCTGGCGCGAGCCGCGGGCATGATCGTCATAGGGACAGCGGGCGGTGAAGCTGGAATGAAGCTGGTGGAAGAGCAGGGCGCTCATCACGCGCGGAATCACTCCTCGCCGGATTATCTCGACGAGTTGATGAAACTGACCGACGGCCGTGGCGTAGATGTCATCGTCGAACTGCTGGCCAACAAAAACCTTGCCCATGATCTCACGGTGCTGGCGAAGAAGGGTCGCGTCGCTGTAATCGGTAGCCGCGGCAGCATCGAGATCAATCCGCGCGACGCCATGGGGCGTGAGGCGGACATACGTGGCGTGACGCTGATGAACACTTCCGAGCCGGAGTATCGGGAGATGCACGCCGCGCTGATTGCCGGTCTGGAGAACAAGACGCTACGGCCGGTTGTTGGACAGAAGTTTCCCTTGGCTGAGGCCGCCAAAGCGCACGCTGAGATCATGAAACCTTCCGGCGCGCACGGTAAGATCGTGCTCATACCATAATTCGGAAGGCGCGGATGATGGCGGAAGAAAACTTTACTTCTTCACCGGAACGGTCTTGGTGGGAGCCGATCGCGTGCCTTCCAGAACCGAGCCGCTGCGATGTGAACGGCGCGCCGCAAACACCGAAAGCGTGATGGAAGTCAGCATGAAAATCACGGCTGCCACAGTGGTGGCTTTGGTGAGGACGGTAGCCGCGGTGCGAGTTCCGAAAGCCGTCTGGCTGCCCATGCCGCCGAAGGCGGCAGCAATATCCCCGCTCTGCCCGCTTTGCAGCAGGACCACAATGATGAGGAAGGCACAAACGATAATGTGAATGGCGGTGATCAGGGCAACCATGTAATTCCTAACTCTTTCCTCTGGCGCGCGTGCGGCGCGCGGAATTCCTCCGCACTTCGGTCTGAACGTCGCTAGCAGTCTTCTCGCGAGCGCTGGTTTTTCGCGGAATATTGAGAGTTTACCATTTACAGCATTGATTTGTGAAGGCGAGCGCGTGCCGCCTCACTACGCGAATCTTGCTTAAGCCCGACGACAACCACCTGTAAATTATTGCTACACATCCTTCAACTGCTCTTCCGTCATTCCAAAGTAATGTCCGAATTCGTGGATGACCGTGCGCCGAACCTGCTTGCGCACCGCGGCTTCATCTGGGCAGATGGCCTCAATGTTCTTCTGGTAGAGCACAACGTAGTCAGGACCCGCGTTCAGTTGGAAGACACTCTTGTGCGTCATGGGAACCCCGTGGAAAAGGCCTAGACGCAATAGCTGGGGTTTGCCGGGCCGGGGCGGTTCCTGGCCTTGCGGCAGGTCCTCAATTAGAACTGCGACATTATGAATACGGCTGCCAAATTCCTGCGGCAGAGTGTCGAGTACTTCTTCCACCAGCTTGGCGAACTGCTCGCGACTCATGCTTCGGTGCACCGTCTAAAATGGAGATCTGTGATCTGCGTCCATTCGAAAATGGAAACTCGAAACTTGAAACTCGTTTCTCTCGCCTTCATTTTACTTCTGACAACGGCCGTATTCTCTCAACAACCGCTCGCTTCCGCCGCCACAAAGCCAAAGTCAGCCGCGCTTGCGGAACCCGCCCCAGCACCCGAGGCCATCACTGATCCCAGCAAACTGGAGAGCAAGACCGTTGCCGATATGCAGTCCTTCTCGATTGAGAAACTGTATATGACACGCCAGATGGGCGACTCGACCTGGTCGCCGGACGGGAAACAGGTCGCCTTCATAACGAATATCAGCGGTCGCAATAACCTCTGGCTGGTGCCGGCCACGGGCGGATGGCCAACTCAGTTGACGATCAGCGACCAGCGGCAGATGCAGCCGGTGTGGTCTCCCGATGGCACGTGGATCGCCTACATTTCCGATCACAATGGAGACGAGCAGTGGGACATCTTTCTGGTATCACCCAAGACCGGCGATGTGGTGAACGTGACGATGTCGCCTGATTCTGCTGAGATTGACCCGGCGTGGTCTCCCGACAGCCGTCAGCTTGCCTATGCCACTAAGCCGAAGACGGGATCGAGTTACGAGATCGAGATGGTAGACGTTTCGACACGTCATGTAACCCATCTGACGAAGAGCACTCCCGAGGAGCTGACCAACGGGGGCCCGATTTTCTCCCACGATGGCAAGTTTATCGTGTACACGCAGTCGCATGCCAATGGCAAGGATGCGAACGTGTTTATCGTCGATGTGGCCACGGGACAGAGCACGAATCTCACGCCCCACGAAGGGCAGCACAACTACTTGGCGGCTGATATCTCGCCTGATGGAAAGAGTGTGCTCATCACATCGGACGCGCACAACGGCTACGACAATGTAGGACTCTTGGATATCGCGACGAAAAAGATCGAATGGCTGACCGACGAAAAGTGGGAGCTCGACGCCGGCGGCTTTTCTCCCGACGGCAAGTCGCTCACCTGGACGGCCAACATCGACGGTACCAGTAGCAGCTATTTCTACGATATCGCCGACAAACAGGCACAAGCATTGCCGATCCCGCCCGGCGTAAATTCGTTCGGTGGCAATCCTAGTGCTTATACCCGTGACGGCGCGAAGCTGCTCTACACCCACAACGGCGCCAACGCTCCCAGCGATCTTTGGGTGTATGACGTTGCCTCCAGGCATTCGCAGCAGATCACGCATTCACTGGTGGGCGGCTTGCGCAGCTCCGATATGGTTCAGCCGTATCTAGTGCACTATCCCAGCCGTGACGGTAAGTGGACCATCTCGGCATTCGCGTACGTTCCCAACAATATTCAACGCAACGGCAAGTTTCCGGCGATCGTGTACATTCACGGCGGGCCGGGAGTGCAGGCGGTCGATTCGTTCAATCGCTTCATCCAGTACATCGTCAACCAGGGTTATCTTGTGATCGCGCCTAATTATCGCGGTTCAACGGGATACGGCAAGCAATTCACCGACGCAAATATGGGAGATGCCGGTGGTCAGGAACTCAACGATGTGCTTGACGCGGCGGAGTGGATCAAGAAGAGCGGCTTCGTCGATCCGAAGAAGCTGATCGTGGTGGGCGGCAGCTACGGCGGATATCTGAGCATGATGGCCGTGACCAAGGCTCCGGATATGTGGGCGGCGGCGGTGCCGATGGTTCCGTTCGTGAATTGGTTCACCGAGATCGCCAATGAAGACCCCAGCCTGCGCGAGTACGATCTGGCGACCATGGGCGATCCGGTGAAGAACAAGGCGCTGTATGAGGATCGTTCGCCGATCAATTTTGTGGATCACATTAAGGCACCGCTGCTGCTGCTGGCGGGCGGCAACGATCCTCGCTGCCCGGCGAGTGAAGCGCAACAAATTGCCGACGCAGTGAAGAAGAATGGGGGAACGGTACAGTTGAAAATTTATCAGGATGAAGGCCACGGCTTCGCGCGCGTCGAAAATCAGATCGATGCGTATCAGCGTGTGTCGGACTTCCTGAAGGTGCACGTACCGTCGCCGGGCTGTGGGTGCTCGGTTTATGAGTAGCTGCAGATCAGCGCTCGTTTGAACCGCCGCGCCGCTTCGTCTGCTGGGGATTGAATCAATTACCGCCTAATGTCGTTGCTTGACTTCTTTCCGCTTGTGAAGCCTGTTACAGCTGATAAGCTGAATCTGTTTGATGAAGCGCAGTCTGAGGTTCGCTCGACCACGTGAGTAGTTCTTCTGAAGCATTCAACAAAGGGCGCCGGTGTTGCGGCTTAGGAGGATATATGAAGTGGCAATGGCTGGTGGCTGTCTCGATGCTGATGTCCCCGTTTGCATTTGGTCAGCAGAAATTTCCCATGACTTGTCATCCCTTCCAGGCTATCGAAATGCAGCACCCAATCGATAGTTCGTGCGGCCTCCGTGGTAAAGGCGTGGGCGGATCGGCGGTGCAGAACCAGACTAAGAATAATTTTTGCGCGGGCACGAACTATCAGCCGATCACGCAACAGGACCTGCTCGCCAAACAGGCAAAGGTAGCAGCAATACCGGGATATCTGACATGGACTCCGGAGGAGATGCCGGCGGGCCGTTCGGACTTTGTGAGTCTGGGAGAAGGCACGCCGGTGCAGTTTATCGGCTACATCCTGGAAAACCACTATGCGGATCTCACCAGTGGCGAAAGTGTGAATTGCGATGTGAAAGACGACGAAGCGTCCAACGACATCCACATTGCCCTGGTGCCGCAGTCAGGAACTACCGATGAATGCCAGAGCAATAGTGCGGAGATGATACCTCATTATCGGCCTGCTAGTTGGACACACACCAACCTGGACAAGATCGGGCATACAACGCTGGTTCGCGTGTCAGGCCAGCTCATGTATGACGCGGACCACAAGATCTGCGGTGAACAGGGCTTCTCTCCCACTGACAATCCGCACCGTCTCTCCGGCTGGGAGATTCATCCGGTGTACGCCTTCGATGTCTGCATCCAGCAGTCAAACGGCAATTGCTCGCAGTGGGAGGCGCTATCGGATTGGGTAACAACTGCTCCTAAATGAGCTCAATCAGATCACGACCGTCATGAACGCACCGATGTCAGGACGACATTGGCCCCCGTCAAATTACGGAATGGTATCCGCAAGGGTCGCCAAAGAGTCAGTTTTACCTCTTGATCATGAACTGGCGCTGCTCAGGGTCTGCCTCGCGCTCGAATAAATGTCGAATGCTGTCTGCAAAGTGTGGTACTGTCGGCCTGAGCTGAAGACCGATGCCCCCTAGCCCCAGCCCGAGTCCCAGATGTGGCAAACATGACGTGCGTCTAATGCTGCGACGGATCGGCGATTCCGACGAGGTTGAACTTGCCTGTCCTTACTGCGACATGGAAAAGTTCGGAGGCGGAGAAGAGGAGCGGAGCATCATCGACGCTGCCTTGCATGAGAAACGAGAGCGACCAAACTAAGATCGGCATCTAGAACCTTAATACCAATTAAGAAGACTGATCCTTCCCACCTTTCGAGATTGGCTCTATTCCCTTTCCTTAACGCATTCCGGCCGTCAGAAATTTCTGCCTGCCGATGAGACGAAAGTGCCTTGACATCGCATTTCCCGCATTTATACTGGCGCGGTTTTTTCAGCTGTGAGGATGTTGCTAACCAAAGGAGAGATCTCTATGCAGTTGAAAGCCTTCGCGATCGCGCTAGTGCTGACCGCCCTGCCTGTCTTTGCACAGGATTCCAATGACACCATACCTGTAACCGCACACCACACTCATCCGATGCGGTTCCATAAGGCTCTTTCCGACGGCACGGTTGAGAGCGGCAACTGGAGCGGCTACGCCGTAACCGGCTCCTCGTTTACCTCGGCGAAAGGATCCTGGAAAGTTCCGTCGGTTAACTGCAGCCAGACACCAAATACTTATTCAGCGTTTTGGGTCGGCATCGACGGCTACTCTTCCGACTCGGTGGAGCAGACGGGAACCATGTCGGAATGTGAGGGCACAAGGGCGGTGTATTACGCCTGGTATGAGTTCTACCCCAACCCCTCGTACGAGATCACCAGCGTTCCGGTTTCGCCCGGCAATGTGATATCGGCATCAGTCACGTATAGTGGTTCCGAATTCACCACTACCATCACGAACGAGACCACCGGGGAGCACTACAGCAAGACCGCAAGCGTTCGCGGAGCGGCACGCTCTTCGGCGGAATGGATTGCCGAGGCGCCGTGCTGCACCAGTAGCGGCAACATCCTCCCGCTGGCGGATTTTGGCACTGTCTATCTTGGCCTGGACTACACAAATATCAGTGGCACGAACTATGCGACAGATTCCTCCACATCAGGGCCGATCAGCTCGTTCGGCAGCAATGTGCAGGAGATCATCATGGTCAGCAGCTCGGGCGCGGATGAAGCGGTCCCGTCGTCGCTTAGCTCCGATGGCACAAGCTTCGACGTGGTATGGAAATCGGAGTGATCGCAGAGCTGAAAGTCGGAATTAACGTTCGGATCGTCAAACTGGCCACTTTCTAGCGGAGGTGGCCAGTTTGTTTTGGCCGTGAGTGGTTCGCGTGACAACCTACAGCGTCGACGGAGTTACGGTGGGCAACGTCTCACCTTTATCCTGCTGGCTACTTGGAGCATCCACAAACAGTGAACTTTTTCGGGTCTGATGTACAAATCACGAACGCAGCTTTCCAGAGTGGAGGGCGCTCGATCACGGTTCAGGAATTCGTGCCCGCACAGCCGGGGCGCTATCCGGCAGTGCTCGCGCTGTACGGCTCCGGCGGCATCCGTGAGGGCTGGGCCGACCAACCGGCCAGATTGCTGGCAGGCCAAGGCTTTTCCGTCTTTGTGGTTCACTATTTTGACCGGACGGATACGGTCTGGGCGGATCGCGACACAACGCGGCGGAACTTTCCGCTTTGGATGGGAACGGTTGGGGACGCCATTAACTCGGCCGCGCAACACGCTTCTGTTGATGCGAGCCGCATCGGGCTGCTCGGGTTCTCCCTTGGCGCATACCTGGCATTGTCTGTAGCATCGGTCGAGGGGCGAGTCAGGGCCGTGGTGGAATTCTTCGGCGGAATCCCTGACGAACTGCACGGTTTTGCGCGTATGCCGCCGATTCTGATTTTTCACGGCGAGCAGGACCGGGTGGTTCCGGTCTCTGAAGCAGTCCGCCTTCAGCAACTGCTGGAGCAGACGAACACCCCTTACGAGATGAAGCTTTATCCGGATGCTGGGCACGGCTTCAACGGCCTCCAATTTCTTGATGCGGGTCAACGGACGCTCAAGTTCTTGAGGAGATATCTGTAACAGCAATGCCGCGAAACAAAGGCGTTAAATCGAAGCCCGCAAAGACTGTGAAACAGCCTGGTCCTACGCTTCTGAAGGGTTGGAAGGCGATCGCGGATTATTTGGGCCAACCCATCGCGGTCGCGCAGCGATGGGGTAAGTCCGGCATGCCGATCAGGCGGGAAGGCAGATACACGGTCGCGACGCCCGCCGACCTGAGCCGCTGGCTCGGAGGGGAATCGGGCGCGCGCGAACCGGTACATATCGCAGCCGAAGGTGACACCGACTTGTCCGCCGCGCTGAGAAAAAGCCTCTCGGCAGCTAAAGGGAAAGATGCTGCAAAGAGGCCTTGAGATTAGCTTGTGAAATCGGCGTATGTAAATCCGTCACGCGTGACGATTTCGCCTGGTTCAAGTTGTATCGGTGACTGGAACATCGGGCCCGCATAAACACAGGTGTGAAACTCTCCGTATTCCCCGCACGGATCGATGTCGGGCGGTAGCTCAGCGAGCAATGACGCATTGAAATCTCGTCCGGCGAACGTCGGTGGCAGTCGCTTGCTGTCGATGCAACTCAACCTGGCACGCAGGCCATTGGCAATCATTTCCTGAGCCAGTGCAGCGGTCGGTTCCAGCCAAAGGGGAAAAAGCGGCTCTAATCCAGTTGGCAGCAGTTGCTTTTCTCTGTAGGCCCGGACATCCTGCAGAAACAAATCACCGAAAGCGATCGCCTGCACCCCTTCGCTGATTGCCCGGGCGCAAAGTCCACCCATTCTCTGCTCGTAGTTCTCATTCGAGCAAGGCCAGGGTAACGGCACTATCCAAAGCGGCAATCCTGCTGCGCGAGCTTGAGCTTCAAGCACCGAGCGACGAGTACCATGCATGGCCACACGCTCGAACTCCGAATTGACGGTTGTGAGCAATCCCACGATGTCGAAGTCGCCTCGCTGCCGCAAGAGGTGCAGCATCCACGCACTGTCTTTGCCGCTACTCCACGAAACAAGAACTCGCTTCATTCAGACAACTATAACCCTTGTCCTGACTGAGCGCTGACCGCCCGTCTTGCAGTTCCTCCAGAACTGGAGAGCAGGGTTTCGCGTTATGAGTGCTCGTCAGGCACGTGCGTCGTCGCAGACCAACGACAGGACAGTACTGCCGTGTGAGTACAATTGACAACTCGCCCTAAATGCGAATTAGGACAACGCATAAGGGTGTTTCTATCAACTGGCGGAGGAACCAAGTGAACTACCTGGAACGCTTCAAAGTGACGCCCGGCGCCAAGGTCAAGCTCAAGGATATCGACCCGGCATTCAAGCACGGCCATAAGAACCATGAAGCGGCCAGGCAGAAAATCGCACATTACCAACAGAGACTCTTCGAGCTTCAAAACTTGCTCTATGCGGAGGGACGGCGCTCGCTCTTGATTTGTTTACAAGCGATGGACACCGGCGGCAAAGACGGAACCATCAATCACGTGCTGAGTGCGATGAATCCACAGGGCTGCAG
Organism: uncultured Acidobacteriaceae bacterium; assembly: GCA_963818905.1. GTDB lineage: Bacteria > Acidobacteriota > Terriglobia > Terriglobales > Acidobacteriaceae > Bog-257. The sequence continues at coordinate 56,034 of CAWFUE010000057.1, forward strand.
GGTTGCGGCTTTTAAGCAGCCTTCGGCCGAGGAACTAGCGCACGATTTTTTGTGGCGGGTACACCACGCCGCGCCCAAGACCGGTGAAGTAGTGATCTTCAATCGCTCGCACTACGAGGATGTGCTGGTCGTACGGGTCCACAGCCTGGTGCCGAAAGAGGTTTGGTCCCGCCGTTACGACCGGATCAACGCATTCGAGCAAGGACTCATTGAGCACGAAACTCACATCCTCAAGTTCTATCTGCACATCTCCAAAGAAGAGCAACTGGCGCGCTTCAAGAAGCGTTTAGACGACCCGGCCAGGCAGTGGAAAATCAGCGAAGCCGACTACAAGGAACGAATGTTCTGGGATGACTACATGGCGGCCTACGAAGATGCCTTATCCCGCTGCAGCACCGAACATGCGCCTTGGTTCGTCATTCCTGCCAATCACAAGTGGTTTCGTAATCTCGCCGTCGCTCGGATCATTGTCGAACACCTCGAAGGACTTAAGATGAGCTATCCCAAACCCACGGTAGACCTTAAACGTATTCGCCGTGAATATCACGCAGCGAAATCAACGTAGAGACGGCCAAGGGGCATTTGCCGTCGTACTATCCGATGTCGCGGTTGTTTCCGTGAATAGCGGAAAATCACTGCGGCGGGAGACTAGCGTCACATTCTTGCGAATGGTCTGCGACTAGGCTGTTAGGATGGCAACCACTGTGAGACTAACTGCCGCTTGGCGAGTTCTGTACTTCCTGCTCACCTCGTTGTTCATTGCGGGCTGCCTGTTTGCTGACACAGGAGTTCAGGCGCCGCAGTTCACCGCCAGAACGCTCGATGGTCAAACTGTCAGCAGCAGCTCGTTTAGCGGAAACGTCGTCTTGCTGCAGTTCTGGACTACATGGTGTCCGGTCTGCCATCAGGACCAAGCCGCCGTCGACAACATTCAGGCTGCTCTCGGAGGCAGCGGACTGGTCGTACTGGCTGTTAATGATGGCGAACCGGACGCGGTGGTCAAGAAGTATCTACAGGCATACCCGAGATCCTGCGAGGTTCTGCTCAGCAACGGCCACGCCGTCGCATCACTCTTCGGGGTTCATAGTTATCCCCATTACGTAGTTATCGACCGGAGAGGCAACATCGTCGCGAACAAAGGTGGTGGCGGAGGAGGAGAAGCATACCTGCGTTACCTGTTGAGGAGCGCTGGCCTTGGTGCGAAAACGGGGACAGTCGACGCAAATAATCGTACCGCCGCGGCCCCCACTGGTGGACCACAGTGGATGAACGTTCCGTTCGCGCAAAACACGGTTACCGCTAAACCAATTCCGAAGACTGTGTTCGTGTTCACCAGCGGTGAGCAACTGGAGGCTGACCATTACGTGCTTCATTCGACGTTCCTGCGGGTGACGGCTGGAGGACAGGATCTCAGCATACCGATCAGCGCCCTGGACGTTAAGAAGACTATCGCCGTAAATCACGAGCACGGCATCAGTCTCAAAATTCCTACCAATGGAAGTGAGGTCTTCCTGGGATTCTGAGCGAACCCTTACCTCACTTGGAAACATCGACAAGCGCTTTGCTACCCTCATATCATGACTGAGCATCGAGAACCCACCTACGCTTATTCGGAAAAACAGGTTGCAGAGAAGAGTGCGATAGCACGTCACTTTCTTGCTGGCCGCACGAGGCTGAATGAGAATGTGGACAAAGCCGACAACCTCCTGGTCAAGCGCTTCTACAACCTCGACCACAATACTTATCTGGAAGGTGCGCTGCCGGCGAAATACAAGGAACTGATGGGGCTGGTAGCTTCGGCTTGCCTTCGATGTGATGATTGCATTAACTACCACATAATCCAGTCATTTCGCCTCGGCGTAAGCCGTGCTGAGCAAGAAGAAGCATTCAATGTGGCATTGGTGGTCGGCGGCAGCATCGTAATTCCTCACATGCGCCGTGCATATGAACTCTTGAGCGAATTGTACGGCTGAGAGATTCTTGCAGCCATGGCTCAAGAGCGGCTCTGAATCCGGCGGCTACCGAAGCGAAACGGTTGCACCTTTATACTTGGCTAATGCTGCAAGATGGCTACATCGAGCTGCCTCCGGGCAAACTTGCCAGCGTTGTCACCTATCTTGAAATGCGCACGCCACCGGCCCTCCCGACTTTTGAACTACCAGGATTCGTCATTCGCCACGTCAAACAGCCGAACCTCGCGTGGTATCGCCGCCTTTTTCTAGAGGTTGGCGAGCCATGGCTCTGGTTTAGCCGGCGTCGCATATCGGATAGCGACTTGAATGCCATCCTTAGCGATCCAGCTGTGGATATTTTTGCGTTGTCCTGTGGAGGAAGCGACCAGGGTCTTCTGGAATTCGACCGCCGCAGTTTCCCTGATATTGAGATAACGTTCTTCGGCGTGATCCCTGCCCTGATCGGAAAAGGTGCTGGGCGTGCTCTTTTCGCCTACGGTCTTGCATTGGAATGGGAGCGCCAACCGCGACGGATCTGGCTGCACACCTGCACATCCGATCATCCCGCGGCGCTGCGGTTCTATCAGAAGGTCGGATTCGTAGCCTACAAGCGTGCCGTTGAAATTGCCGACGACCCGCGCTTGACCGGAGAAATGCCTCGCACGGCCGCGCCGCACGTTCCGATCATCGACTCTGGCACAACTTCGCGAGCCAGAGCATCTTCACGTCCCGATGACGAAACCGGGGAGGAATGATCCCTCGCGCCGGCCCGAGCGCGTCCATGTTGGGCAGGTACGCGGTTGCGCAGGAGTCTGCCCGGCTAATGGGCACATCACGACCTGGTGCGGCACAAATCACTGACGCAGCCGGGGAAGTGCGGCGTATTTTGTCCAATGAGGAAGCGATTTTGGACACGAAGAAAGCATTAGCCGGACCACCTGTCACCGACATGTTTTCCTCTTTGCTCGCGTTCATCCTCCTGTTGGTTATTTGTGCCGTGGGACACATTGCCGTCGTTTTCGACCTCCAATTTTCCCGCCTCATTTATGGACAGGCCACTCCGTTGTTCTTCGGCGTTGAGATTGCCAGCTTGATTACGCTGTTTGTCCTGGTGCTGGTGTTGCGTTCCCGGGTAGCTCTTGCTTCTGCGCCGGGCGGTTTCTATAGAAACGTGTTGGATTTCTTTGCGTTACGGCACTGGCATCCATCGGTGAAACTGTGCCTGGCAGGCCTGCTGGCGTTGCCGGCGGTATGGTTCGTGCTGTGCAACCAGTGGCTGTTCAGGATGCTGTCATGGCTGGGCCGCCGGGCGCTAGCCATGAGCGACGTGCAGGCCGCATTCGACGGTGGCGCGGTTGCCTACCAAGTTACCCTCATCGGAGGACTGCCCTTGCTCTTTGCATTGCACCTGGTGTGCCGCTGGAAGCCGGCCAATCGATTTCTCCCATGGCTGCTCGTCCCGGTGTTCTTCGTGGGCGTCTTCATCGCGAGCGTGTTCATCGTAGCCCAACGGCATTCCTAGCAGTGAAGGCACCAAGCTCACTACGCCCCAACGCTCCTGCTAGCGGCGAAATCCATCATTTCCGGGTTCAAAGCGATGAAGGAGTCTTTCCATCCTGTGGCCTGCGGCATGGCTCAGCGGGAGTGAGATGCGGATGTAGTTTGCCGGAACAGGATGCGCTCCATTGCCCGGTCAATGACACGGATTAATTCAGTCGCATATTCTGGCGTCCGGTATTCTCGAAGCCGACGCTTGGCTTTGGACGCGCTGAACCAGGTTGGGTCCCGATAGGATTCCTCAGGGGGCACTAACCGCCTCACCTCACAAAGATGAGCATTCACTAAAACCACTCGCCCACGTGAGCGAAGCCGCGTCGGCTTGCAATGCAGGTAGGAAACGAAAGGCGAGTGCTCGACCCGGCCCTTTACTCCGGCCTCTTCATAAGCTTCCCTTGCGGCAGCTTCAGCGTTGCTTGCGTCACCATCAACCCCACCCTTGGGGAAGGTCCAATGTCCGTTTCTGGTCCGGACCAAGAGGAATTCCAGTTCCCGACTGCGTATCCGATAACAGACAGCGGCCACGTGAACTCGCTCGGAATCCAATCGGTGCCGATAATCCGAATATCGCTGGGGTAAGCGGATGGGTACTCGAGATGAGAGACCGTCGGTAAGAGTCGCCACGTGGCTCCGCAGACTTGCCTGGAATCTACACTCCCGCTGCAGTCTGCTGATTGTCTAGTATCATTCGTCCGCGCCATATAGAGCGATAATTTCCTGTTAATGTTCAGGGTAGGACCAAGGTTGTAACCGGCTGCGCTGCAACTCGATTTCGCAGAAGGTGATTACCTGAAGCGAGAGGTGAGATACGAAAGCAACAGCTTACAAATCTTGCGGACATCTGACCCCTTGCCTTTACCCAACCGTTTCGAGCACCTGCAGAGACTCGACGAAAGCCCTTTTCGCTCCACACGAACCGTGTGTTACGATTTCGACTATCCACAACATTAGCGATGTGGCCCAAGATGTGTCCCCTTGGCCTCTAGTCAGCGTTTCTACCGGACACCCTAAAGATCGCTTTATGCGTCCTTCACACATCCGTGGTTTCCTTATCGTCATAGTGGGATTGGGACTTGTAGGTTGGGCAATCCCGACAGCCGCCAATTTCGTCATTGAGTACAGCTGGTGGAAAGAGGTAGCACAAGTTAATACCTGGTTTGCGATGCTGTGGTACAGCATTGCTCCCGCAGCGGTAGGCGCCGTACTCGCCTTCCTCGCGCTGTACGTAGCGCATCGACGCGGCTTGCACTTCGCCGGAGTCCGCCAGCGGGATTTCCCCCTATACTCCCGCGTGGTTCCGATTGGCCTAGCCCTCGTTGCCATCCTGTTTGCGGCCTCTTCCATCGATTTCTGGACGGTCATGCGATTCTTCGGGTCGCGTGGTCTCGCAGCACCTCCCAACGCATGGCAGGATCATGTTTTTTCACACGCGTTGCCGTTCTATCTCTTCGATCTGCCGTTCTATTCAGACCTGCTCGGATTCCTGTTTGTGTTGGCGATTCTTTCTGCCCTCCTGTTTTGGGTCACGGCGCGTGGATGGCAGTTGTTCGAGCGAGTCCGATACGGCCGGCTCATGGATGGTCCATCCAGAACCATTAGTCTCGCAGAGTATCTGCGATTGCCGGGCGCCACACGTGCTCCTTTCGTCCGCATAATGGCGGTGATTCTGCTGCTTGGTTTTGCGGCATGGGTGTACCTGGGAAATTACGATCTTCTGTTCAAGACCCACGCTTTCATGACCGGCGCCGATTATGTGGACGAAAAAGTAACTCTGCCTTTGCGCTGGCTCGTCATTCTCTCCGCTCTGCTAGCGATACCACTGGTCTGGCGATCGAACCTCCGGCGAGCAATGTTTCTTGTGGCCGGGTGCTATGTGTTGCAACTGGTTTTGCCGGCAATTGTCAGAGCGGTCTACGTTCGGCCGAACGAGATTTCGATCGAACGCCCCTACATCGACCGCCATATCCAGGCGACCATTGCCGCTTTCGGTCTCAACCGAAACGCCAGGGAAACCCCATTCACGCCTTCTGGCCAGGGCGTGGTCGATCCTGTCCAGGACGCAACCCTGCTCGCGAATGTGCGGCTATGGGACCTTCGAGCTTACGACGCAACCATCACTCAGATTCAAGCGCTACGTCCCTACTACACTTTTCCCGACACCGATGTTGATCGCTATTTCATTGATGGCCGCATAAAACAGGTCCTCTTGTCTCCAAGAGAGCTTGACGTTACCCAGTTGTCAGCCGAAGCGAGCGAAAGTTGGATCAATCCGCATTTCATCTATACGCACGGGTTTGGCGTAGTTGTGGCTGAGGTCAATAAGATTACGCCGGATGGCCTGCCTGTTTTGCTCATTAAGAATGCTCCTCCGGAAATCAAGTCGCCCGGCTTCCAGCTCTCGCGGCCGGAGATCTATTTTGGCGAGAGAACGCAGGATCCTGTCTTTGTTCACACCGCTCGCGAGGAGTTCGATTATCCCTCCGGCGACCAGAACAAGTACTCGACCTATCAAGGTACTGGCGGTTTCCCTGTTGGATCATTTCCTATGAAGGTCGCCGCTGCGATTTCCCTGGGCGAGCCGAACATTGTTTTCACCGGGTATCTGACCGGGCAAAGCCGCATGATGATTTATCGCAAGGTAGAGGAAAGATTGGCGCACCTGGCCGGCTTCCTCACGTGGGATCCCGATCCCTACCTGGTGATTACCGACGACGGCAGGCTGGTATGGATGGTCGACGGCTATACAACTTCTCTGTCTCATCCATACTCGGCAGCGCTTCCTGTAGCCGGAATTGATGAGGGCGCAAATTACATTCGCAATGCAGTGAAAGCTACTGTGGATGCCTACACGGGAAAAATGTCTTTGTATGTATTCGATCCGAGCGATCCCATCATCCAGGCCTACCAGAAGTTATTCCCACAGTTGTTCCGCCCTGCTTCAGAGATGCCCGCCGATCTGCGCCGGCATGCCCGCTATCCGGAAGCTATGTTTCGCACGCAGGCAGAGGCATATCGGATCTTTCATATGCGTGATCCCCAGGTGTTCTACAACAAGGAAGACATATGGGAGATTGCCCGCGATCTGTTCAGCCAGTCCGGACAACCGGAACCGATAGCGCCGACCTATGTCGTCGCTACATTGCCCGGCGAGAAGGAATCAGAGTACTTGCTGATTCTTCCGTTTACGCCGCGTGGCAAGGACAATTTGATTGGATGGATGGCCGCTCGATGTGATGGCGATCATTTAGGGCAACTGATCTTTTACCAGCTTCCCAAGCAGCAATTGATGTATGGGCCCATGCAGATCGAATCGCGCATCGATCAGGATCAGAACATCTCCAAAGATCTGACTCTATGGAACCAGCAGGGCTCGCGCGTCCTGCGGGGAAACATCATCGCTCTGCCTGTAACCGGTGGTTTTCTCTATCTGGAATCGATTTATATTCAGGCCACCGAAGCGCGTATGCCGCAGCTCAAGAAAGTAGTCCTGGCGATGGGCGACCGCCTGATCTACAAGGATACCTTCGACGAGGCTCTGGCCGATTTGACGGCAGCACCGACGCCAGTGACTGTTGCCGCCTCCGCTGCCCCTCAAGCCGCGACGACGAGCGAGAAGAACCTTCCCTCGCTGGCCGAGCGCCTACACCAGCTTCGAGATCAAGCCGAGCAGCTGGCCCGCGAATTGGAGACGCTGGAGAAAGAAGCAGTTAAGAAATAAATCTTAGTCTTACAGAAGCCGTCTCCGAATGGCACGGTACATTCGAATGGGTGAAGCAGGTGGAGACGTCGCCGGCCGCTGCGCAATCGACCGAGAGTTGCGTTTTGATAAGGCGATTCAGGCGAGGATATAGTGCGTCACTTCGAGTTTGCAAGGCTTGACAGATTTCTCCTGCTCGCCATCTCCTTAGCGATCGCATCTTTGTCTCCCTGCGAAAGCACCTGAACCGCACAGGGAAATATCAAATCATCCTCAATGGCGATGTGTTGGCGGTACATCGATGCGAGCCGGTCAATCGCGCTGCGGAAGGCGGCGATCTCCGCTGCTGACAGCTGTCTCTCCGACAAGTACCTTTTTCCAAGTTGATCGATATCCTCGTGCAGAGGGGTAGCCCAGCGGTGCTCGTCTTCGAGAGCCGTTAGCTTATTGAGTGCGGATTGCGCTCGCGGGTCCTCTGTTTGCCGCAAGCGAGGGAAAAGAGATTCTTCCTCGTCGACATTATGCTTCGGCGCAGCTTCGCGAAAGTAGCGCAAAGCGGAATTTAAAGGGGTTCGCGTTTCATCCCCTGGAGGTTCACTCAACCCTGCCGCGATTACCTGCAATGAACGAAGAAACCACCTCGATGCGGCGATGACAATCGGAAAGCAATCCAATGGGATCAGAAAAGTTGTGGACCGTCGCTCCGATTTGTACTGGCATGTTTCGGAAATTCTCCCACTCTATTAGATGACCTGATGGCGAACCCCATCCTTCATGGCAAACTCATGAACGCTAATAAATCAACAGCCGCTGAAATGCGACTGGGAGCGTGGTCTACATATAAGATTCTTATTTTCCGCGCACATCCTGGTCGAACCGGAAGACGTAACGCAGCAGCCCGGCATTCACCGCCAACAACAACGTCGAACCTGCAGCCGCGGGAACCAGGGTCTTATATTGACCGCCGAGCAAGGCTTCCATGGAGACGGTCAAAAGCCACAGTTGCAATACTACAGCTGAGGCAACCAGCACGAGAATTGCCGCGAACAATGTAGTTCCTTGTTTTCGAAGGCTCATCAGTCCTCCATCCCAGTAGCGTAGATTTGGTCTCCACGCTGTTCCAGCGTGACTCGAGGCAGCGGGCGAGTTGGCGGTCCGGCGACGGGCTCTCCCGCGAGATTGAACAAGCCATGGTGACACGGGCAGAAAAAGCCACTCTCGGCCTTGTCATAAATCACGGCACAGGACAGGTGCGTACACACCTGCGAATACGCAACCAGCTTGCCGTCCGGAGTGCTCACCGCAATACATGGGTCTTCGCCTGTGGGATATCGGAAGAGCATCGAGCCGGTCTTGGCTAGTAAGGCGGCGGAGCCGACATAGCGTTCAATATGGGAGCCGCGATGCAGCAGCTTACTGGCTATGACCGTTGCCCAATTTGCCGACGCCAGCAGCAGCGAGCCCAAGGTGAGAAACTTCACCATCTCGCGGCGGCTCACATAATGGTCACCTTCCCACTCGATGGGAAAATCCTGGCGCCACTGTGGCGTCTTGGAGGCTTGGCAGCCTGCGCAGCCTTGGTTTTCAATATGCGAATCAGCAGGACGATTCATTCCATGCCCTCCAACATGAGCGCGACGTCATAGGGATCGTTGGGCAGAGCTGAGGGCGTCGGCGAAATCTGGACGAGACTCACATTTACGCGCTCCACGTCGCGCGGCACAATCACGAACACTTTGGTTCTCACTTCTTCGTTACCAAACCTCCAACTGTTAATGGCAATTCCTCGCCTTGAACGCTGAATCTCCTCGGCCGTAGCAAACGTCAGCGCACCGGAAGGACAGACGGTGGCGCACATCGGTTTCTTGTCAACGCTTGTGCGGTCGTAACACATATCGCATTTCATCATCTGGTCGATTTCAACCTGGTACTTGGGGACGCCGAAGGGGCACGACAGCACGCAATTGGAACAGCCGATGCAGCGTGGCTTCAGCGAACTCTGCACTACGCCGTCCGGCGTCTTCTTAATGGCATCGGCCGGACACACGCGAGCGCAGATCGGGTCTTCGCAATGCATGCAAACCTGGGGCGCGGTCTGCACGCTCTCGCTGCGTTGAATTGTCTCCAGATGGATCATCGAGACGCCACGATGGGTGTCGCATTCGGCGCATGCCTGCACGCACGACTCGCAACCGATACAGCGCGAGTAATCGATATAGAAGCCACGCTCGCTCAACGAATCCCTCCGGCCTGCACTTCAAGCTGAGCGATCGGATCGGTGGGCTCCTCGGCCTTGCTGACGCGGACTGCGCAAATCTTGAACTCGGGAATGTTGGACACCGGATCGATGGCGCGGATCGTCATGTTGTTGGCCGAGCGATCAAGCGGCCAGTGATACGGAATGAAGACTGTGTCCGGTCGAATCGTCTTCACCACTGTGGCATGTACGACAACTTGCCCGCGACGGCTCTCAACTTTGACGAAGTCTCCGTCCTGGATTCCAAGCTTCTCCGCCAGGCGCGGATGCATTTCGCACATCGGCTGCGAATACTGGTCCACAAGGGCACCAATGCGCCGGGTTTGCGTGCCTGATAAGAAGTGCGAAACCACGCGGCCAGTGGTCAGGATGATGGGATATTCATCATCCGGCATTTCCGCCGAAGGCCGCCACTCAATTGGGATGAAGTGCGCCCTGCCGTCTGGATGCCCAAACTTGCCGCCTTCATACAAACGCGGCGTGCCCGGATGTCCGATCTCCGGACAAGGCCAGAAGATCCCGTACTCGTTCTCGATCCGCTCCCAGGTGATGCCGTAATAGTCAGAGACGCCGCCCTTAGAGGCGACGCGCAATTCTTCGAAAATGTCGTGCGGAGAGTTGTAGCTGAACTTATCGCCCTGGTCTAGACGTTGCGCGATCTCGCAGATGATCTTCCAGTCCTCGCGTGCCTCTCCGGGCGGGTTCACAACCTTGCGATGGCGGATGACGCGGCCCTCGACATTGGTTGTGGTGCCTTCATCTTCTTCCATGAGCGACCCGGGCAGTACGACGTCCGCATAGCGCGCGGTCTCGGAGAGAAAGAAATCGATGTTGACGTAGAACTCCAGCTTCTCCAACGCGGCACGGGTGAAATTGGCGTCAGGCAGGGAAACAGAGGGATTGAAGCAGATGGAAATGAGTCCTTTGATCCTGCCGTCATGAATGGCTTCGACGAGCGGAACGGCGGAGAGACCTTTGCCCGGGATCGATTCTTCCGGCACGCCCCAGACTCCGGCTATGTAATTGCGGTGCTCAGGATTGGAGATGTCGCGAGCGCCCGGAAGTTGATCGCATTTCTGCCCTTGCTCGCGTGCTCCCTGACCGTTGCCCTGGCCGGTGATCATGGCATAGCCGCATCCTTCGCGGCCAATACGTCCGCTGGCGACCACCAGATTCATCGCGGCAATGCAGTTATCGACACCTTTGCTGTGGTGTTCGATGCCGCGAGCGTGCAGCAGGAAGCTGGTCGGTGCTGGCCCCCACATCTCGGCCGCGCGCACGATCATCTCCGCGGAAACTCCGGCAATCTTCGACGAGTACTCAGGAGTGTACTTCTTGACTGCTGCGGCCACTTCCTCAAAACCGGTTGTGTGCTGCGCGATGAAGTCGCGGTCGACCCAGCCGCGCTCGACCATCACATGGAGCATTCCATTGAAAACGCCGATATCTCCTCCGGAGCGCACGGGAATGTACAAATCGGCATTGCGAGCGATCGGCGTGAGACGCGGATCGAGGATGATCAGCTTGGCGCCGTTCTCCCGCGCCTGCCAGAGATAATCAGTGGTGATGGGGGCACATTCGGCGACGTTGGCACCGGCCGCCAGGATCACCTTGGCCTTGGGAAGATCGGACCAGGGGTTCGCACTTCGGTCGATGCCAAAGACTTTCTTGGATGCAGCGCCCGCGGATACCATGCACAGCCGGCCGTTGTAATCGATATTCGCAGTGCGCAGGGCGACCCGCGCAAACTTCCCTATCAAGTAGGCTTTTTCGTTGGTCAGAGACGCGCCCGTCAGCAGCGCGAAGGCATCCTTGCCGTAGGTCTGCTGAATTCTCTTGATTTCGCTCACCACTCTGGTAAGCGCGGTGTCCCAACTGATGGGCTCGAAACCTCTGGCCTCTACACGCTGCAAAGGGTGCTTGAGTCGGTCGGGGTGCTCGTCCTGCATGTAGCGCTTCACACCTTTGGGACACAGCTTGCCGAAATTGAACGGAAAATCCTCCCACGGCTCCCACCCGACAACTTTGTTGTCGCGGACACGTAGCTGAATACCACACTGCTGTCCGCAGAAACAGCAGTGGGTCTTGACCATCTTGTCTTCTTCTTCGCTGGCAACCCATCCGCCCGCGGGGACGCGATTGAGCGTGGGGCCGAATTGCTTTACCAGCTCCGGAATTTCAATGGGAAGTTTCGCCATGAATCACAGCCCTTCGAATAGCTCCAGCTCGGCTTGGGGTGTTCGCCACATCGCATCCTGAGTGAGCGCCAGATTCTTGCGGCGGCACTGTGGGCATACATTCTGATAATGCGTTCCATCCTGCATCTGGTAGCGAATGCCGAGCGCGGATTGGACGGCTTTCAAGTCATCCACTTGTAGCTGCGACGCGAAGGGCTGACCGCATCGAGCACACTGTGCCGGACCACCCTCCTCGCCGGCACGCTTATAGAAATCGACGCCGAGCTGCGCCGGGCGTTGGAAGAGGTGGAAGAACTTCCCGAATGGCAAGTACAGCAGCGTAAAGATCACCGTCACTGCGTGCAACTGCGACAGAAACACATAATGCAAGCCGCGCATCAGGTGGGTGGATGCCGTTAGAAACAGCCCAGTGACCGAAATGGCGAACAGGAGGATGAGTGGAAGCAGATCGTTGGAGAACTGCTGCACGCTCATCGCGCCGCGGTCACGGCCGCGCCGCCACATCGCGACAAAGACTCCGATGAGCACCATCACGGCGCAGATATCGAGGATGTTGAACGCCAACGGCGCAATGAAGCTGTCGAGCGGAAAACTGCCGACGTGAATGCCGAAAACGAACGCGCGATAAATCTGCTGATTATTAGGAGCGGTTTCAAAGCGAATCCATCCGAACGACAACGGAAACGTCACCGCGGCCGCGATCAGGCAGCCCCACGCCAGAAACCAGTGTGCCGTCCAGCGCGTTTTGGAGCGCTTCTCGATGAAGCGTTGCAGCAGCACGTTGTTCCAGAAGATTCGGGCCAGTCGCGCCAGGTTCTGAGGCAATTTTGTTGGCTGGAGGAAGATCTGCCAGCCGCGAAACCAGTACAGCCGTGTTGGCGGCCGTCGCAGCCACATCGCATACCGATACCCAAGACCGAAGCCTGCAAAAACAGTAGCGCCCGCATACGAGACCAACGCGGGATCGAAATCCCTTAAGCCTCGGCTGCCAACTACGATGCCGGCGATGAGCAGGGCAGCGACGGTCAGACCCCAAGCCAAAGCGTGCGCCGTATCAGAACCGCGCGGGCAAAGATTGATGGGCTTGTGGGAATACATAAATCAACAACCAGGTGCGACTGCCAGCTTGCACGTGGCCGAAGCTCGTAGCAGAACCACCAGACAAAACAGGGCAAAGCCACTTAGCAGGATGAAACCCAGTGTAAATGATCCCGTCTGCTGTCTGATCACGCCTAACATCAGCGGAGGGAAGAAGCCGCCCAGGCCGCCCGCTGCGCCCACCAGTCCAGTTACTCCGCCCACGGATTTGGGAAAGTACTCCGGCACCAGCTTAAAGACCGCGCCGTTGCCCAGTCCAATCGCAGCGGCCATCCCCAGCGCGCCGACAGTGAAGGTCGACATGAGAGGACACGCGAGGAAGATCGCCATGAATGCCGTCGCGGGGAACACCCACGTCAGCACTGCGCGCCCGCCTATTTTGTCGGCCAGCGTACCGCCAACTGGCCTCATTAGAGTTGCCAGCACAACGAAACCGGCGGTGCGGAAGCCAGCGTCCTGAGGTGTGAGCCTGAACACTTCTGTGAGTAATGTTGGGAGGTAAACGGCCATGGCCACGAAGCCTCCGAATGTCAGAAAGTAGTAGAGGCTCAGGACCCAGCTGCGCTTATCGCTCAGCGGTTGAACAATCTCAGCGAAAGATTTCGCCGGTCCGCGGTTGGGGGCGTTGCGCGCCATGAAAATGAAAATCACCAGCCAAATGGAAAGCAGTAGGCCGAAGGTCCAGAATCCCCACTTGAAACCAATCGCGGCTGCCAAAACCGGCGATCCATAAGCCGCGAGCGACTGGCCGATATTCCCGGCACCGTAAACTCCCAGAGCGAAACCCTGACGCTCCGGCGGGTACCATCCATTCACAAACGCAACCCCAACTGAGAAGCTGGCCAAAGCTACACCGATGAAGAATCCATAAGCAAGCAGTTGCGCGTAGCTGCTGACGCCTCCCATCAGAAACGCCGGCACGATGGAGAACAACATTACCAGGCTGAAGACGATGCGGCCGCCGAAGCGGTCGGTCAGAATTCCCAGGGGAATGCGGCCAAGCGATCCCAGCAGCACGGGGATCGCGATCGCGACGCTCTTTTGGACAGGGGTGAGCGCCATGTGCTTGCTGATGATCGGCATCATCGCCGACATGGAACCGAATACGGCAAAGCACAGCGCGAATGCGCCCGTGCCCAGTGCGAGTTGAAGTGTTGAAGTAGAAGAAGACGGCTGCTTCATGAACTGCTCCCGGTGAATCTAACATCGACGGTCGATTCTGGTCCTACCACTTAATGGTCAACTCTATTAGAGGACTACGGCAGGTTCAGGGGAATGACCAAAGTCACACCGGCAAAGGAATGCTGACTGCGCCGGGCAATGTGGCAGCTTCTGCGGACCGCGGCAGGGGATTTTCGAGCGAGCCTCGCATAGCCCGGAATTGCCGAGTGAGATCGAAATCAAAAAAAGCAGCGAGGACAGCGTGAGCAAAGCGTCCGCTGTGACTTCAGTCATAGTTGATGCTTCCGGGAGCACGTAGTCCCGGCTTCGAAGTCAAATTCATCAGGTAGGTTCATACGATGTTCAGTTATCAATGCGAACAGACCTCAAAGGGTGAAGGTTGCCAGATGAACGACAGGTATCCGGGCTGCTGGCCGACTGCCTCTTCAAAGTGCGGGTTAACTCGAAGCCGTCAATATCCGGCAAGTCCACACCGAGAACAATCAAATCTGTCTCGCCTGTTGCCAGGGAAAGCGCTTCTTTGGCATTGCAGGCTTCAACTACTTCGAATCCAGCAGACATCAGCACACGGGTCGTCGAATAACGCTGTATCTCGTTATCGTCGACATTCAGGACGCGGATGGGGTCCTGAACGTGGCCTTGCACCATGGCAACAAGCATGCAACATCGCACAGAGAAGCAGGAACCCAATGGATCTCAGCGACTGTAGAAATCCGCGATCCCGGCTAGGACGCGCTGCTGCTCGTCCTCTCGCAGCTCGGGAAAGATAGGTAGCGCAAGCACTTCCTTGGCCGTCCGCTCCGACACCGGCAAATCGCCTGCCCGGTAGCCAAGATACGCGAAGCATTTCTGGAGATGCAGCGGTACAGGGTAATAAATTTCGCTGCCGATGCCTCGCTCGGTCAAGAAAGCTCGCAATTCGTCGCGTCGCCAGGCCCGCACGACGAATTGGTGATAGATGTGGTGCGCATCCGGCAGCGACGACAACAGCACAATCGGCGCTTGCTGGCTGACGCTGGACGCCTCGGCCTGTACCAAACCCGCGGCGGCAAACAGGCCATGATAGCGGCAGGCAACGATCCGGCGCCGCTGGTTCCAGTCGTCGATGTGCTTCAGCTTCACCCGCAGCACCGCGGCCTGGATCGCGTCCAGCCGGCTGTTCCAGCCGATCTCTTCGTGGTAGTAGCGGCGATCGCTGCCGTGATTGCGCAAGCGGCGCACATGCGCTGCGATGTGCTCGTCGTCGGTAGTGACGCAGCCGCCGTCGCCGTAGGCGCTGAGATTCTTGGTGGGATAGAAACTGAACGCTGTCGCTTTGCCCAGCGTGCCGGCTTTCTTTCCTTTCCATCCGGCGCCGAAGGCCTGCGCCGCGTCCTCTACAATTGCGACCTTGTACGTATCCGCGAGCTTGCCAAAGCGGTCTATGTCCGCGCATTGCCCATAGAGGTGCACGGGCATGACGGCGCGAATGTTCTGGCTGCGTCCACGCTTCAACGCGGCCTCCACCTTCGCGGGATCGAGATTGAGCGTCCCAGGATCGATGTCGGCCAAAATGGGAGTCGCCCCACAACGCACAATCGAACTCACGGACGCGAAGAAGCTGAACGGCGTGGTAATGACGCTGCTGTTCTCCTCGACGCCGCAGGCGCGCAGGGCGAGCCACAACGCGTCCGTGCCGGAGGCGCAGCCGATGCTGGCGCGCGCTCCCAGATACTCCGCCGACTCGCGCTCGAATCCCTCCAACTCCGGCCCGCCAATGAAGTGTTGCGATGACAGCACCCTTTCCATCGCCTCGGCGATTTCCTCTTTGATGCTTTCGTACTGCCGTTTCAAGTCGAGCATGGGAACGGGCGCACTCGACGACGCGACAGGCGAAACAGCAGACTTCGGTACAGTGTTCAGCGGCATGATGAAACTTCGATTCTAGCAGTCAATGCATAATCGGTTTGGTGTCGGGGCACGACTCCACGCTACCGCCTGCCCTAGCCAGGAGATGGCTAGAACGGGGCATCCGTGCTGGATATTTTGGATTGCGCACGCGTCCTCATCTCCCCACAAACATCATGTAATGGCTCGACGCACCCATGAAGAACAGCATGGGAAATGAGACCCAGAAATTCAGCCGCGCACACAGAAACGTCAAGCGCGCAGCTTTGGCTGCTTCCGCCGGCATGGCCGTGCCCTTCGCCACGCTTTCCTCGGTCCAGCGAATGATTTTCTTCTGCATGCGCCAGACGATGCCCCACACGTTCAGCATCATGAACCAGCCCAGGCCGCCGCCAATGCCGATTGCCAGCGTGCCATTGTTCTCCCATCCCTGCTCGTTCACGCTGAGGAAAATGTAGGCCGCCGCAACGAGCACCACCGCCATGATGATTCCGAGCACCGGACCTTTGCGCAGAATATCCGCCGGCGACATCAGCAGTCCCATCTCGACGACGAAAGCCAGCGTCCATATGACGACAAAGCTACCGATCACGCGGCCGGCGGATGCGGTTTCGCCGGCCGAAATTGCGGCGCGCGCATTCTCGGCGACCATGTGGTTCCAGTAGCCAAAACCCACCAGGACGGTTATCAGGGCGCTCCAGCGGAACCACCACATCGCCTTTGGCATCAGCCTTGGAATCACCACGGCCCGCTGCTTCGCATCGAGCTCCTGCAAGAAGGGAAAGTTGACCAGGTTGAAGAAATAAAGCAATCCGATCCAGGTTATGCCGGCGACGAAGTGGATCCAGCGCATCACAATGAGCGTGGCCTGTTCGCCTCCAGGAAAGCCGATCCAGGGAGTAGTAATTAGAGCGATACCAGTCATTGGTTCTCCGGACTGCCCTCGTGCCACAGATTCCGAGTTCAGCAGGTGGGCGAATTCTACATCACTGAGCTGTGTGCGCCTTGCAGTTGAAATCAAAATCGTGCGAGCTTATCGTAAACTAGTTGAAATTTATCCACTCGCCGGTCTTTCTTGTGTTTGTAATAATCGGCGGGCGGCGGTTATTCTCGACAGACCCTCCGTTCGTATGGGGCCACGAACTCTGGGGATGTGCTGTTTTTTGCAGGTTAGCGGAGAGGGACCTATGGAAAGCAAGCCAGCACAGAACATTCAGGATTCCTTCCTGAATACGGCCCGCAAAGATAAATCAGTCATTACTATCTATCTCCTCAGCGGGGTGAAACTGACGGGCAGGATTCGCTCGTTCGACAAGTATTCGGTCGTCTTGGAGACCAACAATCAGGAACAACTGATCTTCAAGCACGCCATCTCTACGGTTGTGATGTCGCGCGTTGCCGGCCACGCTGAGCGCCACGGTGAAGCGCGTTCGATGGCGTCCACTTCCGCTCCGATGCCGGAGGGAAGCACCGTGCCGGTTCCTGAGGATTAGCTTATTTCGGACGCGCGGGGGACATCGCCGGAAGCAAGGAGCCGCACCCGGCTCACCGGCGGAAACCAGCCGGAACGGGCGTTTCTGGTTGGCGTAGAGTTCTCCACGCGCGGCGCCGCAAAACCGGGAGAGCAGCGATCTTCCAATGCGGGCGAGCCCGCCGCCGAGAACGCTGCGTCCCATTCCCGGCAATCTGGAAAGATCCCGCCAGGCGCTCGCCTTGCGCGGAATGCCGCTGCTTCCTCGGTGGCAGATTCCGGTTCGGGGGAGTTCTCCGCGAAAGAGTCGATGTCGGAGCTGCGCGAACTGGCTCTCAGCGCGGGCGCAGCGATTGCCGGAGAAATTCTGCAGCGGAGGCCGAAGCCGGATCCGGCAACCCTCATCGGATCGGGCAAGCTGCAAGAGCTCAAGGACGCCGTCGCTTCCACGGCTCCTGAGATAGTGATTTTCGACCACGAACTGTCGCGTTCGCAGCAGCGCAATCTTGAGCGCGAGTTGGACGCACGTGTCATCGACCGCACCCAACTTATCCTGGATATTTTTGCCCGTCACGCGCGCACTCGCGAAGGTCAGCTCCAGGTAGAACTGGCGCAGCTGAAATATTTGCTGCCGCGACTGACCGGACGTGGCGTCGAGATGTCGCAGCTCGGCGGCGGAATCGGCACCCGCGGCCCGGGCGAAACCCAGCTGGAAACCGACCGTCGCAAAATCTATCGGCGGATCCGTCATGTCGAGCAGCAACTGGAGAATGTTCGACGAATCCGGGGTCAGCAGCGGCAGCGTCGCGAATCCGCTCCCATCGCAACCGTGGCGC